>NZ_JACVBI010000004.1:0-485222 GCF_014852305.1 Pseudomonas sp. PDM09 | reverse complement strand
GACGCCGCGGTGTTGTCCGCCGACATCGCCAACCTCACCGAGACCAATGCCTCACTGACCACCAACGGCACCCTGACCATCAGCGATGTCGACAGCGCCGCAACCTTCGTCGCCCAACCCAACACCGCCGGCAGTTACGGCCAATTCTCCATCGGCACCAATGGTGCCTGGAGCTATGTCGCCAATAGCGCCCACAACGAGTTCGTCGCCGGCACCACCTACACCGACACTTTCTCAGTGAGCAGTGCCGATGGCACCCTCACTTCGGTCACCGTGCATATCCTCGGCACCAACGATGCCGCCGTGTTGTCCGCCGACATCGCTAACCTCACCGAGACCAATGCCCCACTGACCACCAACGGCACCCTGACCATCAGCGACATCGACAGCGCCGCAACCTTCGTCGCCCAACCCAACACCGCCGGCAGTTACGGCCAATTCTCCATCGGCACCAATGGTGCCTGGAGCTATGTCGCCAATTCCGCCCACAACGAGTTCGTCGCCGGCACCACCTACACCGACACCTTCGTCGTGAGCAGTGCCGATGGCACCCTCACTTCGGTCACAGTCCACATCACCGGCAGTAACGACGCCGCCGTGTTGTCCTCGGCCAACATCGTGCTGACCGAAACCAATGCCCCACTCACCACCGGCGGCAGTCTCACCGTTAGCGACATCGACAGCCCGGAAACCTTCCAGGCCCAATCCGGTACCGCCGGCGCCAACGGAACCTTCGCCATCGATGCCGCGGGTAACTGGAGCTATACCGCCAACTCGGCCTTCGACGCACTCAATGTCGGCGACAACCTGAACGACAGCTTCACGGTACTCAGTGCCGACGGCACCGCGACCTCGGTGACCGTCACCATCAAAGGCAGTAACGACGCCGCAGTGCTGTCCTCAGCCAGCGTCACGCTGACCGAAACCAATGCCCCACTCACCACCGGCGGCAGTCTCACCGTTAGCGACATCGACAGCCCGGAAACCTTCCAGGCCCAATCCGGTACCGCCGGCGCCAACGGAACCTTCGCCATCGATGCCGCGGGTAACTGGAGCTATACCGCCAACTCGGCCTTCGACGCACTCAATGTCGGCGACAGCCTGACCGACACCTTCACGGTACTTAGCGCCGACGGCACCGCGACTGCGGTGACGGTGACCATTAACGGCAGCAACGACTCGCCAACAATCACCTCCAACGGCGGTGGTACGACGGCTTCGGTCAGCGTGGTGGAGAACAGCACGGCAGTTACAACGGTGGTAGCAACCGACGTTGATCTTCCGGCACAAACCCTGAGCTACAGCATCGTCGGCGGAACGGATGCCGCGAAGTTCTCGATCGTTTCAGGCACAGGCGCGCTGAGCTTTGTCTCTGCGCCCAACTTTGAAGCGCCGGCTGACTCGGGAACCAACAACGTCTATGACGTTATTGTTCGGGCGTCGGACGGCACGCTGTTTGACGACCAGGCGATCTCGGTGACCGTGACGGGCGTCAACGACAACAGCCCGGTGATCACCTCCAACGGTGGTGGTGCGACGGCTTCGGTCAATGTGGCGGAGAACAGCACGGTGGTCACGACGGTGGCAGCGATCGACGCTGATCTGCCGGCGCAAACCCTGAGCTACAGCATCGTCGGCGGAGCGGATGCCGCGAAGTTCTCGATCGTTTCAGGCACCGGCGCGCTGAGCTTTGTTTCTGCACCCAACTTTGAAGCGCCGACTGACTCGGGAATCAACAACGTCTATGACGTGATTGTTCGGGCGTCGGACGGCACGCTGTTTGACGACCAGGCGATCGCGGTGACCGTGACGGGAGTCAACGATAACTCCCCGGTGATCACCTCCAACGGTGGTGGTGCGACGGCTTCGGTCAATGTGGCGGAGAACACCACGGCGGTCACGACAGTAACGGCGACCGATGCTGATCTTCCGGCGCAAACCCTGAGCTACTCGATCCTGAATACGGCCGGGACGGACTTCAGCAAGTTCTCGATCAGTTCAAGCGGGGTGCTGACGTTCAATTCGGCGCCGGATTACGAGAATGCCCAGGATGTCGGTGGTGCTGACGGTGACAATGCCTATGTTGTGGACGTTCTGGTGGCCGACGGCAATGGCGGAACCGACACGCAGACAATTACGGTAAACGTGCAGAACGTAGTTGAGACTCCAGTTGATACCGTGGCGCCGACGGTGACTTCCATAACCGCGGCCCCAGTGTTAGGGAACACCGGTAGCGGCACAATAACCATCACATTCAGTGAAGCTGTGATTAATTTCGATATCAATGATGTCAGTGTCACGGCAGGCCGTGGAACCCTCAGCAACTTCTCCGGTAGTGGCAATACTTATACAGTGGACTTCACAAGATTCAGCAGCAATGGCAATGGATCTGTAAAAGCCAGCGTTGCAAACACCTACACGGACTTGGCTGGTAATACGGGCGTTGCGTACAGCACTAGTGCAAACCTCCCGGCAGGTGTGGCAGGCGAACCCATCAATCTAGCCCTCAACATTCCGTTGGCCGAAATTAACGGCCCGATAATGGTGACGATCAGCGGTGTTCCCTCGGGATGGATATTCAATGCAGGAACCGACAACCGCGACGGCACCTGGACCGTGCAGACCAGCGATCCCGGCTCACTGACCGTGACAACCCCGGCCGACTTCGCCGGTGCGCTGGTGCTTGATGTCAACATGACCTGGACCAATACCGATGGCAGCATTAGCAACGCCTTCATCTCCGACAACGTCGAAGCCTACGCCCCCGGCTCACCGATCTTCGCCCTGTCAGCGGACGACAACCTCACCGGCTCCAGCGGCGCCGACCTGTTCGTCTTCGCCCAGCCGATCGGCAACAATGTCATCCACAGCTTCGATGCGGCGGCGGACAAAATCGACTTGATCGGCTTCCCGGGCATCAACAGCTTTGCTGACTTGAGCATCACTAACGACGCCAACGGCAATGCGCTGGTCAGCATCGGATCCGGCCAGTCGGTCACCCTGAAAGGTGTCGATGCGGCGGACGTGAGCGAAGCGAACTTCCAGTTCGATGTGGATCCGGTCATGACCAATACCGGTACCCTCACCATTGCCGACGGCGCGATCATGCCGTTCGGTGGCAGCATTCATAACAGCGGCACCATCGAACTCGGCTCCACAGGCAGCGAGACCAATCTTGAGATTCTGTTCCGCGGTGCAACCTTGACCGGTGGCGGCCAGGTACTGTTATCCGACAGCGCGCAGAACGTGATTTTCGGTGGCAGCGCCGACACTGTCCTGACCAACGTCGACAACCGCATTTCCGGTGCAGGCCAGTTGGGCGCCGGGCAGTTGGTGCTGGTCAATGCGGGGTTGATCCTGGCCAGCGGGCTGAACAGCCTGGTGCTCGACACCGGCACCCACACCATCACCAACAGCGGCGTGCTGGAGTCCACGGGTGAAGGCGGCATGACGGTGGCCAGTGCGGTCGAAAACTCCGGTCACTTATGGGCCAACGGTGGCGACATGCGCCTGCTGGCCGACGTGATGGGCAACGGCAGCGCCACCATCGACGGCGACGCGACCCTGACCTTTTCCGGCGCAGCACACGGGTCCGTCGCCTTCCACGGCGAAGGCGCGGGCACACTGGTAATCGCACAGGCCGAAGCGGCAGGTTCCTTGGTCGGCATCCTCGGTCTGGAAAGCGATGACATGCTGACCTTCGGCGATCTCGCCTTCGGCGCCAACACCCAGCTCAGCTACAGCGTCAACGCCTCTGGCAGCGGCGGCCTGCTGACGGTGGACGACGGCATGCACCGGGCCGAGGTGAACCTGCTAGGGCACTACACAGTGGAGGACTTCCAGGTCACCGACGGTGAGGCCGGTACCCAAGTCAGTTACAACGGAGCATCCAGTGGCACACTCGTGGGCAGCATGGCGGCAGACGTACTCAGTGGCGGCGACGGCAACGACATCCTGGCGGGTCGTGGTGGGGAGGACACGCTCAGCGGTGGCGCGGGAGCCGATATGTTCGCCTATCTCAACGCGGCGGAAGGCGGGGACACCATCCTCGACTACAACTTCGCCGAAGGCGACGCACTCGACCTCTCTGCACTGCTCAGCGCCAACTTCGTTAGCGGTATCAGCCAGGCGTCCGACTTCGTCCAACTGACGCAATCAGGCAGCGACATCACCGTGAAGGTGGATGCCGACGGTGCAGCCAATGGTACGAACTTCGCCGATGTGGCGGTTCTTGCCAACACTGGCACGAGTGGTACCGATCTGGTGCGCACCTGGTTTGGGGAGGCTGACCATACGCTGACGGCTTGATGTTGGGCTGGAGTTGAATCCATCGCTGCAGACAGCCACAAAAAAGCCCCACCAGATCACTCTGCGTGGGGCTTTCAAATATATGGTGTCCCAGGGCAGGTTCGAACTGCCAACCTTCCCCTTAGGAGGGGGATGCTCTATCCAATTGAGCTACTGAGACACAAGTCGCCCGCAAAGGAATGCGCAGCGATGGACGGCGTGCATGTTAACGGGCAGGCCCGCTTTTGTCATGTCGTCCGTAGGGCTTTTTAAGTGTAGGCAGACGCCTCACGAGAGCGTGGCTTTGTTTACCGTGCAATTTGCATCACCGCAAAATGCCATCATTGCAAAATGCAATACAGACCCTTTGCAAAAATATCTTAATTCATTGTTTTTAAAGGATTTAATAGTCGTTAAACTTTTGGCATGCGGGCTGCTTCGACTGTTTTCAACAAACACAGGAGATCAGCCCCATGAACAGCGCGCTTTTAATCGCGAACGCGGTCGCTTTGGCGGTTCTGTTGGGTTTTCATTTCTTCCCTGAAAACGACGCTACGACAATTGCTCAACGCATACCTCATTACCTACAGCTGCAAAAAACGCCTCAATTGGCAGTCACGAACGATCAACGCAGTGTTGTCGGCCAAGAGGTGAGCCAAGAGACTATTCAGTTGCGCACACAGTCTTTCGAACGCTTGGTATTTTGAAATCCCCCCATCAGGAGCACAGCATGTCCAAATCAGCCGCAGGATTTTTCGTCCTCGCCTTACTGAGTGGCATCCTTCATTTGTCATTGGTCGAGGACACGGTCGTTACCCTGCCCCTGATTGCTTGCGCCGTGTTCGGTGCACTGTTTGTGCTGGCGTTGATCGCCGGGCGCAAGATCAAGTTCGATCCGGTTTTGCGCTGAGGTTCAGCAGCTCCAGAAGATTGGCGACAGTTACAGTAAGGTCGCCGGAGTTATCGAGTCGACAGATCTGCATACCATCGATTGACTCATCAGCCGTAAACAGCGCATTACGGCGCAGTCTTGCTTCAATTTCTGCCGGGCTCTCACGCCCCCGCCGTAAAAGGCGCTCGCGCAGGGCTTCATCCTTGACCGTCAATAGCACCGGCAATAGCGTGGGATAGCGCTGTTGCGCTTCTGCCAGGTGCCCGCGCGAACCGTTGATCAACACATCGCGACCGTCCGCGAGCCATTGGTCTACGCGCACAGGAATACCGTAATTGAGCCCATTGGCCTGCCACGACAGCGCAAAATCCCCTTCGGCCCTGCGTTGTTCGAACTCTTCGCGGGACACCTCGATGGCGTCTTCACCCAACGATTCCGCCGAGCGTGTGATAACGCGACGCACGACTTCACAATTGCGTGCGCGCAGCGGCTCGCGAGCAGCTTCGATAAGGCTGTCCTTGCCGGATCCCGAAGGCCCCATTAAATAAATTAGCCTGCCACCCATCCTGAAATCATCCCGCGCCATACGCCCAGACTAGTAAATCGGCCATTTGCCACTATCCTGTATAAGGTAAGGAACAAGGATCGAATCCGCATAGCATGCACCTTCAGGCGTCTTCGGGCATCACCTGTCGGGCAAGAGGACGCGGTCAGTCATTCGGACTCATGGATTATTTTCAAACCAGTCCGCATTTCTGGTAATAGGTGCTGGCATTAAGCCTTTACCCAGATCAATATTTGTCACAGAATTGACGCCAATGATCTGGCTAATTTGAGGCATGATGCGCGCCTCTATCAATTCAGGTTGAACATTTGGCCGGAGTGCTTGTCCTATCTGACATCCTGCGGCCTATCCCGAGAACCGCTCCCCTGAACTAACCGGTTAAATATATGCGCCCATTGAAACAGGCAATTTATTCCAGCCGTACGGCTGACAAGTTCGTCGTACGTCTGCCAGACGGAATGCGTGAACGCATTGCCGAGGTGGCTCGCAATCATCATCGCAGCATGAACTCCGAAATCATCGCGCGCCTTGAGCAAAGCCTTATTCAGGAAGGCGCGTTGGGTGAAGAGTTGAGCATGCGCCTGGACAGCCCCGAACTGTCTTTGCATGAACGCGAACTGCTGCAGCGCTTCCGCCAGCTCTCCCACCGCCAGCAAAACGCTCTGGTTTCGCTGATCGCCCATGACGCCGAAATGGCCGCAGACGCTTCCTGATTCATCCCGAAAGCTCAAGCCAGCGTAATTGCTGGCTTTTTTTTTTGCCTGAAATTTGGCTAAAAAAAACCCGCCGATTGGCGGGCTCTTTTAAAACAGGACATCAAAGCAGGAAAATCGTCGCCAGCCCGAGGAAGATGAAAAAGCCGCCACTGTCAGTCATGGCCGTGATCATCACACTGGCACCCATTGCCGGGTCGCGCCCAAGCCGCGCCAGGGTCATCGGAATCAAAACCCCCATCAACGCCGCAAGCAGCAAATTAAGCGTCATGGCGGCGGTCATCACCACGCCCAGGGACCAACTGCCATAAAGCAAATAGGCCACCACACCAATCACGCCGCCCCAGACCAGACCATTGATCAGGCCAACCGCCAACTCCTTGCGCATCAGCCGCGACGTATTGCCGGTACTGACCTGGTCCAGCGCCATGGCCCGAACGATCATGGTGATTGTCTGGTTACCCGAGTTGCCACCGATACCGGCAACGATCGGCATCAATGCCGCGAGTGCTACCAGTTTCTCGATGGATCCTTCGAACAGGCCGATCACCCGCGATGCAATGAACGCGGTGATCAGGTTTATCGCCAGCCAGGCCCAACGGTTGCGCAGGGACTTCCAGACTGATGCGAAAATATCTTCTTCTTCACGCAGACCCGCCATGTTGAGAACTTCGTTTTCGCTCTCTTCACGAATCAGGTCGACCATTTCATCGATGGTCAGACGACCGATCAGCTTGCCGTTCTTGTCGACTACCGGCGCCGAGATCAAGTCGTAACGCTCGAACGCCTGAGCGGCCTCGTAAGCGTCTTCATCCGGATGAAAACTCACCGGGTCGCTGGCCATGACTTCCGACACCTGCTTTTCCGGGTCGTTGACCAGCAGACGCTTGATCGGCAACACACCCTTGAGCACGCCGTCGTAATCGACCACGAACAGTTTGTCGGTGTGGCTTGGCAGTTCTTTGAGACGACGCAGGTAACGCAAAACCACTTCGAGACTGACATCCTCACGGATAGTCACCATCTCGAAGTCCATCAGCGCACCGACCTGCTCCTCGTCATAGGACAACGCGGAGCGGACGCGCTCACGCTGTTGATTATCGAGGGTTTCCATCAGCTCGTGGACGACATCTCGCGGCAGCTCGGAGGCCAGGTCAGCGAGTTCGTCGGCATCCATGTCCTTGGCCGCCGCCAGGAGCTCGTGATCGTCCATGTCGGCGATCAGGGTTTCACGAACCGAATCGGATACTTCGAGCAGAATGTCGCCGTCGCGATCAGCCTTGACCAATTGCCAGACCGTCAGGCGATCGTCCAGCGGCAAGGCTTCGAGGATGTAGGCAACGTCGGCGGAGTGCAGATCATCGAGCTTGCGCTGCAACTCGACGAGGTTTTGCCGGTGAACCAGGTTCTCGACCCGGTCGTGATGCGGACCTTCCTGGCGATGAGTCAGGTCTTCGACCACTCGCTGGCGCTGCAGCAGCTCAACGACTTGAGCGAGGCGGTCCTGCAAGCTTTCCTGCGTTTTCTTTACTTCAACTTCAGACATAGGCGAACTCCACTCCCAGCAGCGGGGCACGCCGGAAGGATCAATCAGTCAATTCATGATTGTAAAAACGGGGTAACGAGTAACTACTGGGTAAGTCCATGGAGGTATTCCACAAGCCCCGGCGGGGCTGACGGGCGCAATGATAACACCGCCTGACGGTTTTAAACGTTAAAAAATCGCGGCTGAAACAAGTGCTTGCGAGATAAACCTGAGCGCCATCCTGATCCATGAAACTGCGACGACTCATCCTGAAAAGAAAACACACCGCCACCTGAAAATGTAATGACTACCCTTGATGAAGACCGTCATGGAGGACGTCGAATGCCATCGATTGCTCATTATTTGCTTGCCGCCCTGCTCTGCCTGCCGCCCCAGGTGCTCGCCACGACCGTTCACCGGTGCGAAGCCGCCAATGGGCACATCACCTTCACAACCTTGAGCTGTACGGCAGGAGAAAGCCTCTCAGCACACGACGTACGCACGTTCCTGCCAGGCAGCGTGACGCCCCTGATGCCTGAGGCCGAGTCTCGCGAAATATCAGGTACGAAATTGCAAAGGAGAGAGCCTACGGTCGCTGGTCAATCCGAAGGCAGATGTGGAGATCTGCTCAGCGCGAAGGAACGCCGCATAGCGATCATCAATCAGCGGGTCGTTGCCGGCATGAGCCAGCAGGACGTCGAAAGTGCGCTCGGCAAACCCGACAAAATCACCACCCGCAATTCAGCCATAAGCTATCGCTACGACAACAAGCGAGGGCGCAGTGCTCATGTCGAGTTCGACGAGAAAGGTTGTACTAAAGGAAAAGCCAAATCGCAGACGGCAAAAAGCCCGCGTTAAACGCGGGCTTTTTGGTGTTTGGTGCACTCGACAGGATTCGAACCTGTGACCGCTCGGTTCGTAGCCGAGTACTCTATCCAGCTGAGCTACGAGTGCATTTGTGTTTTTATACCAGATCACAACTGGTTGAAGCCAAGTTATTCACATTACTGCAAACAACTCTTAAATGGTGCACTCGACAGGATTCGAACCTGTGACCGCTCGGTTCGTAGCCGAGTACTCTATCCAGCTGAGCTACGAGTGCATTTGTTGCCGCGCATTATAGGCCGTTAAATCTTTTTGTAAAGCACTTTTTCTAGTAATTTCAACAACTTACCGAAGAAGCCAGATTACAACGTACTACGCAAATAATGGCGGAGAACGGGGGATTCGAACCCCCGACACCCTTTTGAGGTGTACTCCCTTAGCAGGGGAGCGCCTTCGGCCACTCGGCCAGCTCTCCGCAACACGGGGCGTATCTTAACCAACCTTTTCCCCGTTTGCAAACATAAAAAACGATAAAAATTAATGGCTTGGTTCTTCGTCCTTCTCTTTCTTTATACGCAGGTAAATTTCTTCACGGTGCACAGCAACCTCTTTCGGGGCATTCACACCGATACGCACTTGATTTCCTTTTACGCCGAGCACGGTCACAGTGATTTCGCCATCACCAATAATCAGGCTTTCTGCGCACCGACGAGTCAGAATCAGCATACCTTTCTCCTCACGCATTTCATTTCAGGGACAACAGTCTGCAAAAAAAAGGCATTCGACCTACAACCAGAACGATCGCAGCCCTACATGCCTGAGTATTGACTAGCGCGAGCAAAAGAACAGTTTTGGTACGCGCCATTCAAAAAAACGAAGGGCGCGGTCAGACCGCGCCCTTGGGGGAACGTATTACTCGCCCTGTCGGGCTGGCGCATCCAGTTCGAAAGCCGTGTGCAGAGCGCGCACAGCCAGCTCCAGGTACTTCTCTTCGATCACCACGGACACCTTGATTTCCGAGGTCGAGATCATCTGGATGTTGATGCTCTCTTTCGCCAGGGATTCGAACATACGGCTGGCCACACCTGCGTGGGAGCGCATGCCGACGCCGACGATCGAGACCTTGGCGATCTTGGTGTCGCCAATGACTTCACGGGCACCGATCTCGCGAGCAGTGTTTTCCAGCACGGTTTGCGCCGCCTGGAAGTCATTGCGGTGCACGGTGAAGGTGAAGTCGGTGGTGTTATCGTGCGCAACGTTCTGCACGATCATGTCGACTTCGATGTTCGCGGCACTGATCGGGCCGAGAATCTTGAACGCCACGCCCGGGGTGTCTGGCACGCCACGGATGGTCAGCTTGGCTTCATCGCGGTTGAAAGCGATGCCGGAAATGATCGGCTGTTCCATGGTTTCCTCTTCATCAATAGTAATGAGGGTGCCCGGACCCTCCTTGAAGCTGTGCAGTACGCGCAGCGGAACGTTGTACTTGCCGGCGAATTCCACCGCACGGATCTGCAACACCTTGGAACCGAGGCTGGCCATTTCCAGCATCTCTTCAAAGGTGATCTTGTCCAGGCGCTGAGCCACGGACACCACACGCGGATCGGTGGTGTAGACGCCGTCGACGTCGGTGTAGATCTGGCATTCGTCAGCCTTCAGGGCTGCCGCCAGCGCCACGCCGGTGGTGTCGGAACCGCCACGACCGAGGGTGGTGATATTGCCGTGCTCGTCGACGCCCTGGAAACCAGCGACAACCACCACACGACCGGCCTTCAGGTCACCGCGAATCTTCTGGTCATCAATCTGCAAGATACGCGCTTTATTGTGCGCGCTATCCGTCAGAATCCGCACCTGATTGCCGGTGTACGACACCGCTGGCACGCCACGCTTGATCAGCGCCATGGCCAACAGTGCAATCGTCACCTGCTCACCGGTGGATACGATCACATCCAGCTCACGAGGAACCGGCTGGCCGTCGCCACTGATTTGCTTGGCCAGATCGATCAGACGGTTGGTCTCGCCGCTCATTGCAGACAGCACAACCACCAGGTCATCGCCCGCCTCGCGGAATTTCTTAACCTTGTCGGCGACCTGCTCGATTCTCTCGACAGTGCCGACTGAGGTGCCTCCAAATTTCTGTACGATCAAAGCCATTTCAAAGCCGCCTCTGCCCATGAAGGGCGCCCAATAATCACTCAAACAGCGTTCTGGCCCGCCACTAGACCGCGGGCCAGGCACACTGCCTTATAAACCCTGCTCTACAAATGGAACGGTCAGGGCCAATGCGGCATCCAGTGCGCCAGCGTCAGTACCACCGCCCTGCGCCATGTCTGGACGACCACCGCCCTTCCCGCCCACTGCCGCAGCAGCCTGTTTCATCAAATCACCGGCTTTGAGTTGGCCAGTCAGGTCTTTGGTCACGCCTGCAACCAGTACGACCTTTTCCTCATGGACACTGCCGAGCAGGATCACTGCGCGGCCGAGTTTGTTTTTCAATTGATCGACCAGCGCCAACAGCGCCTTGCCGTCCTGACCGTCCAGACGCACGGCCAGCACTTTCACGCCTTTGACGTCCAGGGCAGAAGCCGACAGATCGTCGCCCGCCGCGCTGGCCGCCTTGGCCTGCAACTGCTCGAGTTGCTTCTCCAGCAGACGGTTGCGCTCCAGCACAGCCGACAGCTTGTCGATCAGGTTATCGCGGCTGCCCTTGACCAGGTTGGCCGCTTCCTTGAGTTGTTCTTCAGCCGCGTTCAAGTAGGCCAGCGCTGCTGCGCCGGTCAATGCCTCAATACGACGCACACCGGAGGCTACACCGCCTTCACTGATGATTTTCAGCAGGCCGATGTCGCCGGTACGGGCGGCGTGAATACCACCGCACAACTCGACAGAGAAATCGCCCATGCTCAGCACGCGTACGCTGTCGCCGTACTTCTCGCCGAACAGCGCCATGGCGCCTTTTTGCTTGGCGGTTTCGATATCGGTTTCTTCGGTTTCAACCTCGGAGTTCTTGCGAATTTCGGCGTTGACGATGTCTTCCAGCGCCTTCAACTGCTCAGGCTTGATCGCCTCGAAGTGGCTGAAGTCAAAGCGTAGACGCTGACTGTCGACCAACGAGCCCTTCTGCTGAACGTGCTCGCCCAATACCTGACGCAACGCAGCGTGCAGCAAGTGAGTGGCGGAGTGGTTCAGCGACGTCGCGTGACGCACGTCGGCATCGACATGAGTCTCGACCGGAGCACCCACGATCAGGCTGCCCGAATCCAGCACACCGTGGTGCAGGAACGCTCCGCCGGTCTTGGTGGTGTCGCGCACGTCGAAACGCGCAGCGCCAGCCTGGAGGAAGCCGCAATCACCAATCTGACCACCGGATTCGGCATAGAACGGGGTCTGATTGAGAACGACCACGCCCTCTTCGCCTTCGCTCAGCACGTCAACCGATTGCCCGTCTTTATAGAGAGCAACGATTTTGGCGGAACCGCTGTGAGCGGTGTAACCGGTGAACTCGGTGGCCACATCAACCTTGACCAGGCTGTTGTAGTCCATGCCAAAGGAACTGGCGGAGCGAGCACGGACGCGCTGGGCTTCCATTTCGCGCTCGAAACCTTCTTCGTCGATGGTCAGGCTGCGCTCGCGAGCGATGTCGCCAGTCAGGTCCATCGGGAAGCCGTAAGTGTCGTAAAGCTTGAACACTACATCGCCCGGCACTACGTCGCCTTTGAGTTCGGCCAGATCCTGCTCGAGGATCTTCAGACCCTGCTCCAGGGTCTTGGCGAATTGCTCTTCTTCGGCTTTCAGGACGCGTTCGATGTGCGCCTGTTGGGATTTCAGCTCAGGGAACGCTTCGCCCATCTCGGCGACCAGGGCCGCAACGATCTGATAGAAGAAGCTGCCCTTGGCGCCCAGTTTGTTGCCATGACGGCAAGCGCGACGAATGATCCGGCGCAGCACATAACCGCGACCTTCGTTGGACGGCAGCACGCCGTCGGCAATCAGGAAACCGCAGGAACGGATGTGGTCAGCCACGACTTTCAGCGAAGCCTGAGCATCGTTGGTGCAACCGATGGCTTTGGCCGATGCGCTCAGCAGGCTCTGGAACAGGTCGATTTCATAGTTCGAGTGAACGTGCTGCAGCACGGCACTGATCCGCTCCAGGCCCATGCCGGTGTCCACCGACGGCGCTGGCAACGGGTGCAACACGCCATCGGCGGTGCGGTTGAACTGCATGAACACGTTGTTCCAGATTTCGATGTAACGGTCGCCGTCTTCTTCCGGCGAGCCCGGTGGGCCACCCCAGATGTCGGCGCCGTGATCGTAGAAAATCTCGGTGCAAGGACCGCATGGGCCGGTATCGCCCATGGTCCAGAAGTTGTCGGACGCGTACGGCGCGCCCTTGTTGTCGCCGATGCGAACCATGCGCTCGGCCGGCACGCCGATATCTTTGGTCCAGATGTCGTACGCTTCGTCATCGCTGGCGTAGACGGTGACCCAGAGCTTTTCTTTGGGCAGGTTCAGCCACTTTTCGGAGGTCAGGAAGTTCCAGGCGTAGGTGATGGCGTCACGCTTGAAATAATCACCGAAACTGAAGTTACCCAGCATTTCGAAGAAGGTGTGGTGACGGGCGGTGTAACCGACGTTTTCCAGGTCGTTGTGCTTGCCGCCGGCGCGCACGCATTTCTGGCTGCTTACAGCGCGGGTGTACGCGCGCTTTTCCTGGCCCAGAAAGCAGTCCTTGAACTGGTTCATCCCCGCGTTAGTGAACAGCAGGGTTGGGTCGTTGCCCGGAATCAAAGAGCTGGAGGCTACACGGGTGTGGCCTTGCTCTTCGAAGAAGCGAAGGAAGGCTTCACGGATTTCTGCGCTTTTCATTAGGTTCTTCCACGGAGGCTGCGGCCAAAGGCCTGTGCGAAACGTCAACAGACGAAGCGACGGCAAAGGGCCGCATTATATCGGCCCTGCGCGCGGGGTACAGCGTGTTTATACGATAGAAACAGTCAATTGGACGGCTAACACGGTCAGTTGTGAGAAAAGTCGGCAAATGTGGCGACGACTTGCTCGATTTGCGCACGACTGACGTCCATGTGCGTGACCATTCGCAGACGACCGGCAGCGCTGAGCTTGATCCCGCGTGTCGCGGCAAAAGCCTTGATCGCTTCGGCCTTGTCGCCCATTTGCACGTAAACCATGTTGGTCTGCACCGGCTCGACCTCATAGCCCGCTGCTCGCAGGCCGTCGGCCAAATAGTGCGCATTGGCATAGTCGTCGGCCAGGCGCTGAATATTGTTATCCAGCGCATAAAGCCCCGCCGCGGCGAGAATCCCGGCCTGGCGCATGCCGCCGCCGACCATTTTGCGCAGACGCCGCGCCTTGGCGATCAACTCGGCCGAGCCACACAGCACCGAACCGATCGGCGCACCCAGACCTTTGGACAGGCAAACCGAAACCGAATCGAAATGCTGAGTGATCTCTCGGGCATCGACACCCAGCTTGACTGCCGCGTTGTAGAGCCGCGCGCCATCCAGATGCAGCGCCAGGCCATTTTCATGAGTTAAACGGCGTGCCCGGGCCAGATACTCCAGCGGCAGAACCTTGCCCTGCATGGTGTTTTCCAGCGCCAGCAAACGAGTGCGGGCGAAGTGGAAGTCATCCGGTTTAATTGCCGCGGCGACCTGCGTCAGGTCCAGCGAACCATCGGCTTGCACTTCCAGCGGCTGCGGCTGGATCGAACCGAGCACTGCCGCGCCACCCCCTTCGTACTTATAGGTGTGAGCCTGTTGTCCGACAATGTATTCGTCACCGCGATCGCAGTGGGCCATCAGGCCGAGCAAGTTGCTCATGGTGCCCGTCGGGACAAATAGCCCCTGGGCAAAACCCAGTCGTTTTGCCAGTTCAGCTTCCAGACGGTTGACCGTCGGATCTTCGCCATAAACGTCGTCACCGGTGGCTGCATTGGCCATCGCGTCGAGCATCCCTGCGGTCGGTTGGGTGACGGTGTCGCTGCGAAGATCGATAACGCTCATGAATCTGGCCTCGGTAAGCAGGGGGAAATCCCTTTTCAGGAGGGAATTACTGCGGTCATGCCGACAAATAATCAAGCCTTGCGCGAGGAAAAGACTGATTACGCCTTCGAAAAAGCGCAATCCATGTGGGAGCGGGCTTGCTCGCGAAGGCGGTGTGTCAGGCAACATCATTGTCGACTGGGAGTCCGTATTCGCGAGCAAGCCCGCTCCCACAGGTTTCGTGACAGGCATTGCCTATGCGCGCGCCGAAAATATGTGTTAAAAACGCTTCGCCGCCAAACAATCTGGCGGCAAAACGTTCTCAGGGCGGGGTGTAACTCCCCACCGGCGGTAATTGCGCGCAATGCGCATAGCCCGCGAGCGCTTGGCGGCAGCACGGCAATGGCTGTGATGGCGGCAAGGTCAGCAGACCCGGTGTGATCCCGGGGCCGACGGTCATAGTCCGGATGAAGAGAGAACGGGATTGGCGCCGCCTAGGCTCTGTACCAAAGCGCCGTCCGCAGGCACTTGTGCCTGCGTACCCTTAAATCCCATTCGATTCATAACGCCCTGTTTTTCACACAAACAGGAGTCAGAACATGCAACCCACCGCAATCGATAGCAAAAGCAAAAACCATCAGGGCGAGCGCGTCGCGTTCATCCAGGCCTGCTGGCACAAGGAAATCGTCGATCAGAGCCGTAAAGGCTTCGTCGCCGAAATGATTGCTCAGGGTTATCAGGAATCGGACATCGATTTCTTCGAAGTCGGCGGCGCCTTTGAAATCCCGCTGCACGCCAAACTGCTGGCCAAGTCGGGTCGTTATGCCGGCATCGTCGCGGCGGGCCTGGTGGTCGACGGCGGCATCTATCGCCACGAATTCGTCGCCCAGTCGGTGATCAGCGGCCTGATGCAGGTGCAGCTGGAAACCGAAGTGCCGGTGTTCTCGGTGGTTTTGACCCCGCATCACTTCCATGCCGGCGAAGAACATCAGAAGTTCTTCTTCGAGCATTTCGTGCACAAAGGCCAGGAAGCGGCGAAGACTTGCGCGGATACGCTGCACAAGATGCGGGCGTTGCGTCGTAGTGAGCCTCGCGCGGTAGCGGTCTAGTCGAATGATCGTTCCCACGCTCTGCGTGGGAATGCCTCAATGGACGCTCTGCGTCCGCTATTGGGACGCGGAGCGTCCCGGGCTGCATTCCCACGCGGAGCGTGGGAACGATCATGTGTTGTGCCTACGCGAGGTTTTCGTCGGTGGTCGGCACGATCAGGATGCCGGCGCGCAGGCCGTTCTTGACCTTGGGGTTGGGGAAGATGATCCGGGCGCCCTGCTCTTCGATGACCCAGCGGGTATTGGCGATATCCTCGGCCAGTACATACCCCACCTTCAACTCTGAAAAGTTCTCGATATCCGCCGGCAGGTTCAGGCGGAAGCTATCGCTGTGCTTGATGACTTCCCGCGCGACGCTGAACAATTGCAAGCCATCCAGTCCGTCGTCGGTCATTGGCGGCTCGGTGCCTTCGATGATCTGCTTCAGGCGGGTTTCAAGAAGATCGACGTTGACCCCGTCGTTCTGCCCGAACGGCCGGGCCTTGCCCAACTCCAGGGTGAAGGACTCGGCATCGAGCTTGTCGTAGGTATAGGAGCTGAAGACGATGGAGGGTTTGTTCTGCAACAGCACCGCTTCCATGCCGGCGGCGCGCAGGCGAGCCAGTTCCTGACGTGAATGCTGACGACCTTCTTTCCAGGGGTACAGGGCGAACTGCTCGATTTTCGAGCCACGGATCGCCGTGTGCAGGTCGTAGTGCAGGCGATTGCGGTCCGGCAGGCTGAAGAAAGTCGCCGCCAGCCGCTCCAGCTCACAAGCGCGCAAGGCCTCGGAACCACTGGTTTGTTCGTGCCGACCGTTGAACAGCCGATTGACGTCCTGCTCGATGAAACGCTCACCGCGACGAATAGCCTCGGGGTTGCCGAACAGAAACAGAATACGTGCGCACGGCTTCAAGTCACCGCGGGCGATGTCATGCAACAGGCGATCAAGCAATTCGATCGGCGCTGTTTCGTTGCCATGGATGCCGGCCGATAGCAGCAGGTCCAGGCCATTGTCGCGGGCTTCAGGTGGCCGGACTTCCAGCGCACCTTCGCTCAACCAGCGCATCCGCACGCCTTCGACAGTCAGTTGAGTCTTCTCCGCCGGTTCGCGGCCGGCGAGGGTCAGTTCAAGCAGTTTGCCGAGGGCGAGCATAGAGCGGTTTCCTTAGTGGTCGTGATTGCAATCCGGGCCGTGTACGTGGTCCTCATCATCACCGACGTCGGCCGGTTCCATCTCCAGTTGCAAACTTACCAGATTAGTCGCCAATGGGCGCAGCAGCAGGTTGGCGTATTCAGCGTCACCTTCTTCAACGTCTACGCCGATCAGCAATTGGCCGCGGCCGTCCTGCTGGATCCACAGCTCTTTGCCTTGCCACATGACCGCGACGCGGGTGCAGGAAGTTTCCAGTTGCGTGCCGTCGGTGTCTTCAAGGATCAGCTGCAGGGTATCGCTCATGTGTTTTACGCTCTCGACGTTCAATTGATCTGGAATGGATAAACCGCGCCCAGTTTAAGGATTTGCGTCAGTTCATCCAGTGCCGTCCGGCACTCAAGCAGCAATTGCGGGTCCGCCAGATCGTTTTCGGTCATGCGGTCGCGGTAGTGCTTGTCGACCCATTCGGTCAATGTGCCGTACAACGGTGCCGTCATGATAACCCCTTGGTTGACGGCCGCCAGTTCGGTTTCGTTAAGTGCGACGCGCAACCGCAGGCAAGCCGGGCCACCGCCGTTCTGCATGCTCTGCTTGAGATCGAAAACTTTCACTTCGCGGATCAGGCCGCCAGAACTGGTCAGGCCTTGCAGGTACTGCCAGACACGCTCGTTGCCACGGCATTCTTCCGGCACGATCAATAGCATGGAGCCGTCAGGACGCGACAGCAGCTGGCTATTGAACAGGTAGGAACGTACCGCGTCTTCCACGGTGACCGCGGAACGCGGTACGCAGATCGACTGAAATTTCCCACCGACTTTTGCGAGTTTGCCTTGCAGTTCAGCCAGCATCTGCTCGGTGTCGAGGAAGGCGTCCTCGTGATAGAACAGCACCTCGCCGTTACCCACTGCGATCACGTCGTTATGGAACACGCCCTGATCGATCACCGAAGGGTTCTGCTGGGCATAGACCACGCCGTCATCACTCAGGCCGTGCAGACGCGCGACAGCCTGGGACGCTTCGAGCGTCTGGCGTGCCGGGTACTTCTGCGGATTCGGATAACGGGTGTCGAACGCGCTGCGACCGAACACGAAAAACTCGACGCCAGCTTCACCGTATTCACGGCAGAAACGGGTGTGGTTGGCCGCCCCTTCGTCACCGAACTGCGCCACGGCTGGCAAAGCGGCGTGGTGAGCAAAGTGCTTCTGATCGGCGAACATCGCCCCCAGTACGCGGCTGGTGGTCGGGTGTTCGATGCTGCGGTGGTATTTGCAGTTGAGGTTGGCGGCGGTGAAATGCACGCGGCCATCGGCGGTGTCGGCGCTCGGGCTGACCGTGGCGGCGTTCGCCACCCACATGCTCGACGCCGAGCAACTGGCAACCAGCAGCGGCATGGCCTCTTTGGCGGCGCGCTCGATCACCTGAGCATCGGTACCGCTGAAACCCAGTCGGCGCAATGCGGTGACGTCCGGACGTTCTTGTGGCGCCAAAACGCCTTGTTGAAAGCCCATTTCCATCAGCGCTTTCATCTTCGCCAGGCCTTGCAGCGCGGCTTCCTTCGGGTTCGAAGACTGCTGGCTGTTGCTCTGGGATGCGACGTTGCCGTAGGACAGGCCGCCGTAGTTATGGGTCGGCCCCACTAGACCGTCAAAATTGACTTCATAGGATTTCATCAGCGAGGCTCCACGAGAATCTGTTGTTATAGGCATCTGGATGCGGTCTATGTAGCAGCTGCCGAAGGCTGCGTTCGGCTGCGCAGCAGCCGCAATTAAACTATCCCCGATTCTGATCCAGAATCACGGTGTACCCATTTACGACTGCTTCGCAGTCGAACGCAGCCTTCGGCAGCTGCTACAAGGGTCGGTCTTACGACATGCGCACGCCTGGGGTCAGCGACGTCGGCAAAGTCAGGCTCGGGGTTTCCAGCGAGGCCACCGGGTACGCGCAATAATCTGCGGCGTAATAGGCACTGGCGCGATGGTTACCCGATGCACCGACACCGCCGAATGGCGCGCTGCTCGCCGCACCGGTCAGCTGCTTGTTCCAGTTGACGATACCGGCCCGGCTTTCCAGCCAGAACTGCTGATAACGTGCTTCGGAATCCGACAGCAAACCAGCCGCCAGGCCATAGTCGGTGTCGTTGGCTTCAGCGATCGCCGCTTCAAAATCAGCGTAGCGGATCACTTGCAGCAGCGGACCGAACAGCTCTTCGTCCGGGCGATCGGCAACCGCCGTTACGTCCAGAATGCCTGGGGTCAGCAAGGCTGCCTGGGCCTGGGGCTGAGTCATTTCCAACAGCGCCACGGCGCCGTTGGCCAGCAGATGTTCTTGCGCATCCATCAGCGCTTTCGCAGCGCCGAGGGAAATCACCGAGCCCATGAATGGCGCCGGTTGCTGATCGAACGCACCGACTTCAATCGTCGAACTGACCGCCACCAGACGCGCCAGCAGCGTATCGCCCCACGCGCCTTGCGGCACCAGCAAGCGGCGCGCACAGGTGCAACGCTGACCGGCAGAAATGAAGGCCGACTGAATAATGGTGTAAACAGCGGCATCGAGGTCCGCGACCTGATCCACCACCAGCGGGTTGTTACCGCCCATTTCCAGCGCAAGGATCTTGTCTGGACGACCGGAAAACTGCTTATGCAGGTGATTGCCGGTACGGCTGGAACCGGTGAAGAACAGACCGTCGATGCCCGGGTTCGCCGCCAGGGCGATACCGGTTTCGCGGGCGCCTTGCAGCAGGTTCAGCACACCGGCCGGCAGACCGGCTTCGATCCAGCACTTGACCGTCAGCTCGGCCACTTTCGGGGTCAGCTCACTCGGCTTGAACAGCACGCTGTTCCCGGCCAGCAGCGCCGGCACGATGTGACCGTTTGGCAAGTGACCGGGAAAGTTGTAAGGACCAAACACCGCCACCACACCGTGCGGTTTGTGGCGCAATACCGCAGTGGCGTCACCCAATGGGCCGCTCTTCTCGCCGGTACGTTCGCGATAGCTCTGCACCGAGATGGCAATCTTGTTGACCATGCTGGTGACTTCAGTCGCCGCTTCCCACAGGGGTTTACCGGTTTCTTCACCGATGGTGCGAGCCAGCTCGTCAGCGTGATTCTTCAACGCAGCGGCAAAGGCTTCCAGCACGCTGATGCGCTCTTCCAGGGTACGGCGAGCCCAACCCGGGAACGCTTGACGCGCAGCTTGCACAGCCGACTCGACCTGACCGGCCGTGGCGCCTTCGCCAGCCCACAGCACTTGCTGGGTCACCGGGTTTACCGATTGAAAGCTTTCACCCTGACCAGCCAGCCATTCACCGGCGATGTATAGCGAATTCATTATTTCGACTCCCGAGCAGCGGACAACGGAACGGCGCGTACTTGATCGCCGGCGTTGAGTTGAAGACGTTTGGCGGTCAGCGGATCGACCACCAAAGTGCCGGCGGCGAAGCGTGCTGGTGCGGCAGTGATCCGGCAGTCTTCGCGCTTGCGGTTATGAATCAGGAACGGAGTGGCGTCGTCACCCGGAGTGCCGATGGCCAGCACCAGCGCCTGACTGTCGCGCACCGCGCGGATCTTGGTGGTTTCGCATTCCACCGCAGGGCCGGCATCAAAGATGTCGACGTAGCCTTGATAGCTGAAACCTTCGCTCTTGAGCATCGACAGCGCCGGCTCGGTGTCCGGGTGAACCTGGCCGATCACGTTGCGCGCATCTGGCGACAGGAAGCAGGTGTACAGCGGGAATTTCGGCATCAGTTCGGCGATGAACGCCTTGTTGCCCACGCCGGTGAGGTAATCGGCCTGGCTGAATTCCATCTTGAAGAAATGCCGACCCAGGCTTTCCCAGAACGGCGAACGCCCGGCCTCATCAGACACACCGCGCATTTCGGCGATGATCTTGTTGCCGAACAGCTGCGGGAACTCGGCGATGAACAGCATCCGCGCCTTGGCCAACATGCGGCCGTTCAGGCCACTGCGGAAATCGGCATGCAGGAACAACGAGCACAGCTCAGAGTTACCGGTCAGATCGTTGGCCAGGAACAGCGTCGGGATTTCGCGGTAGATGTTCAGCTCTTGGGAGGCGCTGACCGTCAGGCCGACCCGGAAGTTGTACCAAGGCTCACGCAGGCCGACGGCACCGGCGATGGCGGAAATACCCACCACGCGGCCATTGTCGTCTTCGAGTACGAACAGGTAGTCCGCATCACCGCGCCCGGCTTCGCCGCGGAAGGTCTTCTCGGCCCAGCCGACCCGATGAGCCAGACGTTCTTCGTTGGCCGGCAAGGTGGTCAGGCCGGTACCGGTGCTGCGGGCCAGGTCGATCAGGGCGGGTAAATCGCTGCTGCGTACGGGACGAACAATCATGCTATCTCCTCAAACGGGCCGCTTGAGCCACCCGTGAAACTCGCTGCTTTACTAAGCATTCACTCTTTATAGGCATAGCAGCAGGCGTTAAACCGCCACCAGGCGCACGCTGGCACCTTCACCGACACCCAGGGCTTCGGCCGCTTCAAGATCCAGGGTTACGGGTTTGCCCGGCGCGTAATCGAGCTCAAGCAAAACAGCGCGGTAATCCTGCAACTGGGCGTTAGCCACCAGATACTGACGACCCGCGCCTTTGACCGGCTCGCCGATTTTCACCGGCACAACACGGCTCTGGGCGATCGAACGGATCCCCGAGACGCGGGCATGCAGCGTCGGGCCACCGTCGAAAATGTCGATGTAGTGATCCGTCTCGAAGCCTTCGCGCATCAGGATGTCGAAAGTGATCTGCGCCCGTGGGTGCACCTGGCCCATCGCCTCTTGAGCGGAATCCGGCAGCAACGGCACGTAGATCGGGTAATGCGGCATCAGCTCGGCCAGGAACGTGCGGCTTTTCAGGCCACACAGACGCTCGGCTTCGGCGTAGTTGAGGTCGAAGAAGTTGCGACCGATGGCATCCCAGAACGGCGAATCACCATGTTCGTCGCTGTAACCGACGATCTCGGTCACCACCGAATCGGCAAAGCGCTCCGGATGGCTGGCCACGAACAACAGGCGACCACGGGAATTGAGCTCAGCCCAAGGCGATCCCACCAACTCCGGCTTCACGTAGAAACTGGTCAGCAAGCTGTTACCGGTCAGGTCGTGGCACTGGGAGAGCACGTGGATCTTGTTGTGAATCTTCAGCTCACGGGAGGCGTGGACGAAGGTTTCATTACGAAAACTGTAGAACGGCTCGGAATAACCGGCCGAGGCAACGATGGCCGAACAGCCGACCAGCTTGCCAGTGGCCGTGTCTTCGAGGACGAAGAAATAGCTCTCTTCGCCGTTGAAGCTGACTTCAGCGGCGAACGAAGCTTCGCTTGCGGCGATCTTGTCGCTCAGGCGTTCAACGTCATCCGGCAAGGAAGTGACACCAATCGGGCTGTCCGCAGCCAGACGCTGTACCTCGCCCAGATCAGCCATTTGCGCGGGGCGCATCACCAGCATGGTGTCACTCCTTTTCTCGAAAAACTCTATGAGGAAAATAACCGGGAAGTCATTGCAGACACAGAGATCAGTGTGGGAGCGGGCTTGCTCGCGAAAGCGGTGCATCAGTCAACATCGTTGCTGTCTGACCCACCGCTTTCGCGAGCAAGCCCGCTCCCACATTTGATCCGGCCCGGTACAAAAATTCGGTACGACGCCTGAACAGTCAGGCGTCGAAAGGTCTATCAGGCTTGCGTCAGCTTCGCCGCGGCGCGCTCGAAACGGTCCAGACCGGCATCGATATCGGCGTCTTCAACCACCAGGCTTGGGGCGAAACGAATCACGTCCGGGCCGGCTTGCAGAATCATCAGGCCTTCACGCTCGGCGGCGTTGAAGATGTCTTTGGCCTTGCCTTTCCAGGCATCGCTCAGCACGCAACCGAGCAGCAGGCCCAGACCGCGGACTTCAGTGAACAGGCCATACTTCTCGCCGATCTGCTCAAGACGGGTCTTGAACTTGTCGTGCTTGGCATTAACGCCATTCAGCACTTCGGGCGTGTTGATCACATCGATCACCGCTTCAGCGACCGCGCACGCCAGCGGGTTGCCGCCATACGTGGTGCCGTGGGTGCCGACGACCAGGTGTTTGGCCAGGTCTTCGGTGGTCAGCATCGCTGCGATCGGGAAACCGCCGCCCAGGCTCTTGGCGCTGGTCAGGATGTCCGGGGTCACGCCGTAATGCTGGTAGGCGAACAGCTTGCCGCTGCGGCCCATGCCGGTCTGGACTTCGTCGAACACCAGCAGCGCGTTATGCGCATCGCACAGCTCACGGGCGCCTTGCAGGTAAGACAGCTCGGCCGGCAGTACGCCGCCTTCGCCCTGGATCGGCTCCAGAACCACCGCGCAAGTCTTGTCGGAAACAGCAGCTTTGAGCGCGGCCAGATCGTTGTAAGGCACGTGGGTGATGCCGGTGATCTTCGGACCGAAGCCGTCGGAGTACTTCGACTGGCCACCGACGTTCACGGTGAACAGGGTACGGCCGTGGAAGCTGTTGAGCGCGGCAACGATTTCGTACTTCTCGGTACCGAAACGGTCATGGGCCACACGACGGGCCAGCTTGAAAGCGGCCTCGTTGGCTTCAGCGCCAGAGTTGCAGAAGAACACGCGCTCGGCAAAAGTGGCGTCGACCAGCTTATGGGCCAGGCGCAAGGCCGGCTCATTGGTGAACACGTTGGACACGTGCCACAGCTTGTTCGCTTGCTCGGTCAATGCAGCGACCAGCGCCGGGTGCGCATGGCCCAATACGTTAACGGCAATCCCGCCGGCGAAGTCGATCAGCTCGCGGCCAGACTGGTCCCAAACACGGGAACCGGCACCACGCACAGGAATGAAAGCGGCTGGCGCGTAGTTGGGAACCATTACCTGGTCGAAATCGGCGCGTTCTACCGCAGCGTGCTCAACGGACATCGGAGTCTCCTGAAAAGGAACACTCGCCTGAAACTGGCGAGCGATGAGGGGATTGTAAGGACAGTTTTCCGCCCGGCCTTGCCGCCAAGCGACAACTTCTTATAGCGCAAACACAGGTTTTGCCCGGGTTTACGGCAATGCGACAAATAGCGTCGCAAAGGCGCAGTTTAAACTGCTGGCGGGGTTTGCGGCAGGCGTGCTCAGTTCTATCTGATGCGGTGTTGCCGATGGCGGTAAATATGTACCGCACGCCGTTCAGGCTGATGGGTTTTTCTAGAGGTCTTTCGAACCCAGACGACCTCTTCCATGAACATGAACACCGAACACCCAGACGCTTCGATGCCATCTTTCAGGCCGGATGCGCACTATCAGCACCTGATGAGCGTCATTCCTTCCTGGCTGATGCAGGCGAACGCACAAAAGCGCGAAGCCTTGCTGAAGGTCAAACCGCAGCTACCCGCTGAACTCAAAGCAGCCTCCAGGGCACAGCACGTCGAACTGGGCAAACTCAATGCACGGCATTGGGAGGCGCAAAACCGTGTCGATCGGGCCTTGGCGCGCCTACAAAACGCCAGCACCTTTGCCGAACCAATACTTGCAGCCGAGATCAAGAAACGCTTTGGGCTGGAACTGGATGTCAGCCATACCTTTTTGCGTCTTTATATTCCTGCCCGCATTCCCTGGCTGCGATTGAAATCCGGGGCAGCACGCATCTGGACCGTGTCGCTGCTGGATGCCGCCCTGCACAATTTTGAAAGCAGCGAGACGACAGACCAGGCCTTTGAATCCGCGTCCACCTATATCACCCCGCCTTCTTCCACCGGGCAATTCAAACAACTGCCGCATATCCTGCAAAAAATGCCCATCGCTGCATTTACCCGATTGTGCCGGGAACTGGATATTGGCGAGCGCTACAAAGAGTACCTCGAAGAAAACCTGGGCCTGCGCAATCCGGTGGCGACGGCGGTCATGCAATCCAAAGTTCGCAACAGCCAGAAAGCGGCACTCACCGCCGCCCTGCAAATGGCGTACATGCAAAACAAGCTTGGCGGTGCTGTTCATCAACTGATCCTTGGCTTATTGGATGGCTTGCAACACTTGCGCCTGCGCGGCCAGGAGTGGGGCTGCCATGAACTGACAATCATGAACGCCAACCTGACCGGTATCGTGCTGTTTGCCCCGGATCTGGAGCGTTCGCACGAAACGGTTCGGGTAGTGGCCTATATTCCCGACGATCCCGAACACCCGATCAAGGAGTATTCCTCCACCGGCGCATTCGCCCAGGAACTGATCCAGCGTTTGCGCAATCATGACTATCAACAATTCTTCAGTCGCTTTATCGACCATGAGGATCGCGGGCACTTTTTCGCTCAGTTGAACAATCGCCTCACCCCCATCACCTGGCAACCGCTTCAACCTGGCGATTCGCGCCCCACGTGGAGAGAAAATCCAGACCAGCGCGTCAACCTGCAAATGGCAGCAGTGCCGATCCAGGGCGATCTGTGGACTCATCTCTACCAGCGCAAACTGGACAAGATCCTCAACGATGCACGGGTCATCGCAGTATCCACTGCCCTGGTCGACCAAAAAGTCCGATGGGCGTTATGGGACTCCTTCACAGAAATTGCCTCGGCGCTGTTGAACATCGCAGCCTTTGTCGCCCTGCCGTTCGTGCCGTTCCTCGGCGAACTGATGCTGGGCTACGTGGCATATCAATTGCTCGACGAGACCTTCGAAGGCATCGTCGACTGGGCAGAAGGCCTGACAGATGAAGCGCTCGAACATTTCATGGAGACGGTTCAGTCCGCGGTACAGCTGGGCACCTTTGCGGTAGGAGGCACCCTCGTCGTGGGGGAGTTTCGTTCAGTCCTGCCTCGAGAAGTCGTTGAGTTCATTGACCGTTTCAAACCGGTCAAGACACCGAATGGCGAAACCCGCTACTGGAAGCCCGATCTGGCGCCGTTCGAACAACGCGCAGAACTGCCCAAGGGTTCGCCAACCGACGAACGCGGGCTGCACAACCATCAGGGCAAATCCCTGTTGAGGCTGGAAGACAAACTCTATGCCGTGATCGAGGACTCGCAAACCGGCCAGCACCGCATCGACCACCCGACTCGCCCCGACGCCTATAAACCAGTGCTCAAACACAATGGCGAAGGTGCCTGGCAGACTGAGCTGGAGCAACCGCTGGAATGGGATCAGGCCACGCTGTTGCGCCGTATCGGTCCCGACATGGAACGTTTTTCCGCCATCGAACGTGAGCGCATGCTCACGATCAGCGGCGACGATGAAAACACGCTGCGCAAGATGCACACGGATGTCGAACGGCTGCCACCCATGCTTGCCGACACCCTCAAACGGTTCAGGATCGAACAGGACATTCAAACCTTTATCGAACAGATGAACAGCGACCGTCCTGAAGACTTCCTCAAGGCCGACCCCGTGACACAGCTGGAATTACTCCACGAAAACGGCTACTGGCCCGAGCGCAAAGGCCTGCGCCTGATTGATGAAAAGGCTCAAACCCTCTGGCAAAGCCCCGGCTCCGCGGTACCGGACCTGCAAATCGATGTCACACAACTGAACGACGGCGACTTGCTCAAAACGCTTCTTCTGACACTGGATGAAGCCGAAATAAAAACGCTGATGGGGGAAGAATTCGGAGCCTCCGTCACCCGTCTCGACACCCGCACTCGCACACTGCGTCGCACGCTGGCTGAGATTGTCGAACGCAAAAGAGCCGCCTTGTTCGATTATCGCTACCGCAAACTCGAACGCGGCGCTCGCGCACCAGCCCACACCATCATCAACGCCGAACCCGGCCTGCCGACGAGCTTCGCAGAAGCGGTGCTCGACACGGCGAGCGATCAGGAACTGCAACAACTCAAACAGGGAACATTGCCCGAACGACTGGCGGACCTGAGCCGTGAGGCCGCTTTGCAAACACGGGTGACACGCGCCTACGAAGGCCTTGAGCTTAAGTCGACCGCCGATAACCTCGACACACAGCGACTGGCCCTGCACTCGCTCGAACGTTTACCGGGCTGGTCGGGGCAACTGCGCATCGAACTACGGCAGTACAGCTATGAGGGACAACTGATCGATAGCGTCGGCAACGTAGATGCGTCGCTGCGCAAAGTCCTGGTCATGACCGAAGAAGGCCCGTTTCAGGCTTATGACGAAACAGGCCAGGCACTCAATTCCGTCAGCGACTTGTATACCAGCATGCTGCAGGCATTCCCCGACATCGAGCGTAGCGCGTTGAAGATCCATATCGGCGAAGGTGAAAAACTCAAACAATCGATCCGCGAACATGCCTTGAGTCGCGACGAGTTGCGCGCACTGCTATCGCATCACCCCATCTTCAAACCCACTTACGACCCATCAGTGATGCGCCTGCTGGGTGGCTCCGAAGGCTATCGGCGGATGCCGAGCCAGCCACCGACGTTACAAGCCAGAGCCCATAGCCTGTTCCCCCATCTTTCGGCCGAAGAACTGCAAGCGTACGTCGAACGGCTACAACTGCATCCGAGCGGACCGCGAGCAGAATTGACGCGACTGATCGGCGAACACGAAAGGCTCGTCGATGAACTGCAACTCTGGACCGGCGATATCCCGCTGTATATCCCGGATACCGATGTCAGAATCGTCGCCAACCAGTTCTCCACACAACAACGCAATCGCAGGCGGTTCATGAACCAGCTGATCGACTGCTGGCGTCGGCAGGCCTCCCACCCCCTGACCGACACCTGGCACGTCGATTTTATTTTTTCCCGGCCGATTTTGGGCGAACTCCCGGTGCTGAGCGCCGATTTCACTCACGTGAGCAACCTCTCATTGACCGGCCATCGAGCCACTGGGGGCGTGAATGGATTCTTGAAGCGCTTCTCCGGACTGCATCGTTTGGCCCTGCGCAATTTCAACCTTGGCAATATCCCGGACGCCATCACCCAATGGCCGCACCTCAACGAACTGATTATCAGCGACTGTGCGCTCACCCTCACCCCGCAGAGCCAGGCGACACTCGCTGCACTGAGCGAGCTGACAACACTGGAGCTGTATCAAAATCCGCTGGGGTTACTCCCCAACGTCGAAAACATGCCCGATCTGGATTACATCGATGTGGCAGGGACCGGCATCTCCAGCATTCCCACCGGTTTGCTGACGCGCCCCCACCTTCGAACCGCCCTGCTCAATGACAATCGAATCCCGGAACTGCCTGCCGCCCTCTTCGAATTGCCACCGGACATACAGAATGGCTTTGACCTGGGCGGTAACCCGATTTGCGCAGCAGACCGCGAACGCATCAAGCGCTACTTCGTCAAGACCGGCCTTGACTTCGGTGTCTTTGCTGAACAGGCGGATATCCGACGATTACAACGACTCTATCCGCGACTGGATCAAGAGCGAGCCAGCGATTTCATTTATCGCCTGCCTGGCACACTGCAAGAGGGCCAAACAGAGCTGACACGCCTGGAAGGCGAGTTCGAAACGCTGAGGACCACCCTGGAAATCTGGACCCAGGACATTCCCACCCACCACCCGGTTTCTGGCCAAGCCCTGACAGACGTGGAGCGGGTACTCGAAGAGTTGAACCGAATTGAAACCAAACGGATTCTGGAGCGTTGCTGGCGCCATGAAACCAATGTGGATGGCTTCAATGCGACACTGACGCCCACCTATGATTTGACGCTGACCATCAACATCACCGGCAACCTGCCGGTGCTGAGTGCCGACTTCAGTCACGTCACACTGCTCTATTTGCACAGTAATGCCGGCATGACCTCAGGGGCCGGGCGTTTTCTGGAATGCTTCCCCCGCCTCAAAAGCCTGACCATCCGCGAATACACACTGAACGAAATCCCCGACGCCGTTTTCAGGATGGGCGATCTGACAGCATTGGCCCTGACCCGGTGTCAACTCACATTGACCACGCAAACCCTGCTCGAACTGGCGCAAATGGAGCGCCTTGACTATCTGGAGCTGAGCAATAACCCATTGGGGCTGACACCCGATGTCAGTCAGATGCCCGAGCTTGCCGTACTGCTGTTAAACAACACCGGCATCACTGAGTTTCCCCCAGGGCTGCTGCAACTCGAGTTTCTGGACGTGGTTGATCTGAGCGCAAACGCGATCATTGAGATACCCAGCGACATTCTGGAGCTGCCAATGGAAATTGGCGAAAGCCTCAACCTGAGAGGGAATCCGTTGTCCGAAGACAGCCTTCGACGACTCTTTGATTATTTCAGGTTGAACAACGTTGACTTCGGGCTTGATGAAATCATCGATAACGCGCAAATGGAGGTGTCGTCCTCTGGAAACTCAGAGGTTGACGAATAATCAACGCCTGGTTCTAGTGCAGCCTGGCGCAGATTCAACCGCGCTCGGACGGCACCGACGACAACTCGAACGGGCTGCTGCTGCGCCGCTGGTTGCGATCTTCCCGCGGCGTGGCGCCGAAGAAGTTGCGGTAGGCGCTGGAGAAATGCGGCCCCGAAGAAAAGCCACACGACAGGCCGATCTGGATGATCGACTTGCTGGTTTGCATCAACATCTGCCGGGCCTTGTTCAGGCGCAATTCCAGGTAATACTGGCTCGGCACACGGTTGAGGTATTGCTTGAAGATCCGCTCCAACTGCCGACGCGATACGCACACGTGCTGGGCGATTTCGTCGGTGGTCAGGGGTTCTTCGATGTTGGCTTCCATCAGCAACACCGCTTGGGTGAGCTTCGGGTGACTGGAACCCAAGCGGTTCTGCAATGGAATGCGCTGGCGCTCGCCGCCCTCACGGATGCGTTCGACCACCAGTTCTTCCGACACCGCACCGGCCAGTTCGGCGCCGTGATCGCGGGCCAGCACCGCCAGCAGCAAATCGAGCACCGACATCCCGCCGCACGCGGTCAAGCGATCGCGATCCCAGTCGAACAGATGACTGGTGGCAATCACCTTCGGGAAACGCTCGGCGAAATCGTCTTGCCAACGCCAATGCACGGCCGCGCGATAACCGTCGAGCAAACCCAACTGCGCCAACGGGTAAACACCGGCCGACAACCCGCCGATTACACACCCGGCGCGCACCAGTTGTTTCAACCCACTGCTGAGCGCTGGCGCGAGCGAGGTCGGTGGCTCGTCGGCGAGCAGGAACAGTTTCTGGAAGTTTTCGAGCTTGCCGGCCCAGGGTTCACCCGGCAATTGCCAGGCACCTTCGGTCGATGGTTCGGCCTGCAAAAACGACAGTTCGTAAACAACGTCCGGATGCACACGCTGGGCAACACGCAAGGCCTCCTCAGCCAGCGCAAGCGTCAGAGCTTTAGTGCTGGGCCAAATCAGGAAACCAATTCGATGGGCAGTCATGGCGGGCAATCCGAAACGAAAACAGTGATGAAGGCATGGGCCAATGCTAGCCCGTAAATGAACGCAAATCTCGAAACCGGCAGAAATCAAAAATGTGGGAGCGGGCTTGCTCGCGAAAGCGGTGGTTCAGACAGCTACGATGTTGACTGATACACCGCTTTCGCGAGCAAGCCCGCTCCCACAAGGGATTGGGGCCAGCCTCTAGATTGCGAAGCATGCACTATCCCGGTGCGCAACGGGAGTTCGGTTTACTTCAGGCTCCCCGAGAGGAATTGTTGCAGACGTTCGGACTGCGGATTGACCAGCACTTCACGCGGGTTGCCGCTTTCTTCGACGACGCCTTTGTGCAGGAACACCAACTGGTTCGACACTTCACGGGCAAAGCCCATTTCGTGCGTCACCACCACCATGGTCCGGCCTTCCTGCGCCAGGGCCTGCATGACTTTCAGCACGTCACCAACCAACTCAGGGTCGAGGGCCGAAGTCGGTTCGTCGAACAGCATCACCTCAGGCTCCATCGCCAGCGCACGGGCAATCGCCACACGCTGCTGCTCGCCGCCGGACATGTGGCCAGGGTAAGCATCTTTGCGATGAGCAACACCGACCTTGTTCAGGTAGTGTTCGGCCTTCTCGCGGGCTTCGGTCTTGGACATGCCGAGCACGTGGACCGGCGCTTCCATGATGTTTTCCATCGCAGTCATGTGTGACCACAGGTTGAAATGCTGGAATACCATCGACAGGCGCGAACGCATGCGTTGCAGCTGTTTCGGGTCGGCGGCTTTCAGCGCGCCGTCCTTGTTGGCGACCAGCTTCAGCTCTTCGTTGTTGAGCAGAATCTTGCCGGCGTGCGGCTGCTCGAGCAGGTTGATGCAGCGCAGGAAAGTACTTTTGCCGGAGCCACTGGAGCCGATGATGCTGATCACATCGCCAGCCGCCGCTTTCAGGGACACACCCTTGAGCACTTCGTGACTGCCATAGCGTTTATGCAGGTCTTGGACTTCAAGTTTGTACATGCGGTCGGTTCTCACAAAAACAGTCAGTCAGTCGTTGAGCAAGCGCCCGTGACGCAGCGCTTCGCGCCCCGCCACCTTGGCCAGCCAGAAACCGGGTTGGGCATAACGCAGCCGTTCAATGGCAAACAGCACCCCGGACGTACCAGCACACACCGTGCTGACCCGATCCGATAACGGATCGATCACTTCAAAAATCTCGTCGCCCGCTTCAACCCACTCACCGGGTTTACGCAGAAAACTCACCACGCCCGGATGCGGCGCGAACAGCAATTCAGTGCCTTCGAACGGCAGGCCTTCGCAAGCGTCTTGCGCAGGTTTTGGCCATTCGCCGCTGATCAAGCCTTGCTCGGCGAGGAACGCCAGAATGCCTTCGGCGTGAGCCACCGCCTCTGGGCGACCGGTATCGGACTGGCCACCCAACTCGATGGTCGTCGCCAGGCAGGCCAGTGGAATCTGGGCATCCGGAAACAGACGCGACAAACGCAGCCAAGGCAGCGAACAGGCTTCATCAAAGGAGCTGCCGCCGGAGTCTTCCGCCAGCAGACCGACCTTGACGTTCAAGTGTGCAGCCAGTGAACGCCAATGCGGCCAGTGCTGCGGCAAGGCGTACATGTGCAGCGCCGCTTCGCAATCGCAGTGCAAATCCAGCACCACGTCGGCAGTGCAGGCATGGCTGAGCAAGATGCGCTGCATGCCTTGCAACTGACTCGCGGCAGGCGGCAAGGCAGCCAGCACATCGCTCATGGTTTCACGAATCAAACGGACATTGGCGTGAGGATCGTCACCCAGATGCCCTTGCAGCTCAGCGGCCACGGGCTCGCTCAGCTCGACGAAATCGCGGTTGAAATTCTTGCCGCTGCCGGCCTCGAATCGCCCCTGATGATTACCCTGAAGCAGTTGACCCAGGCCCAGTGGATTGGCCACCGGCACCAGTTCGATCACACCGTTCAGCAAACCCTGGGCTTCGAGCTCGGTCAGGCGCTTTTTCAGCTCCCAGGCCGTGCGCATCCCCGGCAGTTCATCGGCGTGCAGGCTGGCCTGGATGTAGGCCTTGCGCTCGCCAGCGCCGAAGCGGAACACCGAAATCCGGCGTTCGCTGCCCAGGTGACTCCATGGCAAAGCATGATCGATGCGTTCCATATCAGTGCTTCCGTGGGGCCAGATAGCCCAGCCAACGCAGCTCGGCCATTTTGAACAGGCGCACCAGAATGAAGGTCAGGCACAGGTAGAACACGCCGGCGGTGATGTAGGCTTCAAACGGCAAGTAGAACTGAGCGTTGACCGTGCGCGCGGCACCGGTGATGTCGATCAGGGTCACGATGGATGCCAGACTGGTGGTCTGCAGCATCATGATCACTTCGTTGCTGTACTGCGGCAGTGCCCGGCGCAGGGCCGATGGCAGCAGAATCCGCTTGTACATTTTGACCCGCGACATGCCCATGGCCTTGGCCGCTTCGATCTCGCCGTTCGGCGTGGCGCGCAGGCTGCCGGCGATGATTTCAGCGGTGTAGGCGCTGGTGTTGATAGCGAAGGCCAGGCACGCACAGAACGTAGCGCTGGACAGCCATGGCCAGAGGAAGCTTTCACGCACCGCTTCGAATTGCGCCAGACCGTAGTAGATCAAAAACAGCTGCACCAGCATCGGCGTGCCGCGGATCACGTAGGTGAACAGCCAGGCACTCATGTTGACGATCGGCTGCTTGGAGACGCGCATCAGCCCCAGCGGCAGTGCCGCCAGCAGACCGAAGAACAGCGACAGCGCGAGCAGTTTGAGGGTGGTCACCAAGCCGCCGAAGTACAGCGGCAAGGCCTCCCAAATGACGTTGTAGTCGAAGATCATAGATCAGCCGCCCTTACGCCTACCGAGTAGCGCTTCTCAAGGTGACGCAATGCCAGCAACGAGACGCTGGTAATCACCAGGTACATCGCCGCCACTGCGAGGAAGAAGGTGAAAGGCTCGCGGGTAGCGTCTGCCGCCTGCTTGGCCTTGAACATCATGTCTTGCAGACCGACCACCGAAATCAGCGCGGTTGCCTTGGTCAATACCAGCCAGTTGTTGGTAAAACCCGGAATCGCCAGACGAATCATCTGCGGCACCAACACCCGGAAGAACACCTGAAAACTGCTCATGCCGTACGCCATGCCGGCTTCGGCCTGCCCCTTCGGGATTGCCATGAAGGCACCACGGAAAGTTTCCGACAGGTACGCACCGAAGATGAAGCCCAGGGTGCCGATACCGGCGGCCAACGGGTTCAGGTCGATGTAGTCGTCATAACCGAGCATCGGCGCGACACGGTTGAGCAGGTCCTGGCCGCCGTAGAAAATCAGCAGGATCAGCACCAGATCGGGAATACCGCGGATCACCGTGGAGTACAGGTCGCCCAGCCAGGCCAGCCAGCGTATCGGGGACAGACGCAGCGCAACGCCGATCAGACCCAGAACAATGGCCAGGACCATGGACGACAAGGCGAGCTGAAGCGTCAGCCATGCGCCATCGAGGATGACAGCCCCGTAGCCTTTCAACATGATTCAGGTCCTCGAAAGTTGGGATGAAAAAATGGCGCAAACCTCAGAGATCCTGTTGCTTGCGCCATTTCGCAGGTGTTGCGGGGACGATTACTTGCCGTAGATATCGAAGGCGAAGTACTTGTCCTGGATTTGCTTGTACTTGCCGTTCTCGCGAATAGCCGCGATCGCGGTGTTGATCTTGTCTTTCAGCGCGTCGCCCTTGCGAACCGCGATACCCACGCCGTCGCCAAAGTATTTGACGTCGGTGAAGGCCGGGCCAACGAAGGCGAAACCTTTGCCGGCGTCGGTTTTCAGGAAACCGTCATCCAGCAGGGTAGCGTCTGCCACGGTGCCGTCGAGGCGACCAGCGGCCACGTCGAGGTAGATTTCGTTCTGTGAACCGTAAGGCTTGATCTCGGCACCCAGCGGAGCCAGGACTTCGCGGGCGAAACGCTCGTGGATCGAACCACGTTGCACGCCGATATTCTTGCCCTTCAACTCAGCCAGGCTTTCGCTGACCTGAGTGCCGGCCTTCATGACCAGGCGAGCCGGGGTGTTGTAGTACTTGTTGGTGAAGTCCACGGACTTCTTGCGGTCTTCGGTGATGGACATGGACGACAGGATCGCGTCGATCTTGCGCACCTTGAGTGCCGGGATCAGGCCGTCGAACTCTTGCTCGACCCACACGCACTTGACCTTCATCTCTTCGCACAGGGCATTGCCGATGTCGTAGTCGAAACCCACGATGCTGCCATCCGGCGCCTTGGAGGCGAACGGAGGGTAAGCTGCTTCGATACCGATTTTTACGGGCTTGTCATCGGCGAAGGTCGGCAGGGACAGCACGGACAGCGCCAGGGCGCCAAGCAGCACAAGTTTCTTCATCTTGGGACTCCATCGGTAAAGGGCAAAAACGGCAGAGTGAGCAACAGCCCAATATGCGAATGGGTTAAACCGCAAAGCGGTGCTGCGTCCTAGGAACCGTGCGCTGATTTCAACACAGGCAACGACGAGCGAGTGATCGGCATTCTAACGACAGGCCCGAAGCCGATATTTCTTCAATGCGACAACAAATTACAGATGCACCGAGAAAGCCGCTTGAACGCGTTGACAGCCTTGCAATTTCATGCAAGAGCAAAAGACAGTGAACCGATCTATATTGCAAATTGCGGGCCTATTATTGGCAAACCCTTCTAATCCGGCAAGCGCAGCGTGGTGTCTTATTTTTCATGGCGGGTTTAGAGGCCCTGTGACGGGGCTTTGCGTTTCCCAATGCCTCGTTATCGGGCGGGCGGTTACACATTCAGTAACTTGAAGAGTGATGGGTAACAGTGGGAATGGGCCTACGGCGGACACCGATAATTATTGGCACTCCCGCTGATCGTTCCCACGCTCCGCGTGGGAATGCATCCCGTGACGCTCTGCGTCACAGCGTCAACGGCGGACGCGGAGCGTCCATGGCGGCATTCCCACGCAGAGCATGGGAACGATCAAACCATCAGCCAATAAAAAACCCCACCAGACTCAACACCTGATGGGGTTTCGATGACTCAAAAATCGGCGCTTACGCGACGTTCATGGTCTTGTGCGTATCAATCAAATGCTGCACTACACCCGGATCGGCCAGGGTCGAAATATCCCCCAACCCATCGTATTCCGCCGTCGCAATCTTGCGCAGAATCCGGCGCATGATCTTGCCCGAACGGGTTTTCGGCAGCCCCGGCGCCCACTGGATGACATCCGGCGAAGCAATCGGACCGATTTCCTTGCGCACCCAGTTTTTCAGTTCCAGGCGCAGCTGTTCGCTCGGCTCTTCGCCAGCATTCAACGTGACGTAGACATAAATGCCTTGGCCCTTGATGTCATGCGGCACACCAACCACCGCCGCTTCGGCGACTTTCGGGTGAGCGACCATCGCGCTTTCGATCTCGGCGGTGCCCATGCGGTGGCCGGATACGTTAAGCACGTCATCCACGCGACCGGTGATCCAGTAGTAACCGTCTGCGTCACGACGCGCACCGTCACCGGTGAAGTACATGCCACGGAAGGTCTTGAAGTAGGTATCGACGAAGCGGTCATGGTCGCGATACAGCGTGCGCGCCTGGCCTGGCCACGAATCCAGAATCACCAGGTTGCCCTCGGCAACGCCTTCGATGATGTTGCCCAGGTTGTCCACCAGCGCCGGCACCACGCCGAAGAACGGCCGTGCCGCAGAGCCAGGTTTCAGGCCATGAGCGCCCGGCAACGGGCTCATCAGGGTCGCGCCGGTTTCGGTCTGCCACCAGGTATCGACGATCGGGCAACGGGATTGACCGACATTCTTGTAGTACCAATCCCACGCTTCCGGGTTAATCGGCTCACCGACCGAACCCAACAGACGCAGGCTGCTGCCATCGGCGCCTTCTACAGCGGCAGTGCCCGACGCCATCATTGCGCGGATCGCGGTCGGTGCGGTGTAGAGGATGTTGACCTTGTGCTTGTCGACGATCTTCGCCACCCGGGTGATGTCCGGGTAGTTCGGCACGCCTTCGAACAGCAGCGTGGTCGCGCCGTTAGCCAGCGGGCCATAGACGATATAAGTGTGGCCAGTGACCCAACCGACGTCAGCGGTGCACCAGTAGATTTCACCCGGACGGTAGTCGAACACGCGCTCGTGGGTCATCGCCGCATACAGCAGGTAACCGCCAGTGGTGTGCTGCACGCCCTTCGGCTTGCCGGTGGAACCGGAGGTATAAAGGATGAACAGCGCTTCTTCGGCGCCCATCTCTTTCGGCGCGCACACACTGCCCGCCACTTTCATCAGGTCTTCGTACCAGATGTCGCGATGCTGGTTCCACTTGATGTTGCCACCGGTGCGCTTGCACACGATGACTTTCTGAATGCTGCTGGTTTCCGGGTTGGTCAGCGCGTCGTCGACGTTGGTCTTCAGCGGAATTTTCTTGCCGGCACGAATGCCTTCGTCAGCGGTGATCACCACTTTCGAGCGGCAGTCGATGATGCGACCCGCCAGGGCTTCCGGCGAGAAACCACCAAACACCACCGAGTGAATCGCGCCGATCCGGGTGCAGGCCAGCATGGCGACCACGGCTTCGGGGATCATCGGCATATAGATCGTCACCACGTCACCGCGATGCACATCCTGGCCGCGCAAGGCGTTGGCGAACTTGCAAACTTGTTCGTGCAGCTCGCGGTAAGTAATGTTGCGACTTTCGGCAGGGTCATCCCCTTCCCAAATAATCGCGATTTGATCGCCGCGCTCGGCCAGATGACGGTCGAGGCAGTTGTAGGAAACGTTCAGCGTGCCGTCGGCGAACCATTTGATGTCGACGTGGTGATCATCGAAGGACGTCTGCTTCACCGTGGTGAAAGGCTTGATCCAGTCGAGGCGCTTGGCTTGTTCACGCCAGAAGCCGTCCGGGTTGACGACCGACTGCTGGTACATGGCCTTATAGGTGGCCTCGTCAGTCAGCGTGTTGGCTAGAACCTCGGGACGAACGGGATACAAAGAAGCCGCACTCATCTTTCTTACCTCGGTGGAATAGTTGTTTTTGTATGGCTCCAGTTGTAGCCGGGCCGGGCCTATAGAACCATTCGACGATGGTAGTAACAAGCCCCTACAAATTATCGTGGATACCCCAAAACCCCACTTCCACGCCTCTCCCAGACAATACCTGCAACGCGACCTGTAGCAGCTGGCGAAGCCTGCGTTCGACTGCGCAGCAGTCGCAATTCGGTAAACGCGATTTACCTGACATACCGCATTGGCTGATTTTACGACTGCTGCGCAGCCGAACGCAGGCTTCGCCAGCTGCTACAAGTCATGCGTCGCAGTAAAACGAATGCCTTACCTTTTCGGGGATTGTTACCAAATCTGCCAAAAGTGTTTATCAAAAGCACGGCTATATGCACGCCACCCCTAGGCCTAAAATCAGCCTCGCCAACAAGGCAACGTGATTAACCCAGTTGCAGCCCCCACGAAGGCAGTTAATCCAAGACTCTTTATTAAAGCTCCACACGCAATCCAAAAAATGATTGCGCGACCCCATTCGACCTCAGAAAGGTAAATTTGAAATGAAAGCTTTATGGGTTCTGGTCCTCAGCAGTCTGTGCGTAACCGCCATGGCGGATGAGGTCCCGACTGATGTCCCACAGCAACAACCCGCCATCGAGGAATACACCTACTCCACCCACCTGGACATCGCCAAAGTCATATCGATGAGCGAAATCCCGAATGTCTGCGAAGTGGTTCCGGCCAAAATGGAATACGACGACTCCAAAGGTCAGCGGCACATTCTGCGCTACAGCGTCATGGGCAACGGCTGCTCTAACGGCTGATCCGCCCCCCTCTTATTTATCAAGGCTCGACCCATCCGCCCGCTTTAAAGGCAGATGAAGCGCCGAGCATCACATCGATAAATACGATTGTTTTCAGCGTTTATTTGCGCTTTTTAATCAAAATAGTTGGCGTAGGATGAATTCCACACAAGGCATACACGCCAACGAACCTGGAGATACCACCATGAAAACCAAACTGATCCTCGCCCTGACCCTTTCCGTCCTGGCCGCCAACACCTTCGCCGCCGATGGCTACGACCACACTGGCTCGGCTTCTTTCACTGAAGCAGCTGTCGCTTCCGACGGTTACGACCACACTGGTTCAGCCTCTTTCGCTTCCGATGGTTTTGATCACACCGGTGCCGCCAAGGTTGCTGCTGACGGCTTTGATCACACGGGTGCGGCCAAGGTCGCTTCCGATGGTTCTGATCACGTAGGTGCTGGTCGCCTCAGCTGAAAACCGAAAGCGACATTACAGCCCGACTTCGGTCGGGCTTAGTTGTGTCTGGAGTGGTCAAAAATCGACCAAAACCACTACATGTAGTAAAAAATGCCGTTTCTGGTTGTTTTTTGAGCAATCCATTTCAAGAACATTTTCAGCCAAAAACTGCACTCCAAAAAGCGACTCCCCTCCCCCGAAAGCCGCGCCCCACCTGGCTTGCAACACAACAGCAGACCATAACCACGCGAACACCTTGCTCCCACCGTCAAAAACCAGCCAAAACAGACGAAAAAAAAACTTCCTCCGCCAAAGCCCTGTAAACCCTCGCTCCAACCTGAAAACGCCCCTCGCCGACCGCTCCGAGTGCCATTTCGCCGCACCACGGGGCCGAAAATTTCCTTATAATGCGCACTTAAACGGGCCTGCAATATTCCCTTACAGGGGTGAAAAGCCAGTCTGAAGCCCACGCAGAGCGGTTCACATTTTCTGCGCCCATCAGCGGCTTCGGAACACCCGTACAAAATTCTGTTTATTGCCTGCGTTGTACTGCTGCAAAAAACGATTTCCTTTAGATCCAACGCGGCCAGAAACGGCTGTGTGAAAAACCAACCTATCAGTTTTCACACGGGCAATCTGGCCCTCACGCAGGAGACGACACGTCATGCTGAGCTGGGACGAATTCGACAAAGAAGATGACGGCGAAGTCGCTGTAAAAGGCGCCAATGCCGGCCACGCTTCTGAAGCCAACATGGACCGCCTCGACAGCGCCGGTGGTGCCGCCGCTCAAGAGGCCCGCGCCGTGACCGCGACGGACTCCGCCGCGATCGCCCGCGCGAAGGCTGCCCTGGATTCCCTCGACGTCGCCGAAGGCCTCGCCGAACTGGAAGGCGCCTCCGCCCGTGTAGCTGTCGATGAAAAGCGCATGATCAACTGCCGCGCCGACCTCAACCAGCTCGTCCCGTTCAAATACGACTGGGCATGGCAGAAGTACCTGGACGGCTGCGCAAACCACTGGATGCCGCAAGAAGTCAACATGACCGCCGACATCGCCCTCTGGAAAAACCCGGAAGGCCTGACCGACGACGAGCGCCGCATCGTGATGCGCAACCTCGGCTTCTTCTCCACCGCCGACTCCCTGGTTGCCAACAATCTGGTCCTGGCCGTATACCGCCTGATCACCAACCCGGAATGCCGCCAGTACATCCTGCGCCAGGCCTTCGAAGAGGCGATCCACACCCACGCCTACCAGTACTGCATCGAATCGTTGGCCATGGATGAAGGCGAGATCTTCAACATGTACCACGAGATCCCATCGGTCGCGAAAAAAGCCACCTGGGGCCTGAAATACACCCGCTCGATCTCCGATCCGAAGTTCGAAACCGGCACCGTCGAAACCGACAAAGAGCTGCTGCGCAACCTGATCGCCTACTACTGCGTTCTGGAAGGCATCTTCTTCTACTGCGGCTTCACCCAGATCCTCTCCATGGGCCGCCGCAACAAAATGACCGGCGTCGCCGAGCAGTTCCAGTACATCCTGCGCGACGAATCCATGCACCTGAACTTCGGCATCGACGTGATCAACCAGATCAAAATCGAAAACCCGCACTTGTGGGATGCTGAAATGAAGGAAGAAGCGAGCCAGATGATTCTGCAGGGGACTCAGCTGGAGATTGAATACGCACGGGATACCATGCCTCGTGGGGTGTTGGGCATGAATGCGGCGATGATGGAGGATTACCTCAAGTTTATTGCTAACCGTCGGTTGAGCCAGATTGGTTTGAAGGAAGAGTATCCAGGGACTACGAACCCGTTCCCTTGGATGAGCGAGATTATGGACTTGAAGAAAGAGAAGAATTTCTTTGAGACTCGGGTTATTGAGTATCAGACTGGTGGGGCGTTGAGCTGGGATTAACCTCTCAACCGAAAATAAAGATTGCCCGACAAGGATGTTGGGATATCGCGAGCCATCCACAGGGGCAAGCCCTGGGCACTCTGCATTATTTATAGGGAATATTCACGATGCCTCAAGACCATGAATACTCAGTATTAGGTGGACCCAACCGTGCAAAGATAGGTCACACACTAAGCATCGTTGCGGCCGGTGCCTCATCGCTAATTATAACTTTATTCCTTGCAGCAGTAGATATTGCTAAAACTCTAGGTTGGGCTCACAACATACCAAACCTAATTTTGTGGCCACTGAGTGCAGGAGTTATATATGCGGCAATCTACTGGCTATTTGAAAAGTACGTTTGGAAGCTATCAATAATTTCAAAACTTCTTCGTGTACCCAACCTAAGCGGAAAATGGAAATGTGAAGGGCAATCTATAAACCCTGACAAATCTCTTTCTGATACTTGGACTGGTGAAATCACTATAATTCAAAGCTGGGATCGCCTCAGGATTCGCCTTAAGACAAAGCAATCTGGATCCAACAGCATTGCTGCTGCCCTAGTGAATGATGACGCTGATGGATTTAGGTTACTGTACAACTACAAAAATGATCCCTACCAAAAAGAAAAAAATTTAGTAAGCCATCGCGGTTGCGCCGAACTGCTATTTGATCATAATTTAAAAACTGCGGAAGGCGAATATTTTAACGGCCACGGCAGATATACCTTTGGAACGATGACGCTCGAGAGGATCAAATAAATGGCAAGAAATATAGAAAATCGTCTTAGTGGCTTACGTTCCCGGAGAAGCGGAACAGATAGACTTAATAAAGCAAGCGCATTTGACAGCGCTCAAATTATTGCCAACAGCCTAAGCTTAGAAAATTACGAAAAGAGAACAACAGGTAAGCCCTATACACGTTACGCAATCGGCTCGATGCAAGAAGTTGATGAGCAGTATACAAAAATCAGTATCGGAGAGGCCGAGCGTGTCGGAAAACAACTCAATACCGGACTCACTGAACTTGGATTCTCAGTAAACTTCAGACTACAAGGTTCCGTTCCATGCAACATTCACATAAGAGGGATCAGCGACGTAGACCTTTTAGTTCTGGATGAGGCTTTCTTCACATATGACCGAACAGGTCAAACCAGTAGACTAGGCCTATATAACAGTCCAATTTCCTACACGCCGCTCTCAGCTCTGCAACTGCTTAGAAACCAATCAGAGCTAATACTAGTAAAACAGTTTCCCGCAGTGGATGTTGATACCACAGGAGGCAAAGCCATAACGCTTACGGGGGGCTCATTAAGAAGGCCTGTTGACGTAGTCCCCTCACATTGGCACAACACAGAAGACTATCAAACCACAAACAAAGAAGTAGATAGAGCAATCTATATACTGGACAAAAACATACCAACTAGCGTCTTTAACAAACCATTCAAACACATTGACAAAATCACCAACAAAGACATCATGACTCTTGGCGGATTGAAGAAATCTATTCGGCTTTGCAAACACATTAAAGCCGATGCCGTCAAAGAAGGCACGAATATCAATCTACCTAGCTTTGACATCGCGGCAACCTTATGGCACGCGGATGCTTCTGCTCTCATTTCCGGTTTCACAAACGAACTAGCAATATTGGTTGAAACCAAGAGACACCTAACGTTCCTACACAACAATAGATCTCACGCACAATCACTTCGCACGCCTGACGACACAAGATTAATATTTGACTCCGATTCAAAATTCAAAGGCCTAGAGCTTTTACTAGCGGAAGTTAACGACCTAGCATTAGAGGTTGCCAAAGAGCAGAATCATTCTCTTTTGCAAGGCACGTACAGCTGGGGAACAGTCGATGAGACTTTACGAAACTCCAAGCTCCCTAGATTTTAGCAATTAGCCTCAATAAGTTACGGAGAGAGCAACCAGATGCCGCATTGTTACCTATTCGTATAGGTTACATACTGTATTGTGCAATCAATCTTGACCATATGCTCGTAACCCCCTAATCTCTTCGTTCCGGCGCCTAAGAAACGCCTCAAGTAGCGGCGCGACCGCTCCCGAAAGATGCGGCTTTTTTGTGCCTACGGATTTCTCGTGGGTGTGAAAAAACCTCTGCTATGTCGGGAGTGGGCTAATACAAGACCCGTAAGGGGAATATGTCCGGCCTTCTACTTGGGGTTTCTTAACTCCCGGCGCCTTAGCCCTAAGAAAGCTATCAAGTAGAGGTAATGGATATGCCTAAGCGTTTTCCCTTCCTGTTGAAGGAAATGACCTACATCTGCACCGCAGAAAATTTGCTTCCGTTCCAGGAGGCCGATCATGTCTGATCCTTACATTCCCACAGTTTTCATCCGCCAAAACCTCCACCTACACGCCCTCCTCCTGGAAAACCAGCCATGGTTCTGCGCCCGAGATTTGGGCCGCTTGATGGGCTTCCATCTGAATGATCGTGTAGTCAGCAAACTGGACGAAGATCAAAGGCATACGTTGTTGATTGACTACCACGGTCAACCAGAGAAGCGCTTGATGCTCAGCGAATCCGGTGTGTATGCGTTGTTGGTGTATCACTATGCGCCGGGGAATCGATTGTTGCGTGAGTGGTTGACTCATCAGGTGGTGCCGGCCTTGCGCGATGCTAAGCAGTCGAAAAACGCGGATCGGCCGATGTTGAGTTTGTTAGATTGGCCGGAAATGTCCTTGAGTCTGTTGCATTGGCAGGATGAAGGCTGGATTCGGCTACGGGATATGCCTTGTCTGTTGCTCAATCGAACGCGACGGCGAGTGCCGGTGGTTAAGCCTTGGTGGCGGAAAGCTGTGGCGATATTTCAGTCTTCGAAGCATTCAGTGGGTTAGAGCGTCGGTATATTTGTAGGATCGCTTGAGCGATACATCGGTCTTTTCTGTAGGAATTTTCGTAGACAGGTGTAATGGCCACTCAGTATCGTCCGAGGGTTTTCAACCCTCGGTGATTGTATGGACACCCCAAAGGAAAAAAGCGGCTGGAGCGATCAGGAACTTGAGGCTTCGGTCGATGCTTATCTAAAGATGCTGGGCCTTGAACAAAGCGGCCAGACGGTTAAGAAGTCAGTTGAGAATCAGCTTTTGCGTGAAGGCCCGTTAAGTAAACGTAGCGCCTCTTCGGTTGAATACCGCATGCAAAATATCTCTGCCGTACTAGAGCAATTGGATCTACCGCGGATTATTGGCTATAGGCCTGCCAAGAACATTGGCGCAGGGATCAACGAGCGAATTCGTAAGGTGTTAGCCCATAAAGTGGTGCCTGGTATGGGCGAATCCGCTCCGACTGCGAACCATAAGACTTTGATAAGGCGAGCGTCCAAGCTGCAAAAACAGGGACTTAAGGTTGAGCCCCCCGGCAACCCAAACCCGCAACAAGTCAGCACTATCACAACGTCTTATGTCCGCGACCCAAAGGTAAGGGCCTGGGTTGCTGATTTAGCAAAGGGAATTTGCGAAGGCTGTGACCAGAAAGCGCCGTTTGAAGCCGATGGTCTGCCGTTTCTTGAGGTTCATCACGTTAAGCATTTGGCGCAGAAAGGTTCGGATTGCATCACTAACACTGTCGCACTTTGCCCAAACTGCCATCGGCGCTGTCATCTATCGAGCGACCAAGTTGAGTTCACCTTATCGCTATATACAAAGGTGAAGCGACTGAAGCGTGAGTAATTGGCGCTTATTGCTCGCACTAATCACATGATCGAGCAGTTGTTGATTGGGCAATCATCTTCGGAGCCCTAAAAGCCCGCCCCCCCTAAGATCTCAGGCTTTGATATTGTTCTATGCCGGAGCATCCTATCTTAGAGGGGGATATGGACCTGTACCCTTAAGGCCCCAGCTTAAAGCCTGCCACACTTTATCAAACGGAGGCACTCCAGCGCTTACAAGCCCAGGTCGCAATATCTGCGCTGCGTTTTTTTATCATTTCAATATTCCATTCTTTCAGATTTGCAATAGTCTTCGGCGTTCGATATATCGTCTCGTCGCGGTAAATAATTTGAGTATCATCCCAGCTTCTATTGCTTTTTTTCGAGTTGGACGGACTACTAAGCGGAACTAAATTCCCCCATGTATCTGAAAAGCGCCCGTGCTCATCCTCATCAACTTCCCAGTTATTTGAATTCTGCGGCATAACATGATCAATAGTCATTGGTTGGGAATGCGAAATTGGATCGCCGTCAAATCCATTTTCATACTCAATTATTACATATTTGCTTATTTTTCGAGAGTAAAGCGGCTTGTTGCATATTGCTTCAAAAAACATATCATTATCAGGGAAGACAATGGTCTTGTTTTCCGCGATTATCTCTAAAAACGTAGCGGGATTATCATGCCCCCCTTTGTCGCCAATTTTATTAAAAACATCCTTAAACAAAGCGTGCAGACCTGTAGGCTCGTAGCCACAAATAGCCCGACGCACTAAAAAGGATTCAATCAGCTCTAAATAAGTCGCAAAGATATCTTGCTTTAAGCTTTCTGCCGTCATCAAGCTGAAAAGTCTAAAAATAAATGGAAGCACAGAAGTCGGCATTTTTATGCCCTTCAAACAAGCAATTGCATCCATCGTACGGGCGGACAACTCGTGTCGTTGTTGCACCTCATTAAGGTGTTCTTCGCCCCCTACAAAACATAGATATATATCCCTATGTCGCTTGATATCTTTAATTATTTCTTGCGCACTCCAATCCTTCCATCTCGCCTTAAGGGTTGTGAGCATTTTTGATTTTGTTGTTGATGGAGTGTCGGAAAGTGAAAATGGAAAAAAGTAGGTCTCAAAGTGATCGCCCATGGACTCCTCAAGAGGCAGCCAATAGGAGCGATAAACCATTTCGGTAGCTTCTGGGTTTTCAAGTGTTTTCTGAAAAACCAAGTTTCTAATCAAATCCTTGCTTTCTAATTTTATTCCCTTGGCGTTCAGACTATCAAAAACTTGATGTGGATCCTGGTCATCACCAAGATAAATAGTTACAACTTGAAGCCTCTCAAGCAAAACAATTAAATGCCTTTCAAAAAGTTCGTTACTGAAACCACCGCTTTCATCTAAGCAAGATTTCTCAATCAGCTTTGAAATTTCGAGATTGGCATCTTTTACACGACCATTTTTATCCCCATGATCAAACAGGGCTTTTGCTGAATATTTATCAGGTATTTCGCGAAGGACGTTATTTAGCTGCCGTAAATCGAGAAGGGTTGGGAGTATTTTCGGCTCGCCGCGTTGTTTCGTCTTCTGTATAAGTACATATTTCTCGAATAAATCTTTGGCAACATCATTGAGGCCGTGTTTATCAGCGAGCAAACCAAACTGAATAATAAAAAAATAAATCGTGGATAAACGCTGCTGTCCGTCGATGATTTGAATGTCGTCAGCGTTGAAGGCCCTGCCAGCACTTTTTATGTCGAAAACAACTGCTCCGAGAAATCTGGACGACTCGACTCCTTCCACGATTTGGGTGATGTCATCCCAAAGTTCACTAATCTGTGTCTTACCCCAAACGTACTGCCGTTGGAAGAGAGGCGAACGGTAACAAGCCTCTTTTTCAAAAATTTCTACCATCGAGCTAGCGCCAGCCTCAATACCTTTCATCGGAAGCACTCCATGGCTGTATCGTCAGTTTTCGCATAGCAAAAAACGTGACTTTCTTATCGGAAGGTTCCCAAAATCTTACAGTGTTGGCTTTTTTGCTCGATTTTGAGGCTACTGTATCCCCGGATGAGGACTACTCCTACAGAGCCTTAAGTACTATCTTACAAGCCGTGTTGCAACCTCTATAGGAAGCTATTTTCGAATCCCCCAGCCTGTCTGACGTTGGGGCCACGAACGGGATTAACCTCAACTTATTCAGTAGCTCGATTATCGAGCGGCGATGTCAAAGCACATGGATCATGTGGAGGCATCTATGAGGTTAGGAGAAATGCTGCAATCGGTTGGATTGCTCCCATATACAGAACCGGTGCTGGGCTCCAGGTTTTGCATTGTATTGAAAACAGTCAGTGCAACCCGCCCCCCTCCCGCTATTAATACCCTTCCCCACTCACGGACCCGAGCCCACCATGAAATTCGACCTCGCCTACTGCCTCAGCCTCGACGACAAGCTGTCGATCTATGACGTGCGCGATTTGAATTTCGACGAAACCATGGAGTTCGATTCCGCCAAGGAACACTTCCAGTGCCCCAACGATGCCTGCCGTTCGGCGTTCGATGCGACCAACGTGCTGGGGACGTTCAACGCCAAGAACGTGAATTACGTGCGCACGCCGCACTTCAAGAACATTCCCAGCACGCGGCATGTTGAGGGTTGTCCTTATGTCAGTCTGAAGACACCGGCGTCGGGCCTGGAGGCGGACGGTGCGGAATCGGATGACGGTCGGGAGGAGCATTTCCCGTCGGAGTTGTTGCTGACTCGGCGTGAGTATGTGCGTAAGCCTGCGAGCCCGGCGGTGGCGGCGGATGTCATGCGGGATGACCCAAAAACAGCTTCAGCGGCCAGTAACGTCGAGCATCCGAGCCGGGAGTCGGCGCCGGACAAGACTAGCGTCTTCGCCCATCCGGTGGAGTGTTTTGTGTCGAACTTCGAGGACAAGGAGCTGCTCAAGCGCATGCCGCTGAAGATTGGCGAGCACTCGGCGCCTTATGGGTCGTTCTTCAAGAAGATTGAGTATCTGCAGGACAACAAGGGGCTGATTTACTGGGGCAAGATCAAGGAGATCAAGGATTACACCCAGAGCTTTCGCATCGATTTCGAGCAGAAGGTCTGGTTCAAGCAACCGGATGAGGCGAAGAAGAAGCCTTATTCGGTGAACGTTTATTTGAGCAAGAAGCTGATCGACAACTACCGCAAGCGCAAAGCGTTTCTGGAGGAGATCAAGCACGCGGTCGACAGTGACGCCGAGTTGTATTGCTTCTTTTATGGGGTGACGCCGGAGTTGAAGCAAGTGCCGAGCAAGAAAAACCCCGAACAGACGTTCGGGGTGTTCAGTGCCAATATTGAGAACCTGGATCACTTCATTATTCGTGAGGCGCCGGGGTTGGCGGGTAAGTAATCGGCGTCACCGCGTTATTGCTGTGGCTGATATTGCGTCGGGACGGCGGCCATCGTGTCGTTCAAACACGTGCTCTGCGCAGATAACGCCGATACAAAACAACCCCCATAACAATCGAAAGCATCCCACCCCCCGCATTACCCAAAAGCCAAATTGCAAAGTTCCGACGTTGGTCCGCTTCACTTTCGTAGAACGGCCCAAAGTAATCAGACACTGCCACGAATAACAAATTAAATGCCCCAACGGCCAAGGCAACCATGAGGATGACGAACAAGGCCCCTTTAACAATTTTCATATGACCTTCCAAAACCATATTTCCTTCGACTCGTGGTAGTCGGAGAAACTGCCCTCAATGGCAAACCCCAACTGAATACGAGGGTAGCTCAGCCAGTCCGTTAGAACCTGGATCACTTCATCATTCGTGAAGCGCCGGGGTTGGCGGAGAAGTAAATTCGCCTCAGGGCAGTTGCAGCGCTACGCCGCCGGGGTGTTGTTTGATGAGGTTGTAGGGCAGGACGCTCCATTCAACATACCCACACGAAGCGGCTACATGAGGAAATGATGGCTCTAGCTTGATGCCGTTTTCGGCGAAATGCCAAGACAGGAAACGCCACGGATCTACATCACTGTAGGCACATTCCTCATCACTGGTCATTTGATCGGGATAAAGCTTACTGAGCTGGGCCACCAACCATGGCGCGAATTCGTTGGAGCGGTACGCAGAAAACGCGGTGAACGTGTCAGGTGACTGATCGCTTTCACCGTAGAGTTCTTCGTAATGCAGTGGTTTCCCCTCTCCCACCCAAAGAATATCTTCAAGTACTAAAGGCTTGCCGGTCTTGGCATCCAGGTTGAGCGGCACATCGTTCTGATCCGGGTAAGCGCCGCCACAGCTGTACTCAGTACCGATGTTCACGCTGATGACCGAAGGCGTCATCAACAACGGTTTGATCGTTTGGTGATAGAAATTCACGCCACCGCCGGCGAGACATCCGTAATAACCCACTACTTCCAGCCACAAGCGCCCCATCAACTGTTGATTGATCCGCTGACGCTCTTCGGCGGTGTAGCCCGAAACGACTTCAAACAGCGTCGTCTTTGTTTGCGGTTCGCTCCACCATTGCAGTGAGTAGCCATTGAACGTTTCTGTCTTTCCTTGTTTGAGCTTCATACCTTGAAGGCGCAGATATTCGTACGGCTCAGTTTCATGGAGTTTGGCGAGGTAAGGCAGAGTACCGGCAGGCATTACCGGCAGTTTGGCTTCCACCAATTCTATCTTCAGAGTTTTTCCTTCGTCGTTGCTCCAATCCCCCCAAAATCTATTGGGCTCGATATTCAGATGAATTTGAGGCCTTGGGGTTTTCTCTCCATAGCGCTGTTCACCCTCATCGAGTACCAGCATCTCTCCATTCTTGATGCCGCTGAGCACCAGGTCCTTGCGGTATTTCTGATAGAAATAGCGACCACTTATGTTTTCAGCGTTAGAAGTATTCAGTTCCAGCACGATCGGCATCTTGCCCAGGGTGCCGGTGAACACTAGTCTCCCATCCTCGGCATGAGCAGTGGAACACAGCATGAGTAACAGCGTGGCGACTGGCGCCAGGCGTAACAATCCTTTGAGCATTGATCGATCCCTGAATGAGTCGGAAGCAGCGCCGGGCAGATTGAAGGCGGCGCAGGTTGAACGAGGACGGATTATGGCGAGGTTGCAGGAGGGAATCGAGCCTCATTGCACGTCTCACTTCATCGCCATGCTGAGCATCACCACCACCAGCAAACCAATATAAACACGAGCATGCACCCGATCCGGTATCCGCCCGATCCACGGCGTCGCCAGGCGAATCCCCACCAGCGATCCAGCCGTCAACACCGTAAACGCCAGCACATCCACATAACCGACAAACCACCGCCCCAAATCAAACCCGGCAAACCCCGCCATCGCCATGTAAGTCAGTGTTCCAGCCAGCGCAACCGGCAGACTCAACGGATTGGCCATGGACGTCGACTGGGACATGCTCAGCCCACAACGCCGCAACAACGGCACGGTCATGACGCTGCCGCCCACGCCGAGAAAGGTGGCGATGGTGCCGATGCCTACACCGCCGCCCGACACTTCTGCCCTGCCCAATCGCCGTGGGATTACAGCGTCGGACTGTGTGAGAAATCCGCGTCGGAACAGGCAGTCCAGAATCGTCACGCCGAGGTAGGCGATGAAGGCAAAACGAATCAACTCGCCACTCGCCCACATCGCTGCAACGGCGCCGATGATCGCGCCCAAACCGATGAACCCGCCCAACGGCCACAGGTAATGGCGAATGAGATTACCGGCGCGGTGATGTTTTGCGGTGGCGATCAGGGCGTTGACGATCATTACGCAGGTCGAGGTGGCCACGGCGATGTGCATCGCCGATTGACTGATGGGATCGTCGGCGCCATGGCTGGCCGTGAGCATGCGGTACAGCAAGGGCACGACGACGAAGCCGCCGCCGAAGCCGAACAGCACGGCGGTGACGCCGGTCATGCAGCCGAAGAGTGCCAGCAAGAGGTAGAAGAACATCGCGCATCGTCCGTTGGTTGAGAGTGATCGACGATAGAGCGATGGGGTTTGGCCTATCGCCGGTAAGTTAAGTAAGAGCACTCCATTGTGGGAGCGGGCTTGCTCGCGAAAGCGGTGTGTCAGGCGACATTAATGTTGGCTGTGCCGCCGTCTTCGCGAGCAAGCCCGCTCCCACATGGAGTGCTCTTAACTTACTGGTATTAGGGCTTGGCCTGCTTCAGCAAGTCAGCCAATAATATTTGCGTTTACGCCAATCGCTGGGTACCACTCGATGCGCAATGTTTCGATTGATCTGCTGGATGACACGCCACGCTCGGTGGTGGCCCTCGGCACGGATTACCGTGATGGGCAGCTGTTGCCGCGCCATACCCACCGGCGGGCGCAGTTGTTGTACGGCGCCACCGGGGTGATGCAGGTGAGTACGCACGACGGCAATTGGGTGGTGCCGCCGCAGCGGGCGGTGTGGATTCCGCCGGGGGTGGCGCATGAGGTGTTGATGTTGGGGGTGAGCACTCGCAGCTTGTACATCGAACCGGGGGCGGTTGATTTGGGTAATCGCTGTCAGGTGATCAGTGTTTCGCCGTTGATGCGGCATTTGCTGATGGAGGCGGTGGAGGTTGCGCTGGAGTACGACGAGGCTGGGCGCGATGGTGCGCTGATCGACTTGCTATTGCACGAACTGGCCCGTAGCGCTCACTTGCCGTTGCACATTCCGCTGCCCCTGGATGCGCGGCTGCTTGGGTTGTGTCAGATGTTTCTCCAGCAACCGGACGCTCACCAATCGCCGCAACACTGGGCTGATCAGTTGCATATCAGTTTGCGTACTTTTAATCGTCTGTTCCGCCTACAGACCGGGCTGAGTTTCAGCCAATGGCGGCAGCGGGCCTGTGTAGTGCTGGCTTTGGCGCGGCTGGCGGTGGGCACGCCGGTGACGCGGATTGCCCTGGATTTTGGCTATGACAGCCCGGCGGCGTTCTCGACGATGTTTCGCCGCGTGCTGGGGCAGGCACCGTCCGTTTGGTTGGAGGGGGCGAAATAGCGAGGCCGCTACAGTCAGTAAAGCGCAATCCATGGGGGAGCGAGCCTGCTCGCGATAGCGGCGGGTCAGCCGACATTGATGCTGAATGTACCGCCATCATCGCGAGCAGGCTCGCTCCCACAAGGGATTGTGGTGTTCAGCCTTAACTTACCGGCCTTAGCCACTGCCTTGTTCTGACAACAACTCAAAACTCTGCTCCTTCACATCCTGGGAATCCAGACCGATTTGCACCCGGAACTCACCCGGCTCGGCGGCGTATTCCAATTGGGTGTTGAAGAACTTCAAGTCGTTCTCGTTAATGCTGAAATGGACCGCTTTCTCTTCTCCGGCCTTGAGCATGATTTTTTGAAAGTTCTTCAGTTCTTTGACCGGACGGCTAACGGATCCCACGACATCGCGGATGTACAGCTGAACCACCGTTTCGCCGTCGCGCTGGCCGGTGTTCTTCACCATGACGCTGGCGACGAGGTTGTCGGTCTTGCTCAGCGTGGTCGACGATAAGGCCATGTCGGTCAGGCTGAAGTCGGTATAGCTCAGCCCATAGCCGAAGGGATAAAGCGGACCGTGGGATTGATCGAAATATTGCGACGTGTAGTTGCGAAGCGCACCCGCTATGTAGGGGCGACCGGTATTCAAGTGGCTGTAGTAATTGGGGATCTGGCCCACGGAGCGTGGAAAGGTGATGGGTAATTTGCCAGACGGGTTGTAGTCGCCGAATAGCACATCAGCCACGGCGTTGCCTCCTTCCGAGCCGCTGTACCAGGTTTCCAGAATCGCATCGGCCTGTTTCTGCTCCTTGCCGATGGACAGTGGCCGGCCGTTCATCAACACCAGTACCAACGGCTTGCCGGTGGCTTTCAGGGCGGTGATCAATTCACTCTGGCGCCCAGGCAGGTCGAGACTGGTTCGACTGGCCGCTTCATGAGACATGCTGCGGGGCTCGCCCACTACCGCAATCACAACATCGGCTTGCTGTGCAGCCTTCACCGCTTCATCAATCATTTCTGCTGCCGGGCGAGGGTCGTTCGCGATTTCGGACACTCCCTGGTATTCCAGGTATTTAACGACCTCCTGATCCTCCTCGAGATTGGCTCCTCGGGCATAGATCAGCGAACCCTGGGTCATTGCGTTTTTCAGGCCGTCGTAGATCGTCACCGATTGCGCGGGCACGCCGCTTGCGGACCAACTGCCCATGATATCGACGGTACTTTTTGCCAATGGGCCTATGAGTGCGATCACGCCCTCTTTTTTCAGCGGCAAGAGGCCGTTTTCGTTCTTCAGCAGCACCAATGTCTTGCGTGCCACCTCACGGGCCTGGGCTCTGTGCAGACGGTATTCGGCATTGTTGTCAGCGGGGTCTTCACTGGCAATGCCGATGCGCCGGTAAGGGTCTTCGAACAGCCCCATGTCGTACTTGGCCCCCAGCACTTCCCGCACCGCGTTATCAATATTGCTCTGGGAAATAGCGCCCGACTCAAGCAGCCCCGATAGCTCCGGACCATAGGAGAAGTCGTTCATGCTCATATCAACGCCGGCCTTGATCGCGAGCCTGGCCGCTTCTCGGTGATTCTTCGCCACGCCATGCTGAACCAGATCGTTTATCCCGTTATGGTCGCTGATGACCAGACCCTTGAAGCCCCATGCCTTGCGCAGCAGGTCTTGCATCAACCATGCATTGGAAGCGGCTGGCACGCCATTTATCGAGTTAAGCGCCACCATCATCGCCCCCGCACCCCCGTCAATCGCCGAACGATAAGGTGGCAGGTAATCCTGGTACATCCTGGCCAGGCCCATGTCGACGCTGTTGTAGTCGCGCCCACCCTCGACAGCCCCATACAACGCAAAATGTTTGGCGCTGGCCATGATGCTGTCGGGTGCATTCGGGCTTGCGCCCTGGTAGGCCTGAACCATCGCTTTGGCAATGCGCGAAACGAGGTAGGTGTCTTCACCAAAGCCTTCGGAGGTGCGTCCCCAGCGAGGATCCCGGGCGATATCTATCATCGGGGCGAAGGTCATGTCGATACCGTCCGCGCTGGCTTCTTTTGCCGCTATCCGACCACTTAGCTCAATAGCGCCAATGTCCCAGCTGGAGGCTAACGCCAGGCCAATGGGAAAAATGGTTCGATGGCCGTGTATCACGTCCCAGCCGAAAAACATCGGGATTTTCAGGCGGCTTTGTTGAGACGCGTCCTGCATGGGTCGGTTTACGTAACGGCTCACAGAGTTATACGTACCCCCGATTCGCCCGGCGGCGATCTCTTCGCGTATTTTTTCGGGCGTCATCTTTTCATCAATAGCGATCAGCCGCAGTTGGCCGATTTTTTCCTCCAGGGTCATTTGATTTATCAGGTTGCCGACAAAGGCCTCTTTGCTCAACGATGCCATATCAGCCGCGACGGGCAAGCTTGTAAAACCGATCAGGGCACATAACAGACGTAGTCTTTTCATGATTCCCTTCCCTGCATAACGCTGTGGCGCACTGCGTCATAAACGCCACCTTCCCTGTATTGAAGATCAGAAAGCTGACGTTCAATCATTGCTGCTCACGGGCGTTGAAAGCCTTGAGCTTTCAGGTGCCCGCATAGAAACAGCGTAGTCGCTCCCAAGCGCCTGTCGGAGCGAAAAACAGAATCGATCAAAAAAATGAGTTTGATCCGGGATCAAAACAACTGTACAAAAACACAGTACATTTTGAATCAGCACTCTCGAGCCCGGAGAACACCATGGCCACTCTTGCGATGAAAATCACCCTGGAACGTATCGCCCTCTTCCAGTTCACCCCCGCCCACTGTGCCCAGGCCCGAGCGATGCTGGGCTGGAGTGTTGAAGAGCTGTCCGAGGAATCCGGGGTTTCCGTTGACGCCATTCAGCGCTTCGAGGCAGAACGCGAGGTGCTCGATGTCACCCGGCTGGCGTTGGCGTATCGGTTTGAGTCGCAAGGCCTGGTGTTCTTCCCGGGATTTGCACCGGGCAGAGGGATGAATGTGAGAGGGTCGACACCGGATCCGGTGGGGCGGGCGGATTATGCAATGGTTGAGTGAGGTGTCAGCAAATGAATGAAATCGATGGAAGCAACCGCTGCGTTCATGAGGCGCCGGGCTACCCCGAGGCGGGTGAGATGCGGGCCAAAGCCGAATACGTCATGAAGATTGGCCTGCTCCTCCAAAACGGTCGGCTGAGCAAGACTGAGGCCGCGCAAAGGCTCGGACTGTCGCAGGAAGAACTGGACGAATTACTGAGTGGAAAATTTCGCGATTTGACCGTGGCAAAAATCTCGGAATATCCAAATTTGGGCGAACGCAGATAGATGGGGACGAACACATCCTCTTTGTAGCAGCTGGCGAAGCCTGCGTTCGGCTGCGCAGCAGTCGTGAATCCGGCTGACGCGGTCTGCCTGACATACCGCAATCTCTGATTTTACGACTGCTGCGCAGCCGAACGCAGGCTTCGCCAGCTGCTACAGATTGCAGTCGGCATCACTTACCGGCCGCTCCCACGGCAAGCGGCCCGGCAGCACAACATCAAGCGTTCTGAGGCGCCGCCTGATCGCTTTCACCTTCCACCTCAAACCACCACGCACTGCCCCGTTGCGGATACATCACGTTGAACGCTTCGCCCATCTGCGGCGTGGTGATCGACACGCTCCGCTCCCAGGCCAACGCCAGAATACGATCGAAGGGTTCGTACCAGGCGTGCATCGACAGGTCGAAGGTGCCGTTGTGGATCGGCAGCAACCAGCGCCCTTTAAGGTCGATGTGCGCTTGCAGGGTTTGCTCGGGCTGCATGTGAACATGCGGCCACTCGACGTTGTAGGCGCCGGTTTCCATGAGCGTGAGGTCGAACGGGCCGTACTGTTCGCCAATGCGTTTGAAGCCGTCGAAGTAGCCGCTGTCGCCACTGAAGAAGAGCCGCGTGTCACCGTCGATCATCACCCACGATGCCCAAAGGCTGCGGTTACCGTCGAACAGACCACGGCCGGAAAAGTGCTGCGAAGGGGTGGCGACGAATTGAAGGCCATCGACCTCGGTGCTCTGCCACCAATCCAGTTGGCGCACTTTGCTGGCATCGATGCCCCATTTGATCAGGGTGTCGCCCACACCCAGCGGGGTAAGGAAGTATTGGGTCTTGTCCGCCAGTTTGAGCACGGCCTGATAGTCGAGGTGGTCATAGTGGTCGTGAGACAGGATCACCGCTTCAATCGACGGCAGGTCTTCGAGGCTGATCGGTGGCTGATGGAAACGCTTCGGGCCGGCCCATTGCACTGGCGATGCGCGCTCGGCGAAGACCGGGTCGGTGATCCAGAATTTATCTCGCAGTTTCAGCAGTACAGTGGAATGACCAAGGCGATAGACGCTGTGGTTGGGCGCAGCGATCAACGCTGCCTGGGTCAGGGTTTGCACCGGGACGGGAGCAGACGGACGGGTGTCGCGCGGTTTGTGGAAGATAAAGTCCCACAGAATGCGCAAGGTTTTGCGAAAGCCTTGGCGCTTCACCGGTACATGATTTCGATATTGCCCTTGCGCCTGTCGTGAAGCTTCAGGCGTTGCGGCGTTATCCGCTGGAGAAGTTAAAGTGGCCATGACTGAATGACTCCAGGAAAACCGCAGATTCGCGATTTCCCCCCTTGGGGACGATAGATGGCCAAAGCACGCACGCATCAGCCGCAGATTCTATTTTTTACTGGGCAGGATTAACAAAATATTACACTGCACAGTGTAGTTTCAAGGTTGCATCAAAGCCGTTCGCAAGTAAACTGCCAAGTGTAGTTCTCCACTTTTCCTGCCTAAGCGTATTTATGACAGCTCCACAACGCCTCACCGATCGTAAACGCGAAGCCATTATTCAGGCGGCGATTGCCGAATTCCGTGCCAACGGTTTCGACATCACCAGCATGGACAAGATCGCCGCCACCGCTGGCGTGTCGAAGCGCACCGTGTACAACCACTTCCCGAGCAAGGAAGAGTTGTTCGCCGAAATCCTCAATCAATTGTGGGCGCGGGTAACGGCCGAACAGGAAACCGCCTATCGCCCTGACCTGCCCCTGCGCGACCAGTTGCGTCTTATGTTGCAGGCGAAATTGCAGATGCTGGCCGATGACAATTTTCTCGATCTGGCACGAGTGGCGATCGCCGCCACCATCCATTCTCCCGAGCGCGCGCAGAACATGGTCACCCGAATGGGCGAGCGCGAAGAAGGCGTGACTGTATGGATTCGCGCCGCTCAGGCCGATGGCCGATTGAAACCGGTCGCACCCGAATTCGCCGCACAACAGGTCCAGGGATTGCTCAAGTCCTTTGCGTTCTGGCCGCAGATCTCCATGGGCCAGCCAGGCTTGTCGCCCGAGATGCAGCACACCGTTGTGGAGTCGGCCCTGGACATGTTTCTGGCCTGTTATCAGCTCTGAATCGGGTTGCAAAAAATGACAATGTCCGCCGCGTTATCGCTGACAGGTCGCTCTGAGTAGAAACACCGAAATGTGTTTCAGAATGAAACTGGCGCTGGAGCTATAGTGAGCCTCAGTCCCAGCGCCATGCAGAGAGCACCATGAGCACCCCGACCCGCGAAACCGAAACCGAAAAAACCGGCCCCGTCGATCACCTGCGCTTCCATCGCCCTCACGCTCATCTGGCACCTACTTTTGGTACCGACCGTTTTGCCCTGCGCGCCGAGGCCTTTGCACGATTCTTCGGCACGCCGACTTTTCTCGGCGCCCAGACCCTGATTGTGGTGGTCTGGATTTGCCTGAACTTGTCCGGCGTGACCGATTTCGATGTGTACCCGTTCATCCTGCTTAACCTGGCGTTCAGCCTGCAAGCGGCCTATGCCGCGCCGCTGATTCTGCTGGCCCAGACGCGCCAGGCGGCGCGGGACAAAGCCCACTCAGACGCCGATGCGCGACATCGTGAAGCCTTGGCCGTCGCCAACAGTGAACGTCAGGCCCAAGCCGCGCGACACACCGCGCAACTGTTGGAACTGCTGGAGCAAAACACCCGGCTTACCGAAATCACCAAAACCCTGACCGAGCGTATCGAAAGCCTGACGTCGGAAATGCATCAACACTTCGTAGGCAAAGAGCCACCGAAGGCGTGATCCGACTCAAGGAAACTTCAGCGCGCGCCCCAATTCATCGAACAACGTCACCACCGAGCGCAATGCGCGGCAGTCCGGGCGTGTGAGCAACCACAGTGCCGTGTCGTAACCGTGCAAGGGCTCGGTCAACGGTTGCAGTCCATCACCGATCAAAAAGTCCGGCAACGCCGCGACACCCAGCCCGGCCCGCACTAACTCTGTCACTGACAACATGCTGTTACAGCGATAACCAGGCGTCACGCCAGGCAACTGCTGACGCCGCCATGCGACGGTGGGGTGATCGGGCAGGAAGTCGTCCGGGGCGATCCAGGTCAATGCAGCCAGGTCGTGGGAGTCGACTGATTGCAGATAGGCCGCGCTGGCACAGACCCGGTAGGAAATATCCGCCAACCGCCGCCCCACCAAATGTTCGGGCGGTGTGCGGGTCAACCGCAAGGCGATGTCGGCGTCGCGACGGCTGAGGTTGGCGAAGTCGTTGGAGGTGCAGAGTTCAATGGTCAGCGCCGGATAGGACGGCATGAACCGCGCCAGCGCCGGCAACAACAAACTTTGCAGGACTGAATCGGTGCACGTCAGGCGCACAGTGCCGCTGATGATTTCACCGCCCTGCTCCACGCCAATGCGCGCCGCCTCCAGCGCTTGTTCGGCGCGTTCAGCCTGCTCGGCCAGGGTCTGCGCCAGCGTGGTCGGCAGGTAACCGGCGCGGCTCTTTTCGAACAGTTGCTGACCCAACGCGGCTTCCAGTCGGCGGACGGCGCGAAACACCGTCGACACGTCGACCTTCAACAGCGCCGACGCCCGGGCCAGAGAGCCGCCGCGCACCAGGGCGAGGATCAGGGACAGGTCCGGGTACTCCAGTCGATAGTGCGTCGATGCATTGATCACTTGGGATAACGCCAATATTGATTGCGTGAACGCCAATCTATAGTGGGCAACTGGAATCAACAAGCGTCGAGATCACTCATGGAAACCAGCGCCATCCGCATCGCCCTGATCGGCGAATACGACCCACAGGTCACCGCCCACCAAGCCATTCCCGTCGCCCTCGGCATGGCCGCCGAACACTCAGGTCAAGGCATTCAGTTTCAATGGTTGGCCACTGATACCGTCAACGCCGCTACGCCACTGAATGACTTCGATGGTTTCTGGTGCGTGCCCGCCAGCCCTTATCGCGACATGGACGGCGCGTTACGGGCGATCCGTTTTGCCCGCGAGCAACAGCGACCTTTCCTCGGCACTTGCGGCGGTTTTCAGCACGCGGTGCTCGAATTCGCCCGCAACGTTCTGGGCTGGAACGATGCCGAACACGGCGAGACATCGCCCGATGCGACGCGGGCATTACTCACGCCGCTGACCTGTTCGCTGGTGGAAGCCGTCGACAGCATTCATTTGGTTGAAGGCTCGTTGATCGCCAAGGCGTACGAAAACGCTGAAATTCGCGAGGGATATCGCTGCCGTTATGGCGTGAATCCCGAGTTTGAACGGGAGCTGCTGAAACAACAGTTGCACGCGGTGGGCCACGATTCGACGGGAGGGCTGCGGGCGGTGGAGCTAAAAGATCACCCGTTCTTTGTCGCAACGCTGTTCCAACCGGAACGCGCCGCGCTTAAGGGTGTTCTGCCGCCGTTGGTCCGGGCGTTGATCGAGGCCTGTGCGAGGCCACAATCATGAGCGCCCAAACGCCTGCAGCGCCTTACTACGCGGTGATTTTCACCTCACTGCGCACCGACGACGATCACGGTTACGAACAGGCCGCCGAACGCATGGTGCAACTGGCCCGGGAGCAACCCGGCTTCCTTGGCGTGGAATCGGCCCGAGGTGCGGATGGGCTTGGAATAACAGTGTCCTACTGGGATAGCGAAGCGGCGATCCTGGCCTGGAAACATCATCCCGAGCACAGTGCGATTCGCGAGCGTGGGCGGTCGACCTGGTATTCGGCGTGTCATACGCGGGTGTGCAGGGTTGAGCGGGCGTATCTGTTTGAGCAGTGATTGCTGTGGTGTTTTTAGCATCGCCTTCGCGAGCAAGCCCGCTCCCACAGGGGGATCTCCTGCGCGCACAAGATTTGTGCCCAACAGGGATCAAATGTGGGAGCGGGCTTGCTCGCGAAGAGGCCCTGACAGCCAGTACAAAACCCTCAACCCCGCACCAAACTCCTCACCGCCGTAATCTGCGGCACTTCCCGCCGATTCATATACACCCGCAACGGTTCAGTGATGTTGATCCGGTCGTCGATGTTCTGGTCCAGCAGCAACTGGATCAGTTCGCGCTTGAGCGTCATGGTCTGCTCGGGGCCAGGAGCCCAGACGAATTCACTGGTGGGGATGATGCCGTCATCAGCCACGTCCATGCCGAACGAGTCTTCGCTAAAACGAACGATGTACTGGCCGGTCTTGCGATTGAGGCCGACGAAGCCTTTGAGTTGGTCGGCGGCCTGGCAAATGAGCTGGGAAGTGATGCGCATGATAAACCTCACAAAAGGTCGCAAAGGACCGGTGATCGATGGTTTACACGCTGGGCAAGCGAACGGGTTTCCCTCTGCCGGGGAAATTGCCGGAGCCAAGAGTACTGCAAAGAAGCGCACAAATGCGCTGAAAAAACTCCTTTAAACACGTTTATGTCGGTCTGGCGATAGCGCAAGCGGCGCTCAGTTGTTAAAAGATACGTCTTTGAAAACCCATCGCAAAAGGACTTCGAGCATGCCTGTCAACTTCACCAAGAGCGCCTTGCTGCTGAGCCTGATGCTCGGCCTCGGCCAGGCACAGGCCACCACCGAGCCAAGCCCCACCGCACTGGCGACCCGTTTGGGCATTCCGCACCCGGCGGTGATCGCTCACCGTGGCGCGTCTTTCGATGCACCGGAATCCACCGCTGCGGCCTACAAACTGGCCCGTGATCTGGGTGCCGATTACCTGGAATTGGACCTGCAACGCAGCAAGGACGGCGTGCTGTTCGCCCTGCACGACAACAACCTGCAACGCACCACGGATGTCGCCACCAAATTCCCTGAACGCAAGGACAGCCAGGCCAACGAATTCACTATCGCCGAACTCAAAACCCTGGATGCCGGCAGCTGGTTCAACCGCGCTTACCCGGATCGCGCGCGTCCGGGCTACGCAGGTCTGAAGATCCTGACCCTGGATGAAATCATCGACATCGCCCAGGGCAACCCGCTGCACAAGCCGGGCCTGTACATCGAAACCAAAGAGCCGAAGCAGTTTCCCGGTATCGAGCGCGACCTCAAGGATAAATTGCAGGACCGCGGCTGGCTGAGCCCGGTCGGTTCGAAACTGGCGAAGAGCGAACTGGCGGTCGGCCAGGGCAAAGGCAAAGTGGTGCTGCAAACCTTCGAGAAGAGCAGCCTCGAACTGCTCGAGAAGGAAATGCCGCAAGTGCCGAAAATCCTGCTGTTGTGGGTGGGCGAAGGCAGCATCGAGCCGAAATCCAAAGTGACGTTCGCCGAATCCGGTGACAAGGATAAAGCGACCTACTACGCCAGGCAGGAGCCAAAAGACAAAGCCGAATTCCAGCAATGGGTCGAGTACGCCAAGGCCCAGGGCGCTATCGGTACCGGCCCTTCGGCCGCACTCACCAAGGGTGGCGATCAGAGCTACTCGGACCTGGTGAAACCGTGGATGAACCAGTACACCCACGATCAGGGCCTGTTGGTGCACGTCTACACCATCGACGATGCGGTGGATTATCAGAAAGTGGCGGATGCCGGGGTCGATGGCATCTTCACCAACCGCGCCAGCGAACTGCTGAAGTTCTATAAGCGTCCGGCGGCGGCGAGTGTTGCGCAGTTGTTGCAGAACAACGGTTACTGAGTGACGCAAAATAACGAGTGGACAGGCCACCTGTGGTTAGGGCGTGATTATGGTCTGATCCACGGAAAGCTGGGGCGCACTGCGCCCCATGCCCATTACGCCCATCAACTGATCCTGGCCCCTGATCGACCGGTCACCGTCAATCTCGACGGCGTGAACCAAACGGCCCATCGCCTGTTCATCCCCTCTCAAATCTGCCACTCCATTGTCGAGGCGCCGGATGTGGTGTTCACGGTCTATGCAGAGCCACTCATGTTCGACAACCAGGTGCTGAACAACGTCGTCTTCAAGGCCGCATTGTCCCTTGAAAGCCTCGACCACGCCGTTCGCCATTGTCCACGCCGATCCCTTGGCGATCCTCGGATCGAGCGCGCCTTGTCCACCCTCGACGGGTTGCTGACGACCAAGGTGCCGGCAAGCGCATTGGCTGCCGAGGCACACCTGTCCTTAAGTCAATTGCAACGGCTGTTCGCCAGTCACCTCGGCCTGCCTGTGCGCAGGCTGGTGCTATGGCGGCGACTGCGGCTGTCGATGGTGCTGATCCTGGCCGGCAGCGCCGTGACTGACGCCGCGCACGAGGCCGGGTTTGCCGATTCTGCGCACTTCTCCCGGAGTCTGAAAAAGCTCTTCGGCGTGACCGCTCGCCAAGCGTTGCAACACATCGATCTGCGTCTACTGGCTTGATTCAGCGCCGCAACGGCTCAGGTACCGCGGGTTCTTTGCTCAACGACACCGGCCCGAACGGGTCCAGCAGTTGCGCTACGTAGTCCCGAGGGAAGTCTGGTCGGCTGCCGATGCCCAGGTCGCCCTGACGGATTTCATAATCCGCCGTGTAGAACCCGGTCCCCAGAAGCCAGTCCCACAGGTTGAAGAACAAGGCGAAATTCACGTCGCCGGCCCGTCCATATTTCATGTGATGAAAGCGATGCACCGGCGCCCAGGCGAATATCCCGCGCAAGTACCCCAGCTGCATATCGACATTGGAATGTTGCAGCAGCAACTGGATGGCGATGGCAAATGCCAGCAGTGCCGCCACGTCCAGCGGGATGCCCAGCAGCAACAACGGCAACAGCCCCGCAGAGGCTTCCAGCAATTGATGCAACGGATGTTTCATCAAGCCATTGAAGCCGTATAACCGTTGAACGCTGTGATGCACCGCATGCAGACGCCACAACCACTGCACGCGGTGGCTGGCGTAGTGCATCAGGCTGAGACCGGCGTCGGCGATGAAAATCGCCAGCGCCAGTTGCAACCACAGCGGCCACCCCCTTGGCCATGCCCCATCGAACGACAGCAGCGCCACCAGGCCCGGTAACGCCAACAAACCGAGAGCATTCAACGCCTCGTTGACCAACCCGTGAACGATGTCACGAGCGCGATCACCGACCGAGCGATTCCAGCACACCTCATAGGGTAAAGCCCATTCGGCCAGAAACGACAGGGCCAGGGCTGCGAGAAACAGCGGCAACAGCCACCCCTCTCTTAACCCGGCAACTCCCGTTAGCCAAAGGCTGGCCCCAATAAATCCGCCCCAGAACGCTGGGGCATAGATCCGCGCAAAGATGTATTTCATCACCACCTCCATTGATCGAGGTCGCAGCATGAAAGATTGTCGGGATGACGGAATTGAACAAACGGCGCAATCGAAGCCCGAAACGTTTTTTAAGGGTGAATTAAGTTGCGCGAGCTAACCTGATCCCACTTAAACAGTTCACCCAAGGAAAGAACTTCATGAAAACTTTAACTGCCCTGTTCACCGCTGCTGCCCTGACCCTCACCGCTGGCCTGGCCCAGGCTGACGTTCGCGTCGACCAGATCCCCGAGTTGGTCAAGAGTGGCAAGATCAAACCCCTGGAAGAACTGAACCAGGCTGCCTTGAAGTTGCACCCGGGTGCCACGATTACCGACACCGACCTGGATAACCACTTCAACGGTTACGAATATGAAGTTGAACTGCGCTTGGCTGACGGCACCGAGTGGGACGTTGACTTCGATGCCACTACCGGCAAGGTTCTGAGCAACAAACAAGACACGTGATTTATCTGCAAAAAGCCGCACGATCCTCGGGTCGTGCGGCTTTTTTGCGTTCGGCGCCAGGCCGTTCGCTGAAGCGACGAACGAAGCCGCGACAATTCGCGCAAGCCCGCTAGAATCCCTCAAAACCATTCGGCATGTTGAAGTAGAGATCCAAGGATATGGGGCAAACAGCGGCAGCAGACATCGCCACAATCGGCCGGATCAGCGCGGTGCCGGCAATTCTTCAGGTGATCAGTGAGCTGACCGGCTTGCGGTTCGCCGCGGTGGCCTGTGTCACTGAAGACTCCTGGACTGCCTGCGCGGTGCTCGATCGACTGAATTTCGGTTTGCAGGTGGGCGGTGAACTGGAGCTGGTTTCCACCCTGAGCCACGAAATCCGCCAGGGCCACTCGGTGGTCATCGACAAGGCCAGTGAAGACCCGCTCTACCGCGATAACCCCACGCCCCGCACCTATCAATTCGAAAGCTACATTGCCGTGCCGATTTTGCGCACCGACGGACGTTTTTTCGGCACCATCTGCGCCCTTGATCCCAACCCTGCGCCGCTCAAGTCCAGCACGATCCTGAGTACCATGGAATCGTTCGCCCGAATGCTCGCGCTGCAAATCGAAGCAGAAGAAACGCTGCAACAGACCGAAGCGGCGCTGGTCAAGGAACGCCAAACCGCCGAACTGCGCGAACAATTCATCGCCGTGCTTGGTCATGATCTGCGCAACCCCTTGTTCGCCATCAGCGCCGGTGCCGAAATGCTCCTGCGTAAAGTATCTGACCCGGCGAATGAGCAACGGGCCCGGCACATCCTCACCAGCGCCCGACGTGCGACCAAACTGGTGGAAGATGTGCTGGACTTCGCGCGGGGCTCACTGGGCCGAGGCATCCCCGTAAATATCGAGCCGTGCCCGGATCTGGCGGATGCATTGCGGCATGTGATTTCCGAGATCCAGAGCATTCACCCCAGACGCATCATTCAGTCGTCGATTGGCGACCTGAGCAACGTTCATTGCGATCGCGAACGGGTCGCACAGTTGCTCTCCAATCTGCTGGCGAACGCCGTTGTCCACGGAACTCCCGATGACCCGGTCGAGGTCAGTGCGCAGGTCGACGATGGACACTTTGTGTTGAGCGTTAAGAACCAGGGGCTGATTGCCGAAGATGCGCTGCCGTATCTGTTCCTGCCCTACTCGAAACCAGCCGGCGGCACACCGCAGGTCGGCCTCGGGTTGGGGTTGTACATTGCCAGTCAGATTGCGCAGTCCCATGGCGGGAAACTGGAGGTGCTATCGACCGAGCAACAGGGCACGACGTTCACCTTCAGCTTGCCCTCACGGGCTTAAGCAAATCCGTGATCGACGGGCACGGCACGAACTTGAGAGTGACTGTGTACCGACTCGGTGACCGAACCGATACACAGCCCATTTCACTAGGCGCTCAACCGCGCCGTCACTTCATTCAACTGCCCCGACAAGCCATGCAGATTGTGGCTGGCCGCTTCGGTGCGCTGCACGTTGTCCAGGTTGGTACTGGCGATGCTGGTGATTTCGGTGAGGTTGCGCGAAATGTCTTCGGCCACTGAAGTCTGTTCTTCGGCGGCGGTGGCGATCTGGCGGTTCATGTCACGAATGGCTTCCACGGCATGGGTGATGCGCTCGAGCATCGCGCCGGCCTGGGTCACTTGCTCGACGCTTTCTTCGCTGCGCGACTGACCGCTTTCGATCGCCTGGGCCGCGTCCACTGCGCCGGTTTGCACGGTTTGAATGATCTGGTTGATCTCGATGATCGACGCTGCCGTGCGTTGGGCCAGGCTGCGCACTTCATCGGCGACCACCGCAAAACCACGCCCGGCTTCACCGGCACGGGCCGCTTCGATGGCGGCGTTGAGCGCCAGCAGGTTGGTCTGTTCGGCGATGCCGCGAATCACTTCCAGCACTTTACCGATGCGCCCGCTGTCGGCTTCCAGACGACGGATGACCGTGGCGGTGTTGGCGATTTCGCCGCGCATTTGGGTGATGGTGTGAATGGTGCCCTGCATGACTTTTTCGCCCTGCTGGGCGGACTGGTCGGCGTCATCGGCCGCACGTGCCGCGTCGGCTGCGTGACGCGCGACTTCTTGCGCGGTGGCGGACATTTCGTTCATCGCCGTGGCCACCTGATCGGTGCGGGTGAACTGCTCGTTGGTGCCGCTGGCCATGAGGCCGGCAATCGAGTTCAATTCGCCGCTGGCGCTGTCCAGGTCCGTCGCGCTGCGCTGCAAACGGCTGAAGGTTTCGGCGAGGAAATCGCGCAAGGTGTTGGCGGCCTTGGCCAGGTTGCCCAACTCGTCCTGACGGGTGCTGGCCACGCGCTCGGCGAACCGGCCCTGACTAAGTTGCGCCACGTAGTCGATCAGTTTGCGGATCGGCTCCACCAGGTTGCGATTGACCAGCCACAGACTCAACAAACCAATCAGCAGACCCGACACCAGCATCACTACGAGTCCCGACAACACCGTCTGATCGGCGCTGGCGCTGATCAGCTTCGATTGCTCGGTGCCCTGCTTGCGCAACTCACTGACCAGCTCATTCATCTGCTCGCTGGCGGCGCGGTCCACGCCTTTGACCGCATTGTCGCCGGCCGCTGGGTCGGCACCGGCCGCCACGTAGGCATCACGGCCCTTCTGATACGCCGCACCTAATACACGATGCTCCTCACGCAGGCGTTCGATGCGGGCCTTGAGTTGCGGCTCGATGCCCTTCTGCCCGGCCAGTTCACCGAGGATACCCTGCACATTGCGCTGACCGTCCTCGAACTGCTTCCAGTATTTGTCCAGGTTCGCAGGTTCCTTGCCGCGCAGCAGAACGTTCTTCCACTCCTGAACCTGCACCTTGAATTGCAGGTTGGCTTCATCGATCAATTGCGAGGTGTGCAACGGGCCTTCGATCAGGTTCGCGTAGTTCTGAATGCCATTGGACAGGAAGTGAAAGCAGGCCAAGGCGATCAGCAACATCGCCAACAGGCTGCCGCTCAACAGGGCGAGAATTTGTGCTCGAAGGGACTTTTGTAAAGACATCGGGAAGTACTCAAAACAGGAATGAGGCACGCGGATGAAGGCGTGAAAAGTATCCGGACATCCCTGTCTGCCACATTGGCCCTTGGCCGAAGGCGCGCAAACGTAACCCAAGCGTGATCGGCGTGCCAGAGCGGTTCTTGAGGAGAATCCGACCATCGGTATCGCAATCGTTTGCGTACACCTCGCCGTCACAAAACCGTCATGAGCGCTTGCAATGATGGGGCTCAAGTGAACCTGTGAAACCCGCGACAGGCGCCTCCTCGCAGCGAGACTTCATGAACCACAGCATCGACCAGCGCCATCGCGATTCCGACTTGTTCGGCCTGCTTTACGGTTTCAGTTTTCGCCCCGGCGAGCGCGGTCGAGAGATCGATTCGGCCAAGGCACTGCACTGCCTGCAACAACCGGACGACAGTGACGAGTTTCTCTGGCTGCATCTGAACCTGGCCCATGCCGCGTGTGAGCGCTGGATGAAAAGTCATCTGGCATTGCCCGATGAATTTTTCGAAGCACTGCACGAAGGTTCTCGCTCGACGCGCATCGAGCATGTCGATTCGGCGTTGCTGGCAGTGGTCAACGACGTGGTGTTCAACCTCAGCAGCATGGTCTCCTCGGATGTCTCGACGCTATGGGTCTGCGCTCGCAGTCGGCTGATCGTCAGCGCACGCCTGCAACCGCTGCACTCGGTGGACAAGCTGCGTTCTTCGGTGAAGGCCGGTGAATGCTTTCGCTCACCGCTGGAGCTGCTGGTGCATTTGTTGCGCGATCAGGGCGAAGTGCTAACGCAGATCGTGCGCAAAACCAGCCTCAGCGTCGATCAGATCGAAGATGAGCTGCTGTCTTCGCGCCTGTCCACCAACCGCGCTGAACTGGGCGCCAACCGCCGGGTGCTGGTGCGCCTGCAACGGTTGCTGGCGCTGGAACCAGGGTCGTTGCTGCGCCTGCTCAATCGCCCGCCGCAATGGTTGCAGAAGGAGGACGTCAAGGAGCTGCGCAAGTCCACCGAGGAGTTTGCGCTGATCATCAACGACCTCACGGCCCTCGGTGAACGGATCAAGCTGTTGCAAGAAGAGATCGCCGCCAACCTCAACGAACAGAGCAACCGCACCCTGTTCACCCTGACCGTGGTCACGGTGCTGGCGCTGCCGATCAACATCATCGCCGGCTTCTTCGGCATGAACGTCGGCGGCGTGCCGCTTTCCGGTGATCCGGAGGGGTTCTGGATTCTGGTGGCACTGGTCGCGACGTTTACCCTGATTGCCGGGCGCTGGGCGTTTCGCAAGCGGCAGGATTATTGATCACTGCCATGACCATCACCGCCCCTGTAGGAGCGAGGCTTGCCCGCGAAGAATGCGCTGCGGTCTACCCGAACGACCGCGTTATCGTTCTTCGCGGGCAAGCCTCGCTCCTACAAAGGCGGGTCAGGTTGTGGATTGGATGACTTGACCCAGCCAGTCCATGAACGCTCTGACCCGCAACGGTAAATGCCGTTGTCGGGCATAGAGCAGCGAGACTTCCATGGACGGTGCATTGAACTGCGGTAGCACCGCCATCAGTTCGCCGCTTTGCAAATAGGGCCGCATACCCATCATTGGCGCCTGGATCAAGCCGAAACCTCCCAGGCACGCCGACTCATAACCGTCGGTGTTGTTCACCGTGATGCTGCCCGCCATCGGCAGGCGATGCAGCTTGCCCTCCTCCTCGTACAGAAAACCTTCCGACCGCGCGCCCAATACACCAACGTAATGGACCAGCCGATGCTGCGCCAGGTCTTCGAGTCGTTCGGGTACGCCATAGCGCTGCAAATACGCGGGGCTGGCGCAGTTGACCATGGCGAAGTCGCACAAGTGGCGCGCGACTACCGATTGATCCGGTTGCGCACCGACCCGCACCACACAGTCAAACCCTTCGCTGAGTAAATCGACCCGGCGATCGGTGCTGCTGATTTCGAGCTCCAGATGGGGGTGCTGCGCCATGAATTCGGGCAGACGCGGCATGACCACCCGACGGGCGAGGATGTTGGGCATGTCGATACGAATCCGCCCGACGAGCGAGGCCTCGTCCTGGCGAAACAGCCCTTCGATTTCGTCCATGTGCGAGAGCAAATCCTTGCTGCGCTCGTACAACACCAGACCGTCCTGCGTCGCCTGAACCTTGCGTGTGGTGCGTTGCAGCAGACGCGTGCCCAGCAGCGTTTCCAGGGCCTGGATGTGCTCGGACACCGTAGACCTGGGCAAGCCCAGGCTTTCACCCGCCAGGGTAAAACTCGACATTTCGCTGACGCGAACGAAGGTGCGCAGCAGTTCCAGTTTGTTCATGGGCCCTTCTATTGTTCGGATTAACCGACCAGTGATTCCGATTCCAACCTGTTTATCACCATGAGGCGGATAAATAAACTTTCTCCACATTATCACTCACTGCTCTGAGGACATCCCATGAACCGTAAAATCGCATTGATCACCGGCGCCAGTCGCGGTCTTGGCAAAAGCACCGCCCTGCATCTGGCAGCGCAAGGCATCGACATCATCGGCACCTACAACCGCCAGGCTGGCGATGCGCAGGCACTGGTCGCGGAGATAGAAAAACTCGGTGGCCGCGCCGCCATGCTGCAACTCGACGTCGGCCAGAGTGAACACTTCGCCGATTTCAGCACCCGGGTTGGAGAGGTGTTGCGCGAACACTTCGACCGCCAGCATTTCGATTTCCTGATCAACAACGCAGGCGTCGGCATTCACGCGAACTTCGTCGACACCACGGTGGCGCAGTTCGACTTGTTGATGAACGTCCATTTGAAGGGACCGTTTTTCCTCACTCAAAGCCTGCTGCCGTTGATGGCTGACGGCGGGCGCATCATCAATATTTCCAGCGGCCTGACCCGCTTCAGCCTGCCGGGTTATGGCGCCTACGCGGCGATGAAGGGCGCGATGGAAGTGCTGACGCGCTACCAGGCCAAGGAACTCGGTGCGCGCAATATTGCGGTGAATACGCTGGCACCGGGCGCCATCGAAACCGATTTCGGCGGTGGGACAGTGCGCGATAATAACGACGTGAACAGCTACGTCGCCGGCAATACAGCGTTGGGTCGTGTAGGTAAACCTGACGATATCGGGGGCGCGATTGCGTTGCTGTTGGCGCCGGGTGGCCAGTGGATCAACGGGCAGCGCGTCGAGGCTTCGGGGGGGATGTTTCTGTAAGCAAAGATCAAAAGATCGCAGCCCCAGGCTGCGATCTTGCTTTTACCCTTCCAAAGCCCTGCGCACCATCAACCGCTCACGCATCACGTCGTAGCCCCAGTGATAGACGTAGGTGTACGGCAGGAAAAACAGCAGCACACCGATATCCAGCAGGAACGCCTGCCACAGGCTGACCTTCAGCCACCAGGCAATCAACGGCACGCCGAACGCGACCAGGCCGCCTTCGAACAACAGCGCATGCACCACACGCACCCAAGCGTTATGCACAATCGCAAAGCGTTTGAGCAACCGGTCGAACAGGCCGTTGAAGACCACGTTCCAGGCCAGCGCAAGGGCTGCAATGGCCATGGTGACCGCGCCCATTTCCAGCATGGGCTTGTCCATGATCCAGGCCAGCAGCGGGGTACAGATCAATATCGCCAGCAGTTCGAAACCGATGGCCTGGAAAATTCGTTCAGTGATGGATTTGTTGGCGTTCATAGCCATGACTCCCCTGAGTGACAGTGGTTGCCATGATCCGTTATCACACCGATACTTCATAACCAATAACCATCGACCAAGGCGATAGTTCATGGCTTCCCACGAAGTGCTGCTGGCGTTTGTCCAGGCGGCGACTCAAGGCTCGTTTTCTGCTGCGGCGCGCAAGCTCGGCCGCAGTCAGTCGACCATCAGCGCCGCCGTGGCCAGCCTGGAAATCGACCTGAACCTTGTCCTCTTCGACCGCAGCAGCCGCAAGCCGAGCCTCACCCCAGCCGGGCATGTCATGTTGCAACGGGCCGAAGAGATTCTGGCCGCCATCAGCCGTCTGGAAATGACCGCCAGCCAACTGTCCCGAGGTGTCGAGCCGAAGCTGACCGTGGCGATTTCCGACACTTACCAGTCCGACCGTTTTGAAGCGGCGCTCAGTGCTTTTGAGCAGCGCTATCCAGACCTGGAATTGGAATGCCTGATCGCCGAATGCGATGACTTGGTGGCATTGGTGCAACGCGGCCGAGCGCATGTTGCCTTCGCCGAGATGCAGGACAGTTACCCACCAGACCTGGTCAGTTCGACGGTGGACGAGCGCACGGAAATCGCCCTGTTCGTGTCCCACGCTCACCCGTTGGCGAAGCTGAACGCAATCGATCAAGACGTGCTGCAACAGCACCGCGAGTTGCGTCTGGCGACGATCGTCAATCCGTATGAAAGCCGGGCGAAGGGGCGTGTCTGGTCGGCACCGAGTTATCTGATGCTGCTGGAAATGGCCCAGGGCGGGTTCGGCTGGGCACCGTTGCCTCGGTGGTTGGTGGGGCGGTTCGGGGCCGGCTCGTTGGTGGAGCTGAATGTGCGCGGCTGGCCGAAAGCGGTGTACGTCGATGCGCTGTGGTCACGCCTGCATCCGCCGGGGCCGGCGGGGAGTTGGTTATTGAGCAAGATGCTGGAATAGCGGTGCTGCCATCGCGAGCAGGCTCGCTCCCACATGGGTTCTGTGCCGGACACAAACTTTGCATACATCATCGTTCCACTGTGGGAGCGAGCCTGCTCGCGATGGGGCCGGTGAAATCACATCACTCCAACGCCCGCAGCCGCCCCTCGATAAACCGCCGCTCCGGCACCTGCTGCGTCAATTCCAGCGCCCGCTCATACGCCGCTCGCGCCTCTTCCACCCTCCCCAACTGCCGGTAAAACTCGGCCCGCGCCGAATGCGCCAGGTGGTAATCCAGCAATTCGCCCCGCGCCAAAATCCCTTCGATCAACATCAACCCGGCCAACGGGCCATCGCGCTTGGCCAGCGCCGCCGCGCGGTTGAGTTCGACCACCGGTGACGGCACGGCACGCAGCAGCACGTCGTACAGACCGACAATCTGCGGCCAGTCTGTCTGCGCGGCCGTGAGCGCTTCGGCATGCACCGCCGCAATCGCCGCTTGCAGACAATAAGGCCCGAAACGCCGCGTCGTCAGCGCCCGCTCGACCAATGCGCAGCCTTCGGCAATCAGCTCGGCATCCCACAACGAGCGATCCTGTTCATCCAGCACAATCAGTTCACCGCTCGATGAGGTCCTGGCCGGACGCCGGGACTCATGCAACAGCATCAGCGCCAGCAGCCCCATCACCTCCGGCTCGGGGAGCAATTCCATCAACAACCGACCGAGACGAATCGCTTCACGCGTCAGGTCTTCGCGGGTCAATTCGTTGCCGATAGACGCCGAGTACCCTTCGTTGAACACCAGGTAAATCACCCGCAGCACACTGTCGAGACGTTCGGGCAATTCCGTCAGGGTCGGCACCTGATAAGGGATTTTCGCGTCACGAATCTTCGCCTTGGCCCGCACGATGCGTTGGGCGATAGTGGCCGGCGCCGAGAGAAAGGCCCGGGCGATTTCTTCGGTGGTCAGGTCGCAGACTTCGCGCAGGGTCAACGGCACTTGAGCGTCCGCCGCCAGTGCTGGGTGACAACAGGTGAAGATCAGCCGCAGGCGATCGTCTTCCACATCTTCATCACTCCAGTCAGCCTGCTCCAGCGCTTCCAGTTGAGCGATCAACATCGGCCGGGACGCATTAAAACGCGCACGCCGGCGCAACACATCGATGGCCTTGAAGCGCCCGGTGGACACCAGCCAGGTGCGCGGATTGTCCGGCACACCGTCACGCTGCCAGCGCTCGACCGCGACGAAGAACGCCTCGTGCAGCGCTTCTTCGGCGAGGTCGAAATCGCCGAGCAGACGGATCAGGGTCGCCAGAATCCGCCGCGAGTCTTGGCGGTAGACCTGCTCGACTCGCGCCCGTACCGACTCGCCAGGCATCAGTGCGGCGTGCCTTTGGCGGGCTTTCTTTGCAACGGTGGCAGACTCATCAAAGAACTCCTGTTGTGATGGTTATTCAGGGATTCAACTGGCGAACGGGCCGCACCTCGACACAGCCGACCCGGGCCGCCGGAATATTGCCGGCGACCTGGAGGGCTTCATTGAGGTCCTTGGCATCGATCAAATAGAAGCCAGCCAATTGCTCCTTGGTTTCAGCGAACGGGCCATCGGTGATCGACATCTTGCCGTTGCGCATGCGCACGGTGGTCGCGGTCTGCACCGACTCCAGCGCTTCGGCGGCGAGCATCCGCCCACTGCCCTGGATCGACTCGGCGTAGGCCATGCACTCGGCGTCATTGGGGCTTTCGGGCAGCGAGTGCAACTCGTGCTCGTTGCTGTAGACCAGGCATAAATACTTCATGGGGGCTCTCCATTTCTTGGGGACTGTGCCCTGATCGAACGGATCAACTATGGCTGCGGATTGGCATTTTGGCGCCCTTTTCAGACGATCAGCCCGACGATCAGGGTTCCAGGTTGAACAGCACCGCGCCGCTTGTCATGTCGAACGGCGCCGACCAGTGTTCGTGGACGATCTGCCATAGCCCAGCTTCCTGGCGGTAGCACGCGGTGACGCGCATCCAGCAGGCCTGGGTTTCACCCTTGTCATTGGTGCCGCCGCAATGCGCCAGCCAGTGCGCGAAAGCGATCTCTTGCGACGGCACAATGTCGATCTCGTGAAACTCGAAAATGTGCGGGCCAGGGCACATCTCCATGCATTCCTGCCAATGCGCACGGTAGGCCGCCTTGCCCTTGAATTGCAGGGCTTTGACCGCGTCGAAGGAGACGATGTCGTCGGCGTACAGGGCCATGACCTTTTCCACGTCCTTGACCATTACCGCCTGGCGATAGTTCTCGATCAGGTTATGAATTTGTGTCTGAGCGTTCATGATGGTTCTCCGTGTTTTTTTTGTTGAAGACACCCTTAGTCGTCTGACGAACAGCCAAATCGACAACCGAAATAAAAATAATCCATGGGAGCAAATTCGCTAGAATCCGAGGCTCATTTCCGTTGGAAAAAGGACACTCCAGTGACAGCCCGACTCGTGCCTTACGAAAGCCTGAACGCCCTGCAGCGTGAACAGGTCGAGGCGATCGAAATCCACGCCGAACAAATCAAATTCTCCGGCGACATTCATGGTGCGTTGCACACTTTGCTGTCCAAGCCTGGCCCTGGCGTCAAAGGCTTCGCGCTGCTGGTGGAGGATGCTCCGGTAGCCTTCCTGCTGCTCAAGCGCCCGCCAGTGCTGCCGGCCTGGGCCGATGAACACAGCGCCACCCTGCACGCCCTGCAAGTCGATCGCCGCGCCCAGGGCAAAGGCTATGGCAAAGCCTGCCTGCAAGCCCTGCCCGAGGTTGCGCGCCAGGCCTGGCCGGAAATCAAAGGGCTGGAGTTGTCGGTGGATGCGGACAATGAGTCGGCCATCGCGCTGTATGCCAAATATGGCTTTGTCGACAGCGGCGAAGCGTACAAAGGCCGGATCGGTTATGAACGGCGGATGGGGCTGGTTTTCTGATTCGTAGAGGGATGAACGATGTTGAATTCAATCGAAGCGCTGGAAGCGATCTACGGCCTGCCCCATGACCGCGCGGTGCGTAAGCAGATCCCGTTCCTGAACGAGGACTATCAGGCGATGGTCCGCGCCTCGCCATTGGTGATTATCAGCTCGGTCGGCCCCGACGGCCTGGACGGTTCGCCGCGTGGCGATACGCCGGGTTTCGTGCGGATTATCGATGAGCGCACGCTGGCGATCCCGGATCGACCGGGCAACAACCGCATCGACACGCTGCGCAATGTCGTGCTCGACTCGCGGGTATCGCTGCTGTTCATCATCCCGGGGATCGGCGAGACACTGCGGGTCAACGGCACAGCGCAAATCAGCGCCGATACCGAGTTGCTGGAGAGTTTTGCAGTCAATGGCAAACCGGCGCGCACGGTGATGCTGGTGACGGTGCAAGCGGCGTATTTCCATTGCTCGAAAGCAATTGTGCGTTCGGATTTGTGGAACTCGCACAAACACCTCGAACGCTCTGCGCTGCCGACCGCCGGGGCGTTTCACAAGCGCCTGAACGATGGGCAGTTCGATGCCGAAGCGTATGACCGGGAAGCACCGGTGAGAGTGCGGGATAGTCTCTACTGATCACCTGACACCACCATTCAATGTGGGAGCGGGCTTGCTCGCGAAAGGGCCATCACATTCAACATCAATGTTGGTGACAGACCGCCTTCGCGAGCAAGCCCGCTCCCACATTAGACCTGCGATAACCGCCACAACCCTTTAGACACAGGCTCCGGCGGTTTTTATGGTCACTGGAATTTCATTAAAACCCTGCTGTACTCAGCCAAGGTACTGGAGATGGTTCTGTAGTCCATCTGCTGGATGCACAACGACAGTGTTATCTCGACAGGGAAACTCGCTATGTCTTTGTTCAAACGTTCGGCTACAGAATTAGTAGGTACGTTCTGGCTGGTGTTGGGGGGTTGCGGCAGTGCGGTCCTGGCGGCGGCGTTTCCAGACGTGGGGATCGGTTTGCTGGGGGTGTCCCTGGCATTCGGTTTGACGGTGCTGACGATGGCCTTCGCTATTGGCCACATTTCGGGCTGTCATCTCAACCCTGCGGTTTCGGTCGGGCTGGTGGTCGGCGGACGATTCCCTGCCAAAGAACTGCCCGCCTACATCATCGCCCAAGTGATTGGCGGGATCATCGCAGCGGCTCTGCTGTACTTCATCGCCAGCGGCAAACCTGGCTTCGAACTGGCCAGCGGCCTTGCATCCAATGGCTACGGCGAACACTCGCCCGGCGGCTACTCGATGGCGGCGGGGTTTGTCAGTGAACTGGTGATGACCGCCATGTTCATCCTGATCATTCTCGGCGCCACCGATAAACGCGCCCCGGCCGGGCTGGCGCCCATCGCCATCGGCCTGGCGCTGACCCTGATCCACCTGATCTCGATTCCGGTCACCAACACCTCGGTAAACCCGGCCCGCAGTACGGGCCCGGCGCTGATTGTCGGCGGTTGGGCGATTCAACAACTGTGGCTGTTCTGGCTGGCGCCGATTCTGGGTGCCGTCATCGGCGGTGTGATGTATCGCTGGCTGGGTAAAGAAGACAGCTGACAAGGGGCATAACGCGAAGATCAGCCTTGCCGGTAAGGCAAGGCAGTCTTCGCCTCTTCCGCATACCCCATGACCCCGACCCGCTCACGCTCAAGGAAGTCTTTCACCGCCGCCTTCAAGCCTGGGTGTCGCAGGTAATGCCAGGAATGGGTGATCACCGGTTCAAAGCCACGAATCAACTTGTGCTCGCCCTGAGCGCCAGCGTCAAAACGCTGAAAGCCGTTGGCAATCGCGTAATCCATGCCTTGATAGAAACAAGTCTCGAAATGCAGACGATCGAACTCCGCGAGGCAGCCCCAGTAACGACCGTAAAAGCTGTCGCCCCCGACCAGACTGAAGGCCATGGCCACCGGTCGTGAGCCCTGTTTAGCCAGCACCACACGAATCGATTCCGGCATGCGCTCGGCCAATAGACTGAAAAATTCCCGGGTCAGATACGGCGTTTGCCGACGCACCGCGTAGGTATTGGCGTAGCAGGCATACACAAAGTCCCACTGCGCCTGATCCAGTTGCCGTCCTTCCAGCCATTCGAAGTCGATACCCTGCCCCGCCACTTGCTCACGCTCCTTGCGCATTTGCTTGCGCTTGCGCGAACTGAGGGCGTCGAGGAAGTCCTGAAAATCCCGATAGCCGCGATTCTGCCAGTGGTACTGACAGCCAATGCGCTGCAACCAGCCTGGCTGTTCGGCCAATGCCGCATCGGTGAATGGATCGGTGAAGTTGATATGGGCGCTGGAGAGTCCTTCGATTTCCAGATAACCCGGCAGGCTCTGCAGGAGTTCGAAACCGTCCTCGATCGTCGCCGCCAGCAATCGCGGCCCGCTGACCGGGCTGAACGGCACCGCCGTCAACAGTTTGGGGTAGTAGTCGATGCCGGCACGCTCACAGGCTTCAGCCCAGGCATGGTCGAACACGTACTCGCCGTAGGAATGCCATTTGCGGTAACTGGGCAGCGCGGCGATCAGACGATCGCCTTCGATATGCAACAAATGCTCGGGCTGCCAGCCGGAATGCGGGCCGAGGCTGGCGCTGTCTTCCAACGCACTCAGAAAGGCATGGCGCAGAAACGGCTGAGTTTGCGGTACCAGCGCGTCCCAGGTGTGCGGCGCGATTTCGGACAGACTTTCCAGACGTTGCAGCGGCATTAGTATCCCCGACCATCATTTTTCTACAGATGGGAGGAGTATCGCTTATCTGATTGCCTAACCCGAAACAAAAAAAAACCCGCCAAGGCGGGGTTAAAACGAGAGGAGCTTTAACGGATGAAGAAAGAGCTCATACAGCGTTTACTGCGATTTAGAACACGTATTGAGCACGGACCACGAAGCCGTCACCGCTGTCATCACCGGTGCGACGGGCAGGCGTCGTGCCGCTGGCCGCTGTGGCATTGGTCACGTTGTCCGTCTTGGCCTTGAGGTAGGCGCCAGTGATTTTCACTGCTTCGTTGGCGTACCAGTTGACGCCCAGGGTATGCACTTGGGCTTCGGCATCGCCGACATCGCGGGTCAGGCTGGCAGTGGTGATGTTGTCGTCTTCGACGGTCAGGCTGTCGTAACGATAGAACAGCTCCCAGGCGCCGATGGACTTGTTGGCTGGCTTGATCGCATCGAACTTGCCGACTTTATAGCCACGGGCTTCGCCGGTGAGGGTGTAGGCACCCTGAACGTAGAAACCGTGACCTTTGATGTCTTCAAGGTTGCTGGCATCGGCCTTGGTTTTGCGGGCGATGTATTCACCCTGGATCGAGGCCGGGCCCATGGCGAATGCGGCTTCCAGGCCGTAAGCGTCATCACGGTCATAGGAGCCGGCAGCCGAAGTGGAACTGCCGCCCAGCACCGGACGGTTGCCGTTGGTACCGGCATCGTTGCCGCCGAGGGTTTCAACGCCACGCATGCCCATGCGGGTGCGATAACGCGAGTCGAACGCCGTATCGGAGACATCACGGGAAGCCACGTTCACACCGAAGTGCAGCACGCTGCCGGCGTCATGCATCGGCGCGAATACAAAGCGGCCGTTGACCTGTTTAACGCTGTCGCCATCGGTATCGTCGGTGTCTTTGCTGAACACGCCGGCGGAAGCGTAGAACGAATCAGCGAAGGTGCTGGAGGCTTGCAGGCCCAGACCATTCTGGTGGCTGTTCGCCCAATCGACCATGTCGTACGCCATGTTGCGTTCTGGCGCAGTGACCCACTTGGAGCTGGTGGCTTTTTCCAGGCCGAAATCCGGGTCGAAACGACCGACTTTGATCGAGACCGGTTTGAAGCCGTTGTAGGCCAACGACGCTTCGTCGAAGTAACCGTTATCGGAATCACCGCTGTTGTGGGAGAAGTCGTAGTTGATGGTGTAAGCCCAATCTGTGTACAGCACACCGGACAGTTCCAGGAAGCCACGACGGATGTAGGCCGCGTCAGCGGTATCGCCGTTTTTGGTGTAGACACCATCGAACTGGCTGTAGTCAGCCTGCAAGCGACCGCCGAGTTTGAAGCTGAATTCTTTATCGGTGGTGGCGACTTCGAGGCCGCCCTTGGTTTTGACTACGATATCGGCGCCGTCAGTGGTGACGGTGCCAGCGAAAGCCTGGGCGGTTACTGCCATGGCCAATGCGCTGGCGGCAAAACCGGCGAAGTGCTTACGGATCATCGAAGAGTTCCCCTAATTGGTGGTCTGTAGCTTGGAAACACGCGGGTCTGGCCCGCTTGTGTTGGGAGGGAATCTTGGAGGCGGGGTATTTCAGCCGGGTTGCTGATAGATAAAGATTTTATGACAGGGGAACTTTTTTACTTCGAATCGAAATAACAGAAAAGCAGCGCCAAGGGATGAGCTGCAAGCCGTAAGCTAGAGCGGCTGAAGGGGTATGTTACGGGCGGAAAAACTACGGTTTGTTCTTCAGATGTTCGTTGGCAAGCCGTTCAGCCAGCGCATCCAGATCAGGTACAGGCGGCTCGGGCATCACTTTCAAGGTGGCCTGCATCAACCGCATCTGCCGAATGAACCGTCGGCAATTGGGGCAAAACATCAAATGATGTCGCATCATCAGTCGTTCTCGAAAACTCAATTGGCCATCGAGATAATCACTGGAGCGCGCCACTTGTTCCTTGCAGGTCAACATTCGCCGGTTTCCTCAAAATGCTCCACGGTCGCAAAGACCTTCAACCGTGCCCGATGCAGCAGCACACGAACATTGGAGAGCGAGATCTCCAGAAGATTACAGATCTCCTCCAACTCCAGTCCCTGTCGCTCACGCAACAGCAAAACACTGCTTTGCAGTTCCGACAGGCTGAGCAGCGTGTGCTCCAGACATTCGCGCAGTTCGTTTTCGGTCAACAGGGCCTCTGGCGTATCCTGATGCCAAGCGTACGGCGCCACCAGCCAGTGACCATCAGTCGATGAAAAACGATCGTCATCGAGGGTGCCGTGAGGCGACGGCAGATCATCGAGCAGCACTTCCCGGCGGTTTTGCTTGTAGCGGCTCTTCGCCGAGTTGGCGGTGATGGTCAGCAGCCAGGTCTTGAGGCTCGAACGCCCCTCGAACCCGCCGAGATTGCGCACCACCGACAGCCATGCATCCTGTACCACCTCGTCGACGTGTCGGTTGCCGACGATGGCATAGGCCACCGCGCGCATGGCGCTCTGGTAGGTGCTGACCAGTTCCTTGAAAGCCCTCTGCTCGCCCGCCAGCAGGCGTTCGAGCAATAGGGTGTCGTCAGCTGCGGCCATGCAAACCTCGTTTCAGAACTACCGATATTGTGACGAGGGGCTTGCCCACCGTTGGAGCGCCATTTCAGCAGCTACGCAATTCTTGTAGCAGCTGCCGAAGGCTGCGTTCGGCTGCGAAGCAGTCGTGATCTGGCTAACGCGGTCTGCTTGACGTACCGCAGTTTCTGATTTTACGACTGCTACGCAGCCGAACGCAGCCTTCGGCAGCTGCTACAGATTGCATTACGGCCCAACTGACTGGTATTAGGGCAAGCCCTCGCCACACAAACATCAGCGCTTGCGCAGAATCACACTACCGATCGAGTAGCCGGCGCCGAACGAGCTGAGTACCGCCAGCGAACCGCTGATCAGATCGTCCTGATTCTTGTGAAACGAAATCACCGAACCGGCAGAACTGGTGTTGGCATAGGTGTCGAGAATCACCGGGGCTTCTTCTTCGGTGGCTTCGCGGCCCAGCAGCTTCTTGACGATCAGGTGGTTCATGCTGAGGTTGGCCTGGTGCAGCCAGAAGCGCTTCACGTCGCTGACGTTGAGCTGGTTTTCTTCCAGGTGCGTGGCGATCAGCTCGGCGACCATCGGGCAGACATCGCGGAACACCTTGCGGCCTTCCTGGACGAACAGCTTGTCGGGGGCACCGATGCCCTCTTCCGCAGCGCGGTTGAGGAAGCCGAAGTTGTTGCGGATGTTGTTGGAGAACTTGGTCAGCAGTTTGGTGCTGACCACGTCGAACTGGTACTTGGACGTCGCCAGATCCGCACGTTCGATGATCACCGCCGTGGCGGCGTCGCCGAAGATGAAGTGGCTGTCGCGGTCGCGGAAATTCAGGTGACCGGTGCAGACTTCCGGGTTGACCATCAGGATCGCCCGGGCCTGGCCCAGTTGCACGCTGTTGGCCGCAGCCTGGATGCCGAAAGTCGCCGAGGAACAGGCGACGTTCATGTCGAAACCGAACCCCTGAATGCCCAGCGCTTCCTGGACTTCGATGGCGATGGCCGGGTAGGCGCGTTGCAGGTTGGAGCAGGCGACGATTACGCCGTCGATGTCAGCGGCGGTCTTGCCGGCGCGCTGCAAGGCTTGTTCGGCCGCGCCGATGGCCATCTGGCAAAGCACCGACCACTCGTCGTTGGAACGTTCTGGCAGGCGTGGTGCCATGCGCTGCGGATCGAGGATGCCGTCCTTGTCCATGACAAAGCGGCTTTTGATGCCGGAGGCTTTTTCGATAAACGCCGCGTTGGATTCGGTCAATGCCTCGACTTCGCCGCGCGCGATGGCGTCGGCGTTGTCGGCGTTGAACTGCGCGACGTAAGCGTTGAAAGACTGCACCAGCTCTTCGTTGGAAATGCTGTTGGCCGGTGTGTACAGGCCGGTGCCGCTGATGACGACGTTATGCATGGTCGTTTCTCTAATCCGTTCAGGCAGAAAGCGCTGGCACCGACGTACCAACACACAAAGGGTCTATTCCAGGTCCGGACGCAAACCTGGCATCGCTTTATTCCGATCCGCCCGGGCCCGTGGAGGCTCAAAACCACGGGGCTGGCGTTTATAGGCGCGAAGTTTGCCATAAACGCTGGCTTTTGGCGCCTTTTGCAAGAGCAACAGCCTATCTAATGTGGGAGCGAGCCTGCTCGCGATGGCGGCCAAATATTCGACATAAATGTTGAATGTGATGGCCTCATCGCGAGCAGGCTCGCTCCCACAGGGGTTATGGCTCGACCTGGCTCCATTGCTTGTTCAGGCGCTTGTCGGAGATCGGCACCTTGGTCCCCAATTGCTGCGCGAACAGCGAGACCCGGTATTCCTCCAACCACCAGCGATAGAGTTCCAGCTGCGGATCGCGCTTGCCTTCCTGGGCGTGTTTGTTGGCGCGGGTCTGGTATTGGGCCCAGAGGCCGGACAATTCGCCGCTCCAGACCCGGTCCTTCTGCACCTGAGCGCCGAGTTTTTCGAAACGTTGTTCGACGGCCTTGAGGTAACGCGGCAGCTCCTTGAGCCACGGCATCGGCGTTTCGCGTACGAACCCCGAATACACCAGATGGCTGAGCTGCTGCTTGATGTCGTTCAAGGCCACGGCTTGCGCCAGGTCGATCTTGCCCTTGAAGCGTTTTTGCAGGCCGTGCCACAGCTTGAGAATCTCCAGCGTCAGCTTGGCCAACCGTTCGGCGTGCTCGGTCCAGGCGCCGCGTTTGCGCTCCGCCAGCGACGCCAGCCCGGCGCCATCGCGTGGCAATGGGTCTTCGCCCTCGAGAATGCAGCTGTCGAGACTGGCCAGCAGAATGTCTTCCACCAGGCTGTCGACTCGCCCCATGTCGCGGTACATCAGGCCCAACTCGGTCAGCCCCGGCAACTTGCCGCGCAGGAACTTCGCCGGTTCCGCCAGTTGCTGCATCAGCAAACGCTGCAAGGCCCGGCGATGCTGGAACTCGGCTTCGGCCGGGGTCGAGAATCGACCTTCCTTGACTGTACCGCCCTCTTCCACCAGCGCCGGATACACCGTCATCGATAGCCCGGCGATTTTCTGCTGGGTTTTTTCGGCCACGGCGGCAAAGACTTTCGGCTCCACCGGTTGTTGGCTCTTCGCCGTTTGCGGTACAGCCAACGCAGCCTGGCTCGCCTCGGCAAAGCGTGCGGTCAGCTCGGCCAGGTCACGGCCTTCGCCGAGGAACTTGCCCTGACCGTCGACGATTTCCAGATTCATCCGCAAATGACTGTCGACCTGTTGCGACGCTTCGGCCCAGGCTTCATCGCTGACCCGCGCACCGGTCATGCGCAGCAACTCACGGCCCAATGCCAAAGGCAACGAGCCCTCGGCGAAAGTCATGCGCTGCAATGCGGCTTTGACGAAGTCCGGCACCGGCACGAAATTCTTGCGCAACGCTTTAGGCAGGTTGCGCACCAGCGCAATGCACTTGGCCTCGATCACGCCCGGCACCAGCCATTCCAGTCGTTCCGGCGGCAGCATCGGCAACAGCGGCGCCGGCACGCGCAAGGTCACGCCATCACGCGGATGGTTGGGCTCGAAGTGATAACTCAGCGCCAGTTCCAGATCACCGATGTGCAGGGTGTCCGGGTAATGCGCAGCGGTGACTTCGCTGGCTTCGCGAGCCAGCACGTCTTCTTCGCGCATGATCAGCAGCTGCGGGTCTTTCTGACTGTTGACCCGGTACCAACTGTCGAAGGTCGCGGTCTGGTGGATCTCTGCTGGCAGTCGCGCATCGTAGAAGGCGAACAAGGTTTCTTCGTCGGCGAGGATGTCGCGGCGGCGCGCCTTGGCTTCCAGTTCATCCAGCTGTTCCAGCAATTTCTGGTTGGCCGTCAGACATTTGGCTTTGGATTGAATCTCGCCGCGCACCAGACCTTCGCGAATAAAAAACTCACGAGACACCACCGGGTCGATCGGCCCGTAATGCACCGGCCGGCGCCCGACCACGATCAGCCCGAACAGAGTGATTTGCTCGAAGGCCACGACCTGCCCGCGCTTCTTCTCCCAATGGGGTTCGAAGTGGTTTTTCTTGATCAGGTGCCCGGCCAGCGGCTCGATCCAGTCGGCGTCGATCTTGGCGACCATCCGCGCGTAGAGTTTGGTGGTTTCCACCAGTTCGGCGGTCATCAGCCATTGCGGACGCTTCTTGCCCAGGCCCGACGACGGGTGAATCCAGAAGCGTCGCTGACGGGCACCGAGGTAATCGCCTTCATCGGTTTTCTGACCGATCTGGCTGAGTAGCCCCGAGAGCACGGCTTTGTGCAGTTTCGGGTAATCCGCCGGCTCCTTGTTGAGGCTCAACTGCATATCGCGGCAGATCAGACTCAACTGACGATGGGAGTCGCGCCACTCGCGCAGGCGCAGGTAATTCAGGAAGTTCTTGCGGCACCAATTGCGCAGCGGGCTGGCGGTCAAGGCCTGGCGTTGCTCTTCAAAACCACGCCACAGATTGACCAGCCCGGCGAAGTCCGAGTCCACGTCTTTCCACTGCGCGTGGGCCTGATCGGCGGCTTGCTGACGCTCCGGCGGACGTTCGCGCGGGTCCTGAATCGACATGGCGCTGGCGACGATCAGCACTTCCTGCAAGCTGCCCAGTTTCGCCGCTTCCAGCAGCATGCGGCCCATGCGCGGGTCCACCGGCAACCGCGCCAGTTGGCGACCAAGCGGCGTCAGCTGACTGTTGCGGTCCACCGCCGAGAGTTCTTGCAGCAGGTTGAAACCGTCGCTGATGGCCTTGCCATCCGGCGGCTCGATAAACGGGAAATCGGTGATCTCGCCGAGGCGCAGATGGAGCATCTGCAAAATCACCGCCGCGAGGTTGGTCCGCAGGATTTCCGGGTCGGTAAATTCCGGGCGACCGATGAAATCTTCTTCGCTGTAGAGGCGGATGCAAATACCCGGTTCGACCCGCCCGCAACGGCCTTTACGCTGGTTGGCGCTGGCCTGGGAAACCGCTTCGATGGGCAGGCGCTGAACCTTGGCGCGGTAGCTGTAACGGCTGATGCGCGCGGTGCCGCTGTCGATCACGTAACGGATGCCCGGTACCGTCAGCGAGGTTTCGGCGACGTTGGTCGCCAGTACCACGCGACGCCCAGGGTGGGACTGGAAAATCCGCTGTTGCTCGGCCGGCGACAGCCGCGCGTACAACGGCAGAATCTCGGTGTGTTTGAGCTGGGCCTTGCGCAGCATGTCGGCGGCGTCGCGAATCTCGCGCTCGCCGGGCAGGAACACCAGCACATCGCCCGGGCTCTTGCGCTCGCTGCGTTCGAACGCGGCAATCTCGTCGAGGGTGGCGAGAATCGCCTGATCCACGGTCAGGTCATCCTCGACGCGGTTGCCCTCCTCATCCTGCTCCAGGGTCAGCGGGCGGTACCAGGTTTCCACTGGGAAGGTACGACCGGAGACCTCGACGATTGGTGCATCATCGAAATGCTTGGAGAAACGCTCCAGGTCGATGGTGGCCGAAGTGATGATGACTTTCAGGTCCGGACGACGCGGCAACAGGGTTTTCAGGTAACCGAGCAGGAAGTCGATGTTCAGGCTGCGTTCGTGCGCTTCGTCGACGATGATCGTGTCGTAGCGTTCGAGGTAACGGTCGTTCTGGGTTTCCGCCAGCAGGATGCCGTCGGTCATCAGTTTGATCAGGGTGTTGGAATCGCTCTGATCCTCGAACCGCACCTGATAGCCGACCAACGCGCCCAACGGCGTCGCCAATTCTTCAGCGACCCGGCTCGCCACACTGCGCGCGGCGATTCGACGGGGCTGGGTGTGGCCGATCAGGCCGTGCTGGCCGCGACCGATTTCCAGGCAGATTTTCGGCAACTGGGTGGTTTTACCCGACCCGGTTTCGCCGGCAATGATCAGCACCTGATGCTTGAGCAGCGCCGCTTTGATTTCGTCGCGCTTGGCGGCGATTGGCAGGCTGTCATCGTAACGAATCACCGGCAGGCTGGCGCGCCGCGCCAACACCTGATCGCAGGACGCCTGCGTGCGCGTCACCCACTGGGCCAGTTTGGCCTCGTCAGGTTTCTTGCGCAGCTCAAGCAACTGCCGCCGCAGCCGGTGGCGGTCGGCGAGCATGGCGTGATCGAGGTTTTTCAGCAGTTTGTCGATTGAAGGCGATTCGTCAGTCATCAGGTACGCAAAAGTCGTCTAGTGGCGCAGGGGGCGGATTGTCGCAGATTTGGCAGCGATTGCGGGTGTGTGATCGTTCCCACGCTCTGCGTGGGAATGCAGCAAGGGACGCTCTGCGTCCCAAGAGCGGACGCGGAGCGTCCGGGGAGGCATTCCCACGCGGAGCGTGGGAACGATCAGTGTCAGGTGTGATGGTGTGGGCTATTCGTTATCGAGGCCTTTGCGGCGGTACGGGAATACATCAATCACCTTCCCCGCCCGTATCGCCTCCTGCAAACTCTTCCAGTAATCGGCGTTGTACAACTCGCCATGCAACTGATCGAACAACTTTCGTTGCCCCGAATCGGCAAACAGGAACGGTGGAAATTCCTCGGGGAATACATCCAGCGGCCCGATCGAGTACCACGGTTCGGAGGCCATTTCGTCTTCCGGTGTGCGCGGTTGCGGGATGTGGCGGAAGTTGGCTTCGGTGAGGAAACAGATCTCGTCGTAGTCATAAAACACCACACGACCGTGACGGGTGACGCCAAAATTCTTCAGCAACATGTCGCCGGGGAAAATGTTCGCCGCCGCCAGTTGCTTGATCGCCAGACCGTAATCCTCCAGCGCCTCGCGAACCTGCGCCTCGTTGGCGTGTTCCAGATAAAGGTTCAACGGCGTCATCCGGCGTTCGGTCCAGCAGTGACGAATCAGCACCGTATCGTCCTCCACCGAGACCGTGGACGCGGCCACTTCGAGCAACTCTTCCAGGCATGCCGGTTCGAACTTGCTCAAGGGGAAACGGAAGTCGGCGAACTCCTGGGTGTCGGCCATCCGCCCGACCCGGTCGACGCTTTTCACCAGGCGATACTTTTCGATCACCGTGGCGCGGTCGACGTTTTTCGACGGCGAGAAGCGGTCCTTGATGATCTTGAAGACGGTATTGAAGCCCGGCAGGGTAAACACGCTCATGACCATGCCGCGCACGCCGGGGGCCATGATGAACTGGTCGTCAGTGTTGGCCAGGTGATTGATCAGCGCGCGATAAAACTCGGACTTGCCATGCTTGTAGAAGCCGATCGAGGTGTACAGCTCGGCGATGTGCTTGCCCGGCAGGATGCGTTTGAGAAAGCCGATGAATTCCGCCGGCACCGGCACATCGACCATGAAGTACGAACGGGTGAAGGAGAAGATGATCGACACCTCCGCCTCGTCGGTGATCAGCGCATCGATCTGGATACCCCGGCCTTCGCGGTGCAGCAGCGGAATCACCAGTGGCCATTGCTCGTCGGGGGTGTAAATGCGCCCCACCAGATAGGCGCCCTTGTTGCGGTAAAGCACCGAGGAAAACAGTTCGACGCTCAGCTGCGGGTCCTTGCAGACCCAGTCCGGCAGGTTCTCGCGCAATTGCGCTTCGAGGCGACGCAGGTCGCCGGCCAGATCGGCGTAATCTTCGCTGAAGCGGTAGTCGGCAAAGATGCTCGTGAGCATGCCGGACAACTGCCCCTGCGGCTTGTAGGTGCGGGTTTGCGCGGCCCGGGCGCGGCGCAGGCTCGGCCGCGTGGTGTGAATGAACATGCAGCCGTCGCTGATCAGGTCATGGCTGAACAGGCCGCAGAAAATCGAGTTGTACCAGGTCTCGGACAGTTCATCGTCGAAGCGCAGGTCGATCAGGCTGATGTAAGCGCTTTTGACCAGCGGCCAGTTGCTGACGTCCATCAGCACATCGGTCTCAAACGAAGCATGCAAGCGCCCTACCGTTTCGCCGACCTTTTCTTCGTAGAGGTTGATCCGCGCCGCCGACGCAACTTGCGTCTCTTGCCATTGGGCCTGCTCGAAACGGGCTCGGGCGCCGTCGGTGATCTGACGGAAATGCTCGCGGTAATCGTCAAAGCCATCGAGGATCATTCGGGCGATGTCGGCGGCTGGCCATTGCTGCGGCATAGGTAAAACCTCGGCGGCTGTTCTTGTCGTTGGAGCCTGAGCTTAGTGGCCCTGTGTGACGCAACGCAACCATTGCCTTGCGCCCTGACTGGCGCGACACTTGCGCGCCAATCAAGGAAGGAAAGCGCTGTGAACCCCGTCGATATCCTGCGTATGTTGTCGCTTGCCGCCATTTGGGGTGCGAGTTTTCTGTTCATGCGCGTTATTGCCCCAGTGATTGGCACAATCCCCACTGCTTTTTTTCGCGTGTCGATTGCCGCCGTCGGGCTGCTGGTGATCCTTGGGCTGATGCGCATCAGCTGGGATTTCAAAGGCAAATTCAAGACGGTGATGCTGCTGGGGATGATTAACTCCGGGATTCCAGCGACCCTCTATTCCGTGGCCGCCCAGGTGCTGCCGGCCGGTTACTCGGCGATTTTCAACGCCACCACGCCGCTGATGGGTGTGCTGATCGGCGGATTGTTCTTCCATGAAAAACTCACCGCCGCCAAGTTGGGCGGCGTCTTTCTCGGCCTGTTCGGCGTGGGCATCCTCACCCGCGCCGGGCCGGTAGCGTTCAACATGGAACTGCTGATGGGCGCACTGGCGTGCCTGATGGCCACCACCTGCTATGGCTTTGCCGGGTTCCTCGCCCGGCGCTGGCTCGACCATGCCGGCGGTCTCGACAGTCGTCTTTCGGCGCTGGGCAGCATGCTCGGCGCGACGTTGTTGTTGCTGCCGCTGTTTGGCTACAGCGTGATTAGCCAGCCACCGGCGAGCTGGGGTGGCTGGAGTGTCTGGCTGTCGTTGCTGGGGTTGGGTTTGGTCTGCACAGCCTTTGCCTACATTATTTACTTCCGTTTGCTGACGTCGGTTGGCCCGGTGAAATCGATGACCGTGACCTTCATGATCCCGCCGTTCGGCGTGTTGTGGGGGGCGCTGTTGCTGGATGAGCCGCTATCGATGGCGCACCTTTATGGCGGGGTGTTGATTGCGCTGGCGTTGTGGCTGGTGTTGAAGCCGGCGGTGGTGAAGCCGGTTGAGGTGGCTGCCCGGTAGTAATGTGGTGTTGCTGATGACGCCTTCGCGGGCAAGCCTCGCTCCTACACTGGAAATGCATTCCCCCTGGAGCTGCCGAAGGCTGAGATCTTTTGATCTTGCTCTCCGGCGGCCCCGAAAGGATCGCAGGCTACGCCAGCTCCTACACTGGATCGGTGTTACGACGAAGATCCAGTGCAGGAGCTGTGCCTGGAGCGGCCTTTCGGTTTCAAGCGCTCTTACGGAACACAAACACCAGGCCGACGATGATCAGCCCCATTCCCAGCAGGCTCAACGCCGCCAGTCGGTTGCCGAAAAACAGGTAATCCATCACCGCCGTCACCGCCGGCACCAGGTAAAACAGACTGGTGACATTCACCAGATTGCCTCGTGCAATCAGCCGATACAGCAGCAGCGTCGCCAGCACTGATACCACCAACCCCATCCACAACACCGGCACGATGAACCCTGTGCTGTGTTCGAATTGAAACGGCTGGAACGGTACGAAGATCCCGCAGAGCAACAACCCCGCCAGATACTGCACCGGCAGTGTGCCGAGAGGATTATCGGTGATGCGTTTCTGCATGATCGAGCCGAACGTCATGCTCGCCAGCGCCAACAGACCGAAGAGCATGCCAGCCAATGACATGCCGGCCAGACCGATGCCTTGGTAAACCACCATGATCAACCCGGCCAGGCCCAGCGCCAGACCGAAGATCCGGCTTATTGATCGGTGCCGTTCCATGATCACTACGGTGAGAATCGGTTGCACGCCCATGATGGTTGCCATCATGCCGGGGGTGACCTTCAGGTCCAGGGCCAGCAGATAGAAAATCTGATAAGCCCCCAGCAATACCACGCCCGTGGCCATCGCATACAACATCGGCTTGCCGCCCTTGGGTAGTTTCAGCTTGAGCAACGGCATCAACAGCACCAGCCCGCACAAGGCAATGGCGAAACGAATCAGCAAAAAGGCGAAGGGTGATGCGTGCGCCAACCCCCATTTGGAGAAGATCGCGCCGCTGCTCCACAGCAAAACGAACAGGCTCGTGGACGCCGCCGCGAGCGCGGATTTTTTCGAAAGGACAAACATGAATACCACCTGTAGTCAGGCAAAAAGCCAACTCAGCCGAAGCTGAAATTCAGTAGTTTTTTTCAGGCGGGCGCTTTTTCAGACGGGCATGGGAACAGCAGAAAAAAGCTGATCAGCCCGAGAAGCCAACGCCTGGCGGTGATACGACTGCGCACACCGGCGTGCTACTGACAGGTGGGGGGTAATGACTGATCTGCGCAAACTGCTGATTCCCGCACGGCACGACGCCAGCGTTGACCGCTGAATCGACTACCGCGTTGATGGGGGAAGCTGGCATGGGCTGATCTTTTTTGATGGGTGAAAGGGTGGTTCGGGAAACCACCGAGGGCCGACTATAACCAGCGTGTGACATGGAAAGCAATGACTTGAACAAAGGGGCTGTAGCAGCTGTCGAGCCCCAGCGAGGCTGCGTTCGGCTGCGAAGCAGTCGTCAATCCAATCACCTCGGTTTACCCGAAACACCATATTGGCTGATTTTACGACTGCTTCGCAGCCGAACGCAGGCTTCGCCAGCTGCTACGGATCGCATTACGGCTTAACTGACCGAGGATGGTTTTTTGTGTAGAAACCAACCTCACCCAAACAGCCAATACCCCAACAACGTCAACACCACCACCGCCAGCACCGGCCGCAGTACGCGGTAGGCCTTGGGGTTACGACGTTTCCACCGTTTGACCATACCGCTGAATTTGTCGCTGAAGTTCTTGCTCCAGGCATAGGCCTGGTTGATCCCGCCAACGCGTTCATCATCAAGGTTCTGGGGTGCAGTGGCGCGCCCCAGCCAGCCGCTGATCGAGCGGTTGATGCGGGTCATCAGACGATTGCTCAGCGGCCGTTCGATGTCGCAGAAAAGAATGACTCGAGTTTGCTCGGTTTCATTCTTGACCCAATGCACGTAGGTTTCATCGAACATCACGTCTTCGCCATCACGCCAGGCATAGACCTGACCGTCGACGAAGATCCGGCAATCGTCGGAGTTCGGCGTCGACAGCCCCAAGTGATAACGCAGGGAGCCGGCGAATGGGTCGCGATGCGGATTGAGGTGACTGCCGCCTGGCAGCAACGCGAACATGGCGCCTTTGACGTTGGGAATTGTGCTGAGCAGTGCCACGGTTTTCGGGCATAGGGCTTCGGCTGATGGCAGTGGTTTGTCGTACCACTTGAGGTAAAAGCGCTTCCAGCCTTTCTTGAAGAACGAACCGAACCCGGCGTCGTTGTTCCTTTCTGCGGCGCGAATGTAGCCCTCGTCAAACAAATGCATCGCTTCGTCGCGAATAACTTCCCAATTGTCCCTGAGCACATCCAGTTCGGGGAACTTGCTGCGGTCCAGGTAGGGTTTGGATGGCACGCTGGAGAACAGGTACATCAGGGCGTTATAAGGTGCGAACAGGGCCGAGTGATTGACGAACTGACGCAGAACCGGCAAACGCGCCTTGCCACGCAAGTGCACATAGAGCGTGCTTCCGAGAAACAGCAACAACACCGACGCCTTCGCGACAAAGGAAAAGTTCATCTACAACTCCTTGATAGTAGGTAACTTTGCACAACGCCATTTACCCGACGTGGCAATCAGCCATGATAAACACTACCGGCCTCGGGAAATACCCGCATCATTCAACATTCAGTGTTAAGGATTACGCAACAAACACTTATTAACACAAGGTTCCTGAACGGGGGCTGACCTGAATCACCCCCCTTTCATACGAGATTCAAAAGCAAGATCAAAAGATCGTCCGAACGCGACCCGAACCTTCGGCAGCTCCTACTGCTGATTCTCCTGTTCGGTAAACAGATCGCTGAACAGCATGCTCGACAGGTAGCGCTCGCCAGAGTCGGGCAGAATCACCACGATGGTCTTGCCCTGCATTTCCGGGGTTTCGGCCAGCCGCACAGCCACCGCCATGGCGGCGCCGCAGGAGATACCGCTCAAAATTCCTTCTTCCTGCATCAGGCGCAGGGCCATCGCCTTGGACTCTTCGTCGCTGACCAGTTCGACCCGGTCGACCATCGACAGGTCCAGGTTCTTCGGCACAAAACCAGCGCCGATGCCCTGGATTTTGTGGGGGCTCGGTTTGATCTCCTCTCCAGCCATCGCCTGGGTGATCACTGGAGACACCACCGGCTCCACCGCCACCGAGATAATCGGTTTGCCCCGGGTATTCTTGATATACCGCGAAACCCCGGTAATGGTTCCACCTGTCCCGACACCCGCCACCAGTACGTCGACCGCACCGTCAGTGTCGTTCCAGATTTCCGGCCCGGTGGTCTTTTCGTGGATGGCCGGGTTGGCCGGGTTTTCGAACTGCGCCGGCATGAAGTAGGTCGATGGATCACTGGCGAGGATTTCGGCAGCTTTCTCGATCGCGCCTTTCATGCCTTTGGCCGGTTCCGTCAACACCAGTTCGGCGCCAAGGGCTTTGAGCACCTTGCGCCGCTCGATGCTCATGGACGCGGGCATGGTCAATACCAGTCGGTAACCGCGGGCAGCGGCAACGAACGCCAGGCCGATGCCGGTATTGCCCGAAGTCGGTTCGATGATGGTCATGCCGGGCTTGAGTTTACCGCTGCTTTCGCCCTCCCAGATCATGTTCGCGCCGATCCGGCACTTGACCGAATAGCCGGGGTTACGCCCTTCGATCTTGGCCAGGATGGTGACACCGCGCGGGGCGATACGGTTGATCTGAACCAGCGGCGTATTGCCAATGGAATGGGCGTTGTCAGCATAAATACGGCTCATGGCTGGGTCCTTATACAGCGTTGAATTAGCTGTCCAAGGTATGCCTGTTACCCGTGGTCGTCCAGTCAGTCGAACGTCCGCTTACCCCCGCAGTCAATCGCTTTATACCGCCAGAGATTTGCCGCCATGAAGCGTCGATACAGTTGGCCCCTATGGACCCTCGCTGGCCTCGTTCTGCTGCTGGTTGCCCTGCACATTGCCCTGCCCTACGTGGTGCGCGATTACCTCAACGAAAGATTGGCAAACATGGGTGACTACCGCGGGCAGATTACCGACGTAGACCTGGCCCTGTGGCGCGGCGCCTACAAAATCAATGGACTGAAAATCGTCAAGGTCAATGGCAAGGTTCCCGTGCCTTTCGTCAACGCGCCATTGATTGACCTCTCCGTCAGCTGGCACTCGCTCTGGTATGACCACGCGGTGGTGGCCGAGGCGCAGTTCGACAAACCCGAGGTGAACTTCGTCGACGGCGGTGCCAACAAGAAAAACTCCCAGACCGGTGAGGGCACCGACTGGCGGGCACAGTTGGAAAAATTGTTGCCGATTACCCTGAACGAAGTGCGGATCAACGACGGGCGGGTCACCTTCCGAAACTTCAATTCAAAACCGCCCGTGAACATGAATGCCACTCAGGTCAATGCCAGCATTTACAACCTGACCAACGTGGTCGACACCAAAGGCAAACGCGATGCCCGATTCGACGGCAAGGCGCTGTTGCTGGGGCATGCACCGCTGGAAACCACGGCGACCTTCGATCCGCTGAGCGACTTCCAGGACTTCGAATTTCGCCTGCGCGCCAGGAACCTTGAACTCAAACGCATGAACGACTTCGCCTCGGCCTACGGCAAGTTCGACTTCAATGCCGGCCATGGAGACGTGGTCATCGAAGCCGAAGCCAACAAGGGCCAACTCACCGGCTACATCAAGCCGCTATTGCGCGACGTCGATGTGTTCAATTGGCAACAGGATGTGGAGAACAAGAACAAAGGAATATTCCGTTCCATCTGGGAAGCACTCGTCGGTGGCACCGAGAACGTGCTGAAGAACCAGCCGAAAAACCAGTTCGCCACTCGCGTCCAGCTCAGAGGGAGCGTGCATCAGAAAGATATCAGCGCATTCGAGGCGTTTTTGCAGATTTTACGTAATGGTTTCATCGAGGCGTTCAATGCCCAGTACGAGCGGCCCAAGCCGGATGCGGAATGAGTCAAGATGTGACGCCCCATTCAGAGACTGAATAAGCCGTCTGCGTTCACAGTCGACCGGGCAGCGCGTTATAGTCGAGCCTGACCATTTATTGCGCCCCGCCCTGCCTCGTTCAGGTCGGCGTTACCGTTCGAGGATTAGCAGATGAAGTTCGAAGGCACCCAGGCCTACGTCGCCACCGATGACCTGAAGCTGGCGGTCAATGCCGCCATCACCCTGGAACGGCCACTGCTGGTCAAGGGCGAGCCAGGCACCGGCAAGACCATGCTCGCCGAGCAACTGGCGGAGTCCTTCGGCGCCAAGTTGATCACCTGGCACATCAAATCCACCACCAAGGCGCATCAAGGCCTGTACGAGTACGACGCGGTCAGCCGCCTGCGAGACTCGCAGCTGGGCACGGAAAAGGTTCACGACGTTCGCAACTACCTCAAGAAGGGCAAGCTCTGGGAGGCTTTCGAGTCCGAAGAGCGGGTGATCTTGCTGATCGATGAAATCGACAAGGCCGACATCGAGTTTCCCAACGACCTGCTGCAAGAACTCGACAAGATGGAGTTCTACGTTTACGAGATCGACGAGACCATCAAGGCCAAGAAGCGCCCGATCATCATCATTACCTCCAACAACGAGAAAGAGCTGCCGGACGCCTTCCTGCGCCGCTGCTTCTTCCACTACATCGCCTTCCCGGATCGCGTCACGATGCAGCGGATCGTCGACGTGCATTACCCGAATATCAAGAAAGACCTGGTCAGCGAAGCGCTGGACGTGTTCTTCGACGTGCGCAAGGTGCCGGGTCTGAAGAAGAAGCCATCGACCTCGGAATTGGTGGACTGGCTGAAATTACTGATGGCCGACAACATCGGTGAAGCGGTACTGCGCGAGCGCGATCCGACCAAGGCCATTCCGCCACTGGCCGGCGCCTTGGTGAAGAACGAACAAGACGTGCAATTGCTTGAGCGTCTGGCGTTCATGAGCCGTCGCGGCTCTCGCTAAGCCCCGATAGAGAGAGGCGATCGCCATGCTGCTCAACCTGTTCAATGAAATGCGTGCCGCAAAGGTGCCGGTCTCGGTACGTGAGCTGCTGGACCTGATCAACGCGCTGAAACAGCGCGTGACCTTCGCCGACATGGACGAGTTCTATTACTTGTCGCGGGCGATTCTGGTGAAGGACGAAAAGCATTTCGACAAGTTCGACCGGGCCTTCGGTGCCTACTTCAACGGCCTGGAAAAGCTCGACGATCACCTCCAGGCGTTGATTCCGGAAGACTGGCTGCGCAAGGAATTCGAGCGTTCCCTGACCGATGAAGAGCGGGCCGCGATCCAGTCCCTGGGTGGCCTGGACAAGCTGATCGAAGAGTTCAAGAAACGCCTGGAAGAACAGAAAGAACGCCATGCCGGCGGCAACAAGTGGATCGGCACCGGCGGCACCAGCCCGTTTGGCTCCGGTGGCTTCAACCCGGAAGGCATTCGGGTCGGCGATGCCGGCAAGCGCCAAGGCAAAGCGGTCAAAGTCTGGGATCAGCGCGAGTACAAGAACCTCGACGATTCGGTCGAACTGGGCACGCGCAACATCAAGGTCGCCCTGCGGCGCCTGCGTAAATTCGCCCGTCAGGGTGCGGCGGAAGAACTGGACATCGACGGCACCATCGACCACACCGCACGCGATGCCGGGCTGCTGAACATCCAGATGCGTCCGGAACGCCGTAACACCGTCAAGTTGCTGTTGTTGTTCGACATCGGCGGCTCGATGGACGCCCACGTGAAGATCTGCGAAGAACTGTTCTCGGCCTGCAAGACCGAGTTCAAGCATCTGGAGTACTTCTACTTCCACAACTTCATTTATGAATCGGTGTGGAAGAACAACATGCGTCGCACCTCTGAGCGCACCGCCACCCAGGACCTGCTGCACAAGTACGGCGCCGACTACAAAGTGATCTTCATCGGCGATGCCGCCATGGCGCCCTATGAAATCACCCAGGCCGGCGGCAGCGTCGAGCACTGGAATGAAGAAGCCGGGTACGTGTGGATGCAGCGTTTCAAGGAAAAGTACAAGAAGCTCATCTGGATCAACCCATACCCGAAAGACACTTGGGGCTATACCTCATCGACCAACATCGTGCGGGATTTGATTGATGACCAGATGTTCCCGCTGACGTTGCGGGGGTTGGAGGAAGGGATGCGGTTTCTTTCCAAATAATCTCTGTTGATCGTTCCCACACTGCTGATCGTTGATCGTTCCCACGCTCTGCGTGGGAATGCATCAAGTGACGCTCCGCGTCACAGGGACGCGGAGCGTCCCGGGCGGCATTCCCACGCGGAGCGTGGGAACGATCAGTGCGAGGCAAACCGGCGCAGGTACTCGACTTGCTCCCGATGCGCGACATCCTGCACCACCGGCCTCAACCGCACCTTCGCCCCCGGCAAATACTGCGCCAATCGCGCCAAGGCCAATGGCGTCAACGCCCCCAGGCGCGGATAACCGCCAATGGTCTGCCGATCATTGAGCAACACAATCGGCTGCCCGTCCGGCGGCACCTGGACCGCGCCCAGCGGGATGCCCTCCGAGATCATCGGCTTGCCCTGATACTGCAACGCCGTTCCCAACAGGCGAATACCCATGCGGTCGGCGCGGCTGTCGAGGGTCCAGACGCTGTTGAATGCGTCGAACAAACTCTGTCCACTGAACTCGCCGATCTGTGCGCCGAGCACCAGGTCCAGCGGCGCATTGAGTTTGAAATCCGGCACTTGTTCGGGCGCCAACTCCCGCAGCAGTAGCAACGAGTTTCCCGAGTAGCTCAACTGCGCCTCTTTGGCCAACGCCCGACCCATGCCATCCAGCCCACCGAGCTCCTCACGGACCACCGTTGCGCTACTGCCCAACACCTTTGGCGCATCAAATCCGCCCGGGGCCGCCAAATAAGCCCGAGCGCCAAGCAGTGGCTGGGTGAATTGCAATTGCTGACCTTTGTTCAGCCTGAAACTGCGCCATGGCGTCAATGTCTCGCCATCCACTTGCGCCCCCAGATCCGCCCCGGCCAATGCCAGCACGCAATCTTCCTGGGCAACGACCGTAAACCCGCCGAGGGTGATTTCGATCACCGATGCATCCAGCCCATTGCCCAGCAGCCAATTGGCCCACGACATCGACCGCCAATCCGCCGCCCCGCCCTGGGTCACGCCCAGATGCCGCACGCCAAATCGCCCGGCGTCCTGCAACAGGCACAGCGGTGTACTTGCTTCAATCGTCAGTCGGCTCATGCCAGGGCCTCCAACGGCGAGTCATCACCGCCCAAGTTGATGAACTCGGCATGGCTGACCGCTTCGAAGCGCACAGTGTCCCCCGGTTGCAACAGGCTGTAGCCGTCGCGCTCGCGGTCGAACAATTTGGCCGGGGTGCGGCCGACCAGGTTCCAGCCGCCGGGGGATACCACCGGATAAGCCGCGGTCTGGCGTTCGGCGATGCCAACACTACCGGCAGCCACTTTTTTGCGCGGAGTATTCATACGCGGTGCAGCCAACACTTCCTCCACCAATCCCATAAAGGCAAACCCCGGTGCGAAGCCCAATGCGAACACTTGATACTCGCGCTCGCTGTGACGACGGATGACCTCTTCCACCGCTAATCCGCTGCGCTGAGACAGTAACGTCAGTTCCGGACCAACACTCAGGTCGTACCAGACCGGCAACACATGGCATTTACCCCTGGCCCGAGCGTTGGGCGACAGATCGATCAAGGCTTCAGCAATCAATTCCCGCGCTTGGGCCGGGTTCAGCGCCATCAAATCGTAATGCACCATCAGTGTCGTGTAGGACGGCACCAGATCGATCAAATGGTTGCCGAACGCTTCTCGCAGACGCTCGCTGGCGGCGAGCATCCACGGCATGTTGGCTTCGCTGATTTCATCGAACAGACGCACCATCAGGCAATCCAGCGCCACCACTTCCACCCGTGCTTTCATGACGCGCTCTGCTGATTCAAGGCTTGGCGAATGCGCTGCACGGCGGCCACCGAACTGGCGTTATCGCCGTGTACGCACAAGGTATTGGCTTGCAAGTGCAAGGCGCTGCCATCGCTGGCCGTGAGGTTGTCACCGCGAGCAATGATCAGCGCCTGTTCGATAATTTTCTCGGGATCGTGATGCACGGCGTCCGGCAGTTGCCGCGAGACCAGCCTGCCGGCGCTGTCGTAAGCGCGATCGGCGAAGGCTTCGAACCACAGTGTCACGCCGTATTCATCGCCGAGTTGCTGCGCGGCACTGTTGTCACGGGTCGCCATCAACATCAATGGCAGCGTCCGGTCGTAGGCCGCCACGGCCTGAATCACCGCGCGCAATTGCGCCGGGTTGGCCATCATGTCGTTGTACATCGCGCCGTGGGGTTTGACGTAACTCACCCGCCCGCCCTGTGCCCGGCAGATGCCGTCGAGGGCGCCGATCTGGTAATGCAACAGGTCCTGCAGTTCCTGGGCGGTGTAAGCCATGGATCGGCGACCGAACCCCACCAGATCCTGATAGGCCGGATGAGCGCCAATCTGCACCCCGTGGCTCAGGGCCAGGCTGACGGTCTTGCGCATGATGCTCGGGTCGCCGGCGTGGAAGCCACAAGCGATGTTGGCGCAGTCGATGAAGGGCATGACCTCGGCGTCCAGACCCATGGTCCAGTTACCGAAACTCTCGCCGATGTCGCAGTTCAATAGCAGGCGGTTCACGGTGAACACTCCTGTAGGCTTTTATCTTCTTAGCTGAAGGACATATGCCCCTCAGATTATCAGTTACCGGCTATTCGGTTATTGAGCGTCGAGTTGCTTGCCACGGGTTTCCGGCAGGCTGAGGGCCGCCAGGATCACTACCCCGTAGGACACTGCCGCAAAGGCGCCGATTCCCACGCTCAGTGGCACCTTCTGGCTGAGCAAGCCGATCAACAGCGGGAACAACGCCGCCAATGCCCTACCGATGTTGTAGCAAAAACCCTGGCCCGAACCACGAATCCGCGTCGGAAACAGCTCAGTCAAGAACGCGCCCATGCCGCTGAAAATCCCCGAAGCAAAGAAGCCCAAGGGGAAACCCAGCCAGAGCATCACACCGTTACTGACCGGTAATTGGGTGTACAGCAGAACAATGGTGAACGAGCCGACCGCGAACAGAATGAAGTTCTTTTTACGACCGAGAATGTCAGTCAAATAGGCGCTGATCACGTACCCGACGTAGGACCCGACGATCACCATCGCCAGATAACCACCGGTGCCGAGTACGCTCAAGCCCCGCTCGTTTTTCAGAAAGGTCGGCAGCCAGGAAGTGATCGCGTAGTAACCGCCGAGGGCGCCGGTGGTCAGGATCGACGCGCGGATCGTGGTGAACAGGATGCCCGGGGCGAAAATCTCGTAGAACTTGGCCGGGTTGCTTGGCTCTTGTTTAGCTTTGGCTTCGCGATAGATCTCCGGATCCTTGACCAAACGACGAACAAAAATCACGAAGATCGCCGGCACGATGCCGAGGAGGAACAGAGCGCGCCAGGCGTCTTCCGGCGGGAGCACCGAGAACAGCAGCGCATACAGAATCGCCGTCAGCCCCCAACCCAGCGCCCAGCCCGATTGCACCATGCCGACGGCTTTGCCACGGTCCTTGGCGCGAATCACTTCGCCCATCAACACCGCGCCGGCGGTCCATTCACCGCCGAAACCGAAGCCCATCAACGTGCGGCTGATCAACAGCTGCTCGTAGTTCTGGGCGAAGCCGCAGAGGAAGGTGAAAAAGGCGAACCAGAGCACCGTCAGTTGCAGGGTGCGTACCCGACCGATGCGGTCAGAGAGAATCCCCGCCACCCAACCACCAATGGCCGAGGCGATCAGGGTGCTGGTGTGAATCAGCCCGGCTTCGCCAGTGGTAATGCCCCACATGGCAATCAAGGTCGGCACCACGAAGCTGAGCATCTGGGTGTCCATGCCGTCCAGGCCATAGCCGATCTTGCAACTCCAGAAAGTACGACGTTCCTGCTTGTTGATGTTGTGGTACCAATCGAAGGGCCCCGGGCGAGCCGTGGCTTTTGAAACGAGGGTGTCGGGCGCACTCATGGCAAGTCTCCGTGCAAATTTTATTGGTATTGTTCTGAGCCCCGACGACGCCTATCGTGGGAACCGGATGCATCGATTTTTGGACGCTTGGCCCTGCTGCGTCCAACTAATAAAAACCCGGCCAAGGCATAAGAAAAAGTTGATCCCATGAACCTGAAGTTTCTTGAGACCTTTGTCTGGGTCGCCCGACTCAAGAGTTTTCGCCTGACGGCAGACAAACTCTTCACCACCCAGGCGTCGATTTCCAGCCGTATCGCCGTGCTCGAAGGCGAGCTCGGGGTGAAGCTGTTCCTGCGCGATTCTCGCGGCGTGAGCCTGACGCCCGAAGGCCTGAAAGTGCTCGAATATGCCGAGCAGATGATGGACACGATGCAGGCGCTCAAGCATTCGATCGAGACTCGCTCAAGCAAGGTCGGGCGGGTCCGGATCGGTGTCATGGACACCGTCATCCACACCTGGCTCAGCCCGTTGGTGGCGCAGATGATGGATCATTACCCGCTGGTGGAAATCGAGCTGGTGGCCGATACGGCGCTCAACCTCTGCGATCAGCTGCAAAAAGGCTTTCTCGATCTGATCCTGCAAACCGACCTGTTGCGCCAGGAGAGCGTGCGCAGCCTGGAGCTGGCCAGTCATCCGATAGGCTGGATCGTGGCCAGCAACTCCATCTACAACCGCGAGTATTCGGGTGTCGCCGATCTGGCGCGGGAGCGGATCATCACCTATTCGAAAAATTCCCAGCCACACCAAGAGATTCTTGCCCTGATGCAGGCCAACGGGGTCATGGCGCCCCGGCTCAACTGCGTGAATTCAGTGTCGGCGATTACCCGATTGCTGAGGGACGGCTTCGGCATTGGTGCGTTACCGCCGGTACTGGTGGCCGAAGAGTTGGCACGAGGGGAATTGACCTTGCTGGCCATTGATCAACGACCGCCGAATTTGCAGGTGGTGGTGTCGTGGCGGATTGGCGTGGAATGGGTCGAAGAAATCGTGGCGTTATGTCAGCAAGTCGTGGAGCGCTATGCGCATAAAGTGGGCGAGCAGTACATCGTCTTGAGCAAACCACAGGCCCGAATCTGAAGGACATTTCTCAAATCCTAAATACTAACCACTATCATTTGCATTATTTTTTCAAACCGGTATTCTCTGCGCGCTTTCAGCTAAACAATTGTCCAGAAGGAGTCGGACCTGATGCGCGGCTACACGCAAAAACAGCAACAATTGCTCGCTCACTGGAGCGAAGCGCTTGGCACTCAGGCTTTCCAGTCCCACCGCATCACTCTCGATCATTTGAGCAATGCGCTGGAGCCCGCCGCTCAACGCTGTTTCCAACGCCTGATCCAGGCGCTGTTTCGTGAAGATCTGATCAACCCCGCCACCTGCGAATACGACGACGCCAGCCGTTGCTGGCTGCCACTTGGCGATGGCGCGCATCTTTGCTTCGAGCACTTGTCCGGCGGCAGAATGAACAGCTGGGACGTACGCGGTAGCATCGTCCTGCACACCCCCGACAGACTGCCCCAAAAAATCCAGTTGCCCAGCGAACTGCTCGCTCATCTGAGCACTCAGCTCAACCCGCCAGCCTCCCCGCAGGTACTGGAGCGTCTGGCCCGGGAGCTGGATGACAGCTTCAGCAACGACACCCTGTGCCTGGCGTTTCACCATGGATGGACCGAGCGCCTGAGAGAGCAGATCGATACCGAATACGACGACAATCTGCTCGCGTGGCTCAAAACCGGCCCGAGCCACCAGAACCCTACGTCATTGCTCGAACAGTGGGGCACTCTCGGCCATCCGTGGCACCCGAACTACAAGACCAAACTGGGCTTGAGCGCCGCTCAGGTCATCGCTTTCTCGCCAGAATTCGAAGCGAGCTTTCCGATTGTCCTGTGCGCCCTGCACCGCCAGTACGCACACGTCGAAGCGCTGGCCGGTACCACCGATTACTGGGACTGGTGGCAAGGTCACTTCCCACAGGCCGCCGAACAATTGCAACGCCACTTGCAGCAACTGGGCCTGGACGCAAAGGACTACCTCCCGCTCCCGTCGCACCCATGGCAAGCCCATGAAGAACTGCCACATTCGTTCGCCAACGAGATCGCCGACAACCTGCTGATCGTCACTGACATCGTGGCTTTTACCGGCCACCCGACCATGTCCTTCCGCACGGTCCTGCCGCAGGCCAGTCGCACGGCGCCGATGGTCAAACTGCCGGTGGCTCTGCGACTGACCAGCGTGCAGCGCACCGTGTCGCCGCGCTCCGCCCGGATGGGGCCGCGCATCAGCCAACTGGTATTGGATATTCTCGATCAGGAGCCGCAGATTCAGCGTCTGCTGAACATCGTTCCAGAGCGCATCGGCGTGCACTACGCACCACTGCCGGCCGATGACGAGCGCTCCCGGCATGCTGGCGTGCTGTATCGCGACAACCCGCTTACCCTCCTGCAAGAAGGCGAGTTGGCGGTGCCGGTCGGCAGTCTGTTCGCCGTCAACGAATTCGAACAACCGTTGCTGCGTGATTGGGTAAGGCTGGCTCAGGGCCGTGACGACAGCGAGGCCATGTTGGCGTTCTTCGAGGATTACCTGTCGATTGCCGTACCGAGCCTGCTGGGCATTTACCTGATGTACGGCGTGGCGTTCGAAGCGCATCAGCAAAACAGTTTCATGGTGATGGGCGCTGACGGGCAGTTGAATCGGCTGCTATTGCGTGATTTCGGCGACGTTCGTATCGATCGCAAAACCCTGCACGCCAAGGGCCTGGATATCCAGTTGCACGATCCGAAAATGACCCTGTATGACGACTCAGGTTTTGTCCGTGACAAACTCCTGCATACCACCTTCATGTGCCACCTCGGTGAGCTGACGTTGCTTTGTGCCCGTCACTGGAATGTGCCGGAAAGCAGCCTTTGGGAGCGGTTGGCATCGCACGTTGCACAGTGCTTCGAGACCTTGCGCGAGCGCGTTGAACCGGCACGTTGGGAAAACGAGCGCCGGGCCTTGCTGGAACAGGATTGGCCCGCCAAATCGTTCATGCGCATGCGCTTGCTCGACAGTCATGCCGACATCGTCGGACGCCTGAGTAACCCGCTGCGACCCAACACCCATGCTCGCTGACGGTCGCGCCTTGCGACTGCTGATCGTCATCCAGTTTGTCTCCATGGGCGCAATGGAAATGAGCGGCCCGTTCTGGCCCTTGCAGATCCAGCATCTGCTCGGACCGGAGGGCGCCGGCTACACAGCGCTGTTATCGGCGATGGTCTATGCCGGTCCGATGCTGGCGGCCATGCTCCTGACGCCCATGTGGGGCCGGTTGGGGGATCGCACCGGACACAAACCGATGATTGTCCGGGCGTTGCTGGCCCTCGCGCTGTGCCAAGGGTTGGCGGCCATCACTCTCGATCCGTGGCTGCTGGTGGGTATTCGCGTGATGCAAGGCGCATTGGCCGGTTTTCTCGCTGCCGCGCAAGCCTATGCCCTGGCCTGCTGCGACAGTTCCAGCCGTGGTCACACCTTGGCGCGCCTGCAATCGGCCACCGCCGTCGGCTCATTGATCGGCCCAGTGCTGGGTGGCTGGCTGATGGACGTCTCGGGGTTTGCCCTGCTCTGTTATGGCGCGACGGCGATTTGCCTGCTGTGCGCACTGGGGAGTTTTTTCCTGCCGGCCGACAAGGCCAGGACTTCGAAGAAAAAAGCCGTTGAAGCGGTCGCCCTGCCCAAAGGCTGGCTCGGTGGAATCCTGTTGGTGATCGTGTTGATTCAGGCCGCGAAGATGATGCCGCAGTCGTTTTACGCGCTGTATGTCGCGAACATTCTGCATGCCCCAAGCTGGCTGATCGGCGCCACCTACGCGGCGAGCGCCGCGACCCTGGCCATTTCAGCACCGCTGTGGGGACGCCTGTTCGACCGCTGGCAGCCGGCCTACACGTTGCGTGTTATCGAAGGCGTGGCCTGGCTGTGTGCGCTGACGCTGGCGGCCACGGCATTGGCCAACGAATGGCTGGGGTTTCTCGTCAGTCGACTCGTCTGGGGCATCTGGCAAGGCGCCCTGTTGCCCGTCGCCTATGCCCTGATCGCCAACTCCATTTCCATCACCCAGCAGGGCTTCGCGCTCGGCCTCGGCAATAGCGCGGCAAAGGCTGGCGCTCTGCTCGGTGTCGTCCTTGGCGGGATCGGCATGGGCCTGGTTGGCCTGGCTCACAGTTTCTGGCTGGTGGCGCTGACCTACGCCATAGCCGCCATCGGGATCCGCTGGGTGCGCTCGTTCAACTCTGCGCCCGACCGCTCGACCTTATCGCCCCACACTTATCACAACTAAAAAAGACCACGTCATGATCCGAACCAAACTCTCTCTGTTGATCCCGCTGCTCGGTACCTTCAGCGCCCAGGCCTGGGCCGAGGATACCGAGCAGCAACCCGGCACCTTGAACATGCAACCCACCGTCGTCTCCGCTACTCGCAGTGAAGCGAGCATTGCTTCGATTCCGGGCTCGGTCCAGGTTATCGACGAACAGCAGGTCCGTGAGCAGAGCGGCGCGGGTCGCCGGGTCTCCGACATTCTCGGACAATTGGTCCCAGGTCTTGCGCCGTCCAGCGGCGGGATGAGCAACTTCGGTCAGACCCTGCGCGGGCGCAACATGCTGGTGTTGATCGACGGCGTATCGCAGAACGCCACGCGCGACAACTACCGCCAGCTCAACAGCATCGCCCCGGCCAGCATCGAACGCATCGAAGTGATCTCCGGCGCCAGCAGCATCTACGGTGCCGGTGCTTCAGGCGGCATCATCAACATCATCACCAAGCGTAATCAGGGCCAGGACATTGCCTATAGCAGCAAACTGGGCCTGACCAGCGGCAACAACCTCAACCGCAAAGGCTTCGCCTACGAAGCCTTTCAGAGTGCGACGGGGCGCAAGGATGCTCTTGACTGGTACGTCTCCGCCGACCTGACTCAGCGTAACGATCAGTACGATGGCAACGGCAACCGCATCCCTCAGGACACTTCCCAGGGCAGCAACATGGATACCGAAACCTATGACCTGCAAGGTCGTTTCGGTTACGAACTGGATGCCGACAAAAAACTCAGCCTGTCGCTGCAGGACTACAAGGACCAGCAGGACACTGGCTACACAAAAGACCCGACAAACCGGCAGGAAGCCGTGGCAGTCAAAGGGCTGAAACTCGACGACCAGCCCTATACCCATAACCAGGCGGTCAACCTCAACTACACCGACAAGGACTTCTACGGTCAGGGCCTGCAACTGGAAAGCTACTGGCGCCGCGCCGATGCACTGTTCTTTCCAGACCTGTCGCGAGGCAGGGCCGGGATCTCCGACAACAACAGTGTGCAAGATGTCTACGGCCTGCGCGCGGCCATCGACACGCCGCTGCCGGCGATCGGGAGTGCCACGGGTAATCTGGTCTGGGGCGCCGACTATGATAATGAGCGCTCCCGCCAACGAGGTGATCAATACAGGCTCAATGGCCTGACCTACTCCAAGACCGGCACCACCTACGAGCTGGGCCCGGACATCGAAACCACCACCAAGTCGCTGTTCGGGCAGATGTCCTGGGACATCGGTGACTGGACGTTGCGTGGCGGTGTGCGCCGTGAATGGATCGAAAGCGACGTCTCCGACAGCATCGCTTATGGTCAGATCGTCCAGACCGGCATACGCGCAACGCTGCCTGGCGACACCCTCAAATACGATGCCACCCTGTACAACCTGGGGGCGGTCTACCACCTGAGTGAAAACCAGGACGTCTTCGCCAATTACAGCCAGGGGTTTTCGCTACCGGATATCCAGCGCTTCATGCGTGATGTCAGCAGCACCTTCGACATTCAGACCCTCAACGCCCAAGCCATCAAGGTCGACAGTTATGAACTGGGCTGGCGCGGTAACTGGGATCAGTGGCAGGCCGATGTCACCGTGTACGAAAACACCTCGGACGTGACCCAGTTCTACGATGCCAATGATCGCGTATTGCGCCTGATCAACCAGAAAGAGCGAGTTCGCGGCATCGAAAACAGCCTGACCTACCGCGCAACCGATCACTGGTCGGTGGGTGGCACTTATGCCTGGGCCAAAGGCGAGACCGAGCAGAACGGCAAATGGATCGATCTGCCGGCTACGCGCATCTCACCAGCCAAGACCACACTGTTCGTCGGCTACACCGAAGACGACTACACCCTGCGCCTGCAAGGCATGCATTTGTCCAGTTACGACGCCGCCGCCAAGGACAACAACGGGCGCGAGATCGAAGGTTATACGCTGGTGGACCTGCTCGGCTCCGTGCAACTGCCGGTCGGTCGTCTTGAAGGCGGCGTGTACAACCTGACCAACCGCACGTACCAGAACCTGTTCACCCAGGCCAACGCCAGAGCGCCGTACGCCAACGCCGAAGGCCGCACGCTGAGCATGAGCTACTCGGTGGATTGGTAAAAACAGGAGCCGGCTTGCCAGCGATGCGATCTGCCGGGCATTCGTGTCGCGGCAATCGCCGGCAAGCTGGCTCTACAGGGTTACAGGCCGCGCACATCCCGGTCTTCAATCGGCCGGCTCTGGCGCAAACGCTTGCCGCCCAGCACCACCCAGTCGATCAGCCGGAACAGGCATTCAATGCCGAACGACAGCAGCAACGCGCCGCTCATGCCCCAAATCATCGCTTCCGGCGTCAGCAGGATCTGGTAGCTGTAGCCGTTCCAGGTTTCCTTGCGAATATCCGGGTCGGCGGCCAGTGCAACTTGCAGGACGCGTATGTACCACGGCCCCTGCATGGCCTGGAATTGCTTGTCCAGGGCCAGTTGACGGGTGAGCAAGGTGCTCAGGCTGTCGGCATCGCTGCGAAAGATCGGGTCTTCACTGGCACGGTAATGGGCCACGAGCGCTTGCATATCGCCCTTGAAAAACTGATTGGCGGTGCCCTGAAAACCGCTCAAACCGGTCTGCGCCTCGATCAGATGCGCCTCGACCCGCTTGGCGTAATCACTGATGAACCCAGGCACCTGGACACCGATCAACAGGCCTGCCGCGAACAACACCAGCCGAAGATAACTGAGCAACATGGGGGAGAGATCCTTATTCGGTCTTGCCCTGGCTGACGCATTCACCGCGTCGCCAGAGGCTCCATTGGCCCGGTTCGTAGCGGGTCCAGGTTTCGTTTTCGGTCAAGGGTTCGGTGGCGATCACCGTGACGACATCGTTGGGCGTGGTTTCGGCCTGGAAGTCGACGATCACGTCGACGTCCTTCAACCGCGCCGGCCCGAAGGGTGCGCGGCGGGTGATTTGCGCCAATTTGCTCGAGCAGTAGCAGAACAGCCAGTCGCCGTCGCTGAGCAAGCAGTTGAACACGCCTTTGCTGCGGTACTCGGCGCAGGCGGCCACCAGGTCCGGCAACAGTGCTTCGATGTCTACCGGCTCGGGGAACGCAGCGCGTACCCGATTGAGCAAATCGCAAAACGCCGCTTCGCTGTCGGTATCACCAATGGGGCGGTAAAAACTGGCGGTCGGGTTGAAATCGGCCAACTGGCCATTGTGGGCAAAACACCAGTTGCGCCCCCACAACTCGCGCACGAACGGGTGGGTGTTGGACAGGCAGACCTTGCCGACATTGGCCTGGCGGATGTGCCCGATCACCACTTCGCTTTTGATCGGATAGCGCTGCACCAGGTTCGCCACTTCCGACTCGCTGCTCGCCGCCGGGTCCTGGAACAGCCGCAGGCCACGGCCTTCATAAAAAGCGATGCCCCAACCGTCACGGTGCGGCCCGGTGCGGCCGCCGCGCTGCATCAGCCCGGTGAAGCTGAACACGATATCGGTCGGGACATTGGCGCTCATGCCCAATAACTCACACATGCTCGGACTCTCGATTCAGTACAGGGGCACGGTTACAGGCGCGGTTCGACCCGCGAACGCTGAGGATTGCTCGGCACCGGTGGCCGGCCGTAACGATCATCGCCGGCGCCGCCGAAAGGCTGATCGTCGTCAGGCTCGTCGGCCCGCGCGGCGGCTTTGGCGGCAGCCGCCTGTTCCTTGCGAGCGTTGGAGGCGCGCTCGATGGGAAAACGGATGGCCACGAACACCAGGTAAATGCCGAAGACAATCATGCCGTACATGAACAGATCGGAAACCGCCCGCCAGGCGTTGTTGCCGACCTTGAACAGCAAGTCGAGGGCCGTAATGGCGATGGCGGGGGCGACCTTTTCTTTCACCGGGTCGATGATGGTCGGGCTGAACAGCAACACCGCCACCAGCAGCCGCAGCGGCTCACGCAGCCAACGCCACATCCAGCGGGTGATGCGCATCCACACCAACAGGCAGCCTAAAGCGGCAAAGGCGTAGAGGCCCCAAGCGATCAGATAGTCGTTCTCGGTCATGGTGTCCATGGCAAGGCAGGCAAAGAGGCGCTTATAGTAACGACTTTTCGCACGTCAGGCTTGTCCCAATACCAGTCGGGCAAGACACAGACCCTGTGGGAGCGGGCTTGTGTGGTGAGAGGGCTTATCTGTGGCGAGGGAGCTTGCTCCCTCGCCACAAAAGCCCCCTCACCACAGGCCCGCTCCCACAGGTTGCGAAGCCCTTATTCCGTACATTGTTCGAGAGCCATTCATGCCCCTATCCGCCAACGTCACCAGCGCTCCGATTGCCCACAAGGCCGACGGTTGCGACCCGTATGCCTGGCTGCAGGAGCGCGACACCGACGCGGTGCTCGATTACCTGAAAGCTGAAAACCGCTATCAAGAGGCGCAAACCGCCGATCAGGCGGGCCTGCGTGAAACCCTGTTCGAAGAGATCAAGGGACGGATTCTCGAAACCGACCTGTCGCTGCCCTCGCCCTGGGGTCCCTACTTGTATTACACACGCACCACCGCTGGCGACGAATACGCCCGCCACTACCGCTGCCCGCGTCCGGCCGATGGCAGCCTGCAGATCGACGAAAGCCAGGAACTACTGCTGCTTGATCCGAACGTGCTGGCCAAGGGTGGCTTCTTTTCCCTGGGTGCATTCAGCATCAGCCCGGACCACCAGCGTCTGGCCTATAGCATCGACTCCAGCGGCGAAGAGATTTACACGCTGTTCGTGAAGGAATTATCCAGCGGCCGTGTCAGCGAGCTGGAGTTCCAGAACTGCGACGGCAGCATGACCTGGGCTAACGACAGCCTGACGCTGTTCTTCGGTGAGCTCGACGACACCCATCGCCCGCACAAACTGTTGCGCTATCGGCTGGACGGCACCGCGGCCGAAGAAGTGTTCCATGAGCCGGATGGCCGATTCTTCCTGCATTGCTATCGCTCAAGCTCTGAACGGCAACTGCTGTTGTCGCTGGGCAGCAAGACCACCAGCGAAGTCTGGGTGCTCGACGCCTCGCTGCCGCATCAGGCCTTTACCTGCCTGGCGCCGAGGGTCGAAGATCATGAGTACGATGTCGACCACGGCAAACTCGATGGCGAGTGGACGTGGCTGATCCGCACCAACCGCGACGGCATCAACTTCGCCCTGTACCAGGCCGCCGATACCGGCGTCGCGCCGACCGAAGCCGACTGGCAGAACCTGATTCCCCACAGCGACACAGTGATGCTCGAAGGCATGAGCCTGAACGCCGAGGCCATGACCCTGAGCCTGCGTGAAGGCGGCCTGCCGATCATCGAAGTGCGCCCACGGGACTTGGTGCCGTATCGCGTGCAGTTGCCGGATGCGGCCTACAGCCTGCACGTGCAGAACAGCCTGGAATTTGTCAGCGACCGGATCCGTCTGCGCTACGAAGCCTTGAACCGTCCGGCGCAGATTCGCCAACTGATACTGACCACCGGCGAGCAGACAGTCCTCAAGGAAACCCCGGTGCTCGGCCCGTTCGACGCCGATGCGTACGTCAGCCAGCGACTGTGGGCGACGGCACCGGACGGTACGCAAGTGCCGATCAGCCTTGTGGTCAAACGCGAGTTCCTCGGCAAGCCGACGCCGCTTTATCTGTACGGCTACGGCGCCTACGGCGAAAGCCTTGACCCGTGGTTCTCCCACGCGCGCCTGAGCCTGCTGGATCGCGGCATGGCGTTTGCCATCGCCCATGTACGCGGTGGCGGTGAGCTGGGCGAAGCCTGGTACCGCGCCGGCAAGCAGGAACACAAGCACAACACTTTCAGCGATTTCATCGCGTGCGCCGAACACCTGATCGCCAACGGTTTCACCACCCCATCGCAGCTGGCGATCAGCGGTGGCAGCGCCGGTGGTTTGCTGATCGGCGCGGTACTCAATCAACGGCCGGAGCTGTTCGGTGCAGCGATTGCCGAAGTGCCGTTCGTCGACGTGCTCAACACCATGCTCGACCCGGAGCTGCCGCTGACCGTCACGGAATACGACGAGTGGGGCAACCCGCAAGAGCCGGACGTCTATGATCGGATCAAGGCCTATGCCCCGTACGAAAACGTCACCGCGCAAGCCTATCCGGCAACGCTGGTGATCGCCGGTTACAACGACAGTCGCGTGCAGTACTGGGAAGCGGCCAAGTGGGTGGCGAAATTGCGCGCGACCAAAACTGACACCAATCCCCTGCTGCTCAAGACTGAACTGGGCGCCGGGCATGGCGGCATGAGCGGTCGTTATCAGGGATTACGTGACGTAGCCCTCGAATACGCATTTGTTTTCAAGGTTTTGGGCATCGCCTGAGGAACTTGGCCCGGTGTGCCGGTCTTAACACCAGACACCGGATGCCGATACAACACACATCCCCTGTGGGAGCGAGCCTGCTCGCGATGAGGGCATCACTTCAATATCCATGTTGAATGTGCCTCCGCCATCGCGAGCAGGCTCGCTCCCACAGGGATGATGGGTGACTGAAGGCCCGGAACAGACACAGACACAAGAAAAAGACCGTGACGACATGTCAGAACCGACCTTACTGAACAACGAAATTCGCGACTGGCTGATGGACTGCGGCCTGTTCGATCAACTGTTGCCGGCAGACTTTGTGGCGGCTTCGGGTTACTTCAGCATCAGCACCATCGCCGAAGGTGAAGAGATTTTCCATGAGGGCGATGCCGGCAGTTTCATGTGCATCATCCACACCGGCCAGGTCGCTGTGCAGAAGACCAACAGCGACGGGCAACGGGTGACCATGGCCACCTTGCGCAGCGGTCGGGCGTTCGGCGAAATGGCGGTGCTCGACGGTGAACGACGCTCAGCCAGTTGCGTGGCCGCGAGCAATTGCCAGTTGCTCAACCTGGGCAAGGACTCCCTGGAAAAGATGCTCAACGACGCGCCGAAAATCGCCGCCAAGATCATCCGCGCCCTCGCCGTCTCCCTTTCCAAACGCTTGCGCATGGCCGATGGGCAACTGCTCTCGCAACAGGTCTAGCCTCCCGGTGTTTTGATTTTCGTCGTGTTCGGTTCAAGGCCCGGCAAGGTCTGGTCCTTGGGTGGATTGGGCATTTCGATCGGCGGCAACAGCGGTGGCCCGCCACTGCCGGTACCGGCCTTGGGCACGCTGGTCGGGGTGATCTGCGGATACGGCGTCGGAGTGGCAGTGCCGGGTGAACCGGGTATCGGCGCGGGACTGGTGGGGATGGTCTGCAGCTCCTGGGCCTGCACTGCAGTTATCGAGAGCGCGGCCAGGGCAATGACCGTTAGAATGGTGCGCTTCATCAATGGCTCCGTTGGCCTTGTGGTCTTTTTGCAGGCTACTCCCAACTGCGCGCGTTTGCCTTCCTCCATCTGTCAATTTCTCCTCAAGAGCGCCCCATGAAACGTTTCGTTCTGCTCGACACCACCCCCATCCCTGAAAACGGCGGTGCCCTGTGCCTGTTCGAATACGGCGAGGACTTCGTTATCAAGATTCAGGGTGGTGACGGCGGGCAGTTGATGAATACTCGCATGCACGGCTCCGAAGATGCCCTGGCCGAAATTCCCTGCCGCAAGGTCGCCGGCCGGCCGAATTCGCGAGTATTGATCGGTGGCCTGGGCATGGGCTTCACCCTCGCCTCGGCGCTCAAGCATTTGGGCAAGACGGCTGAAGTGGTGGTCGCCGAACTGGTGCCCGGCGTGGTGGAGTGGAATCGCGGGCCGCTGGGCGAAAAAGCCGGCAACCCGCTGCTCGACCCGCGCACGGTGATCCGCATGGAAGACGTGGCCAAAGTGCTGCAAGCCGAGCCACAAGGTTTCGATGCGATCATGCTCGACGTCGACAACGGCCCCGAAGGCCTGACCCAGAAAGCCAACAGCTGGCTCTACTCCGCGGGCGGCCTGAGCGCGTGTGCCAAGGCCTTGCGGCCAAAAGGCGTGCTGGCGGTGTGGTCGGCCAGCGCCGACCGGCAGTTTTCCGACAAGCTGAAAAAGGCCGGCTTCAAGGCCGAGGAAGTGCAAGTCTTCGCTCATGGCAACAAGGGCACCCGCCACACCATCTGGATTGCCGAGAAGCTCAAGGGCTGAGCGTGGGCCTGTCATCACTTATTTACTAGGCCGCGTTGCGCCTGAAAACGAGCCAGGCAAGGCGCAGTCCGCTGGTAATGGTCGCTCCCTTGCCAAGGACTGCAACGCAGCCTGGCTCGTTTTCAGGCACAACCCGAAGGGCCGGTCTGCTGTGGCGCAGGGCTGCGTTGCTCGGAGCTCGTTTGGAATGACCAAACCACGCTCCTCGCGCCTTGCCCTGCGTCACAGCAGACCCGGCGCGGCCTAGTAAATAAGTGATGACAGGCCCTACACTCACGTCATAACCGCCATTAGTCTTTTTACAAAGGTGAACCCATGAGTTCGTCCACCCCAACCAACACATCGAAGCTGGACCGCATCCTCGCCGATAACCAGCGCGACAAGGAAATGGGTTACCGCGACAAGGCCCTGAAGATGTACCCGCACGTGTGCGGCCGCTGCGCCCGTGAATTCTCCGGCAAACGCCTGAGCGAACTGACCGTGCATCACCGCGACCACAACCACGACAACAACCCTCAGGATGGCTCGAACTGGGAACTGTTGTGCCTGTATTGCCACGATAACGAGCACTCGCGCTATACCGATCAGCAGTATTTCGACGAAGGTTCGCTGAGTACGCCGAAGATTGCCAAGGCGACGCACAACCCGTTTGCGGCGTTGGCGGGGTTGATGAAGAAAGAAGATTAAAGATCTTCAGTGCCTGCGCTGGCCCCTTCGCGAGCAAGCCCGCTCCCACATTGGATCTCGGGTGAACATAATATTTGTGAACACCCGAGATCCAATGTGGGAGCGGGCTTGCTCGCGAAAGCGATCGAACAATCACCACCAATCTCCAAACTGCCCCCCCTCCCCCAATCCCCGTATAATCGCCGTTTTTTCCCCGAAGGCACCCCGCTCGTGGCAGACAAACGGTACAGCTGCATTGGTTTGTACAACCCCAAATCACCGGAGAATGTCGGTTCGGTCATGCGCGCCGCCGGTTGCTATGGCGTGGCATCGGTGTTTTACACTGGCAAGCGTTATGAACGCGCCGCGGATTTCGTTACCGACACCAAGAAAGTCCACTACGACATTCCTCTGATCGGCATCGACGACCTGAAGAAAATCCTGCCTCTTGGCTGTGTGCCGGTCGCGGTCGAACTGGTCGACGGTGCCCGCTCGCTGCCGGAATACACCCACCCGGATCGCGCCCTCTACATCTTCGGCCCCGAAGACGGTTCGCTGGATAAAGAGATCCGCGACTGGTGCGAAGACGTGGTCTACATCCCGACCACCGGCTGCATGAATCTGGCGGCCACCGTCAACGTTGTGCTGTACGACCGCATGGCCAAGGGCAACAACACCCGCTCCGGGCCAAAATTCCGCTGAAGTGCCGAATATTCGATGGAACAAGCCGCTCGCCCAGGCAGTCAGCTAAATATCTATTGCTGAAGCAACCCTTCCCTGCCTGGAGACCGATCATGCGCGAGTTCAATCCTGTAGAACGTATCGAAACCACCCCGTTCCAGAGCCCTTCCGAACAGAACGTTCATGGTTGGGAACGCGCCGGCTCCCTGGCGGGTGGTGTGGTCATGCTAAGCAAAGGTCTGCGACGCGGCGGCGTGTTCGGATTGATTGAAATAGCCATTGGCGGCATGGCCCTGGCCCGGGGAATCACCGGGCATTGCTCGGCGAAAAGACTGTTGGAAAAGAACCGTCAGGACATGGAAAACGCACGCGCGAGGATCGAACGCGCCGGGGATGAGCTGGCCCGCATGAAAGCCAATGCCGAAGCGGCGACCAGCACGGCGACCGTAACGGGTAATGATTCGTTGAACTCGCCGAAGGCTGGAGTCTGATCCGAACGTTGCGATGGGGCTCAGGGCCTCTTCGCGGGCAAGCCCGCTCCCACAGTAAATGGGGTGGTGGTCACACCTGTTGTGTACGCCACAAATCCTGTGGGAACGGGCTTGCCCGCGATGGCGGTATTATTGAAGCAACCCGGTATCGAGCCCCCAGGAAGACTCGCCAGTTCCTGTAGCGTAGGTCAGGCTGGCCTTGTCGGCGACCGGGCTCCAGACACCACGGGCCTGTTTGCCATTTAAACGGCGACGCTTAACCCGCGCGAAAAATCAGATGGTCTTCCCAATCCTCTTCGGCCACGCTGCCCTCGGCGAGCATGCGCCCGGACTGGGAAATACGTTCGTGATGCACCGCCTCGCGATCACCGCACACCAGATGATGCCAGAGCGGCAAATCCTTGCCTTCGCTGACCAGTCGATAACCGCAGGTCGGCGGCAGCCATTTGAACTCATCGGCCTTGCCCGGCGTGAGCTGAATGCAATCGGGCACCGAGTCGCGACGGTTGGGGTAATCGCTACACTGACAGGTTTTGAGGTCGAGCAATTTGCAGGCGATACGCGTGTAGTACACGGAGTTGTCGTCTTCGTCCTCGAGTTTTTGCAGGCAGCACAGGCCACAGCCATCGCACAGCGATTCCCATTCCTCTTGATCGAGTTGATCGAGGGTTTTGCGTATCCAGAACGGTTCGACTTTGGCGGCCATGGCTCAAGCATCAACATCAGGTGGTGAAAAGGCCGCCAGTTTAGTGCCAAGGCACCGGCGGGCCAAGCATTGGCGACTGCCGGTACAACGGAACTTGTCAGTTATAGCGTCGCCAAGTAGCTTTGCCGTCGCAAGGAGCCATGCTCAAATGCCATTAACGCTCAACCGCGTTGCATTCAGGTGAACTACCCAGGGTCTTGAAAAACCGTATCGCTCAGTTCGACTGCGCCCGAAGGTTTCAGACGCCCCTCACTTTCAAACGTAAAGGAATCTCTTTATGAGTGCTAACCCACGCGTTGCCGACTACGCCATTCACCCTCAGTTCACTGATCGCTGGTCGCCCCGCGCGTTCACCGGCGAAACCATTCCCGTCGAAACCCTGCTGAGCTTCTTCGAAGCCGCACGCTGGGCGCCATCGGCGTACAACTCGCAGCCTTGGCGGTTTCTCTATGCGCGTCGCGACACGCCGAACTGGGAGCGTTATCTGGGTCTGCTGAACGAGTTCAACCGCAGCTGGGCGCAGCACGCCTCGGCGCTGGTGATCGTGATCTCGAAAACCACTTTTGCGATACCTGGCGCCACCGAAGAAACACCAGCGCTATGGCACACCTTCGACACCGGTTCGGCCTGGGGCCACCTGGCGCTGCAAGCGAGCATCAGTGACTGGCACACCCACGGCATGGCCGGTTTCGATCAGGAGCTGACCCGTAAAGAGCTGAATATTCCTGAGGGCTATGCGCTGCACGCGGCGGTGGCGATTGGCAAGCTGGGCGACAAGGCGACGCTGGCGGACTACCTGCAAGCGCGCGAAGAGCCAAGCCCGCGCCGTCCGCTGAGCGAGTTGGCGGCCGAGGGTGATTTCACCCTCTAAACGCGCCGGACTCGATCATTCCCACGCTCCGCGTGGGAATGCATCCCGTGACGCTCTGCGTCACATCCGAAGCGGAACGCGGAGCGTCCCTGGCGGCATTCCCACGCGGAGCGTGGGAATGATCAGCTGAGTGAATTCAATACCCGCGTGAAAAATCCACTTCCCCACGCAACGCTTCGCCCGCCTGATAGGCCCGCAGGTTTTCGACGAACAACTTCACCATCATGGGTGGCGAAGTGGGTGCCGAACTGTGCCCCGTCAGCAGCAGGCCCCACGCGGTCCAGAACGGATGGCGTTGTGGCAGCGGTTCCTGACGGCAGACATCGATCACGGCCCCGGCCAGATGCCCTTCCTTCAGGGCTTCCACCAGATCCGCATCGACCACCGCCACGCCGCGCCCGACGTTGATGAACAACCCGGTCGGCTTGAACTGCTTGAACAGCGCGGCGTCGTACAGGTCGTGAGTATTCGGGGTGTTCGGCAGCAGATTGATCACGTAATCCACTTCGCCGACCAGTCGCGGCAAGTCGCTCAGCGCGCCGACTTCGACAAAGGGCGCCTGCTCGCGGGCTTCGCTGGCGATGCCGTACAACTCGACGCCAAATGGCACAAGGAACTGTGCCACGGTCTGGCCGATGTCACCGGTGCCGACGATCAACACCTTGCGTCCAGCCAGGCTTTGCCCTTGGCGACTGTCCCATTTGCGCTCGACCTGGCTGACCAGCCGGGGCAGTACTTCGCGCTCATGGCCGAGCATGTAAGTCAGTACGTATTCGGCCATGACCTGACCGAAAATCCCTACCGCGCGAGTCAGGCGATAGTGCCGTGGCAGGCCGTCGGCCAGCAACGGCGTGATGCCGGCCCAGGTCGACTGCAGCCATGCCGGCGTGTGGCCCTGACGCAACAGCGTCGCCAGCAGGTCCGGCTGGCCGAGCCAGACCTGGCACTCGGCGGCCTGACGGGCCAGTTCGGCGGAGTCGCCGCTGGTCAGTACTTCCAGATCAGGCGCTGCCTGACGCAACAGTTGGGCATACACAGGGTGGTCGTGTTCAGCAATCAGAACGCGCATGGTTCAAACCTTTCAAAAACAGTGCAGACGGCCGCCGACGGAGTATCACTCCATCGCCCTGGCCATCGCCAAAATCATTCCAGTGTTTCATAAAGGCTCTGAACAGAGCCTGTCTCGATTACATCGGGTCGTTGCGTCGCAGCAATTCTTCCGGCAGATGCTCGATGTATTCGTCTTCGGCCGGCGGCATTTGCAGGTGATAGCCCTGCTTCTCGAGGTTTTCCAGCACCACGGTGATGTCTTCGCGCGACAGCTTGCGCTCGGGCGTCAGCACCAGATCGAAAGCGTGGTGCGGTTTGCCGAAGGCCGCCATCAGACTTTCCGGAACGCGCTCCAGTGCATCGCTTTTGAGCACATAGAGGTACATCTCGTTTTTCTTCAGGCTTCGATAGATGGAGCAAATACGTTTCAAGGCTGTTCTCCGGCGGTGGCCAGGCTGTCGAGCAGCGCCTGGCCCATCAATTCGCGGCGCCAGCCACGCAGCGAATCAGGCAATTGGTAAGGACCATTGGGGAAACCGCTCTTGAGCAGCGCTTCCAGGGTTTTCTTGCGCAGCATCAGTTCTGGGGCGATGTTCAGTCGCTCGGCTTCGGCCTGGCCGATGGCGCGCAGCTGTTTGACCAGTGCGGCGGCTTCCACCGGCAACGGCTCCGGCACTGCTGGCGGCCATTGATCAGGCGACACACTGCCAGAGCGCTTGATCAGATCAAGCAGAAATTCGCCGTCCTGACGCACGGTACGCGGGTGCATGTCTTCGATTTTCGCCAGCGCGCCGAGGTTGTCCGGTTGCGTGCGCGCCAACGGCCACAGGGAATGTTCACGGATGATGCGGTTGCGCGGCAGATCACGGGCGCGGGCTTCGCGCTCGCGCCAGGCACAGAGCTCACGCAATACGGCGAGTTGGGCGCGGGACAGCTTCCAGGCCAGTTTGGCATCGCGATAGACCTCATACGGGTCGACCTCGCGACGCAGGTTGGCCACCAGCTCGGCGCCGTCTTCCAGGACCCAGGCGTATTTATCGTCAGAAAGCTTCGGACGCAGCTGTACGAAAACTTCCGCAAGGTGCAAGGCATCTTCGGCGGCGTAGCTGATCTGGGTGTCGGACAGTGGACGTTGCAGCCAGTCGGAACGGGTTTCGCCCTTGGGCAGGTCAATGCCGAGCACTTCCTGCACCAGCCGCGAATAGCCCATGGAAAAACCCAGGTTCAGGTAAGCGGCGGCCAGCTGGGTGTCGAACAGCGGCGCCGGCAGACTGCCGGTCAGACGCAGCAGCACTTCGAGGTCTTCGCTGCACGCATGCACGACTTTGACCACGGCCGGGTTTTCCAGCAACGCCGCCAGCGGCTGCCAGTTGTCGATGGTCAGTGGGTCAATCAGGTAAGCGCGTACGCCATCGCCGATCTGCAGCAGGCCTGCAATCGGGTAAAAGGTGTCGACCCGCATGAATTCGGTGTCGAGGGCAACGAATGGCAGCTGCTGCCACTCGGCGCAAAACTGACCGAGGCTATCGTTGTCGCGAATCCAGTGAATATCGATGGCCACACGGCTCTCCCTTGAAGAATGGCGCGCAGTATATATCGCCCCCGGCAATTTCCGCGCCTCCACTGAACAAGAGCTTTAGCGAAAATACCTGCTGGATCGCAAGAATTGTCTGACAGGAGGGAGCTAGCTGGTCTTACGCAGCACGTAGACCCGCATTCGCGCGCAACCCGGCAAGAAGTCCTGATGGCTGAGCAAGCGGAACCCCGCCTGCCTGAACTCGGCCTCAAGCTCGGCCTTGCTCGCCTGTGGCTGGACGTGTGCACCTTCCACACCCGATCGGCGCAGCGTGAAATGCGCATTGACTCGCACCGCCACAATCACCGTATCGCGACTGACCCGATGGAACTCGCCCAGCAGGGCCAACCGATGCTCAGGACTGGCGATATGTTGAAACAATTGCATGCAAAAAATGCAGTCCACTGCGTTCGCCGACAAACCGATCGTGAAGGCCGAACTCTGAAAGGTCTTGACCCGTTCCAGCAGGGGTTGCGGATGGTGGGTACGGGCATGATCGAGCATGTCCTGAGACGGATCGGTCGCAAGAATCACCCGATTCGCATGCTCGGCCAGTATCGACCAGAAGCGCCCGACACCGCAGGCTACATCAAGAATCAATCCCGGTTCGCCAGCAACCTGAAGCGCATTACGCACCAGTTGCTCGTCGCGCCAGAACGTCAAACGCCCCGCCAGCCCACGCGGTCGCGACTGAAGACAGACGCGGGCGTGTTCCTGATCATAGCGCCGGGCGAACTCAAGTTCGATGGCGGATGGGGGCAGCGCGGACATGTGCAAGGGCTCTTGTTGGAATATTGACTGGCGGCAGGTTAACGACTGGCGCGTGAAAAAAAGGTCGACGGACTCATTTTTTGGCCAGCACACCGTCAATCACTGCGCCGCGGCAGCCGGCAAACATGTCCAGCCCCGGGTCGTAGACCTTGCTGTTGACCTCCAGCAGGCCAAGCATGGAATGGAACAGGTTGTCCTGGCTCAAGGGTTTTTCGCGACTCAATTGCAGGCAATGAGTGTCCACCGAGAACGATTTTTGATAGCTGTCGGAAAACCACGCCAGCATCGCTACATGCTTCTGTTGTTCCGGCGCCAGCATGTAAGGCGTGCCATGAAGGAACAGGTTGTATTCGCCCAGGGATTCGCCGTGGTCCGACAGATAGAGCATGGCGGTATCGACTTTGTCCTGATTACTGCGCAACAGATCGATCAGGGTCGACAGCACATGGTCGGTGTACACCAACGTGTTGTCGTAGCCATTGACGATACTTTCGCGGCTGCAATTGTTCAGTGCATTGCTTTCACACACCGGGGTGAAGTGTTCGTACTCTTTGGGGTAGCGCTTGAAGTATTCCGGACCGTGACTGCCCATTTGGTGCAGTACCAGCACGGTGTCTTTATCCAGGGTGTCGATGAAGTGCTGCAAACCTTGCAGGAGAATTTCATCGCGGCACTCGCTATTGGCACACAACGCCGGGTCTTTCAGGTTACTCACGTCGTCGACAGTGACCCGATCGCAAGTACCTTTGCAGCCCGACTGATTATCCCGCCAGATCACCTCGAGACCGGCGTGCTTGAGCACATCCAGCAGACCTTCCTCGTTCTTCGCCTTGCTGGCGTTGTAATCCTTGCGACCCATGTTGGAGAACATGCAGGGCACCGACACGGCCGTTTCCGTGCCGCAAGAATGCACATCGGTGAAGGCAATCAGGCCGGTTTCCTTATCCAGTTGGGGGGTGGTGTCGCGGTTATAACCCAGGATGCCGAAGTTCTCGGCCCGGGCACTTTCACCCACCACCAGTACCGTCAGGGATTTACGGCCATGGGTTTGCCAGACCGGGTTTTTCTCGGCATCTTCACCGAGTTTGACAAAGGGTTGCCGGGCAGAAACGACTTGCTCGCGCAGATAACCGAGCGAGGCACCGATGTAGTTGCTTGGCACCACCATCAGGCGCAATTCATGGTGATTGCGAAACAACGACGACAAGCCTTGATAGTTGACCAGGGCGACACCGCCGATCACCGCAACCGATGCGACACTCACCAGCACTTTACTTAATAACTCACGGTGCCAACGGCGGTAATTAACCGGCGTCTTCCACAACAACCACGACGGTAGAACTCCGAGAAACACAATATAAACAAACAACTTCACGGACAGTAAGTCACGCACTTCTGTGGCATTGGTTTCTGCGAAGTTACGAAACATACCGGCGTCGATCAACACACCGTATTGGCTCATGAAATAGGCCACGCCGGCACTGACCAAAAAGATCAGCGTCAACACGGGTTTCATCACAGATCGAAACGCCAGCAAGGTCAGCACAATGTTGAAGGCCGCCAGGATCATTACCCCGAATGCAACACGCATGACGATGCCTTGACCGTCTGCCACGGTGATAACGAACAAGTGTTGCCAGAGCACTGAATTGAACCCAGCCAATAAAAAGGCGCTGGCAATCAACGTCACCCATTCGGGGCGCACGGCTTTTAACTTCAACATGATGATCGGCTGTTCCTGAAAGAAGTGCCCGCGGCAAATGTGAAAATTTCATTTACCGCGACAACACAAATCTTAAGCAGCCAACCATCAATTTTTCGTGAAAAAGAAGCCAACGATTAGTTGGCTCATGGCATTAGGTCCAAACTTTCAACAATGAAGGCTGGTGTCCTGTCTCACCAATACGTTCCTCTTTTGACGAGTGGCTGTTGCCGTCAGGCAAGGCGCCGCGACGAGTCATAGCCCGCTATGGCGAGGAGCGGCAACGCAGCATGACGGCAACAGACGCCGTCAAAAAGGAACAGTATTGGCGAGACAGGACACTAAATTCAGGCTTGATGCAGATACCAGCGCCAATCCTGCTCACCGACTTCGCCCATGAACTGCCGGTATTCGGCACGTTTCACCGCCAGATACACGCCAAGAAACTCACTGCCGAATGCTTCCCGCGCCCAGTTCGAAGCTTCCAGTGCTCGCAACGTGGTCAACCAGTCAGTCGGCAACAACTCCGTGGCCTGGGCGTACCCATTGCCCTCGACCGGTGCACCAGAATCCATCTGCTCGCGGATGCCGCGATGAATCCCGGCCAGGATCGCCGCAGCCGCCAGGTACGGGTTGGCGTCGGCACCACAGATGCGGTGCTCGATATGCCGGGAGAATGCCGGCCCACCGGGCACCCGCAAACTCACGGTGCGGTTGTCCACCCCCCAAGTGGCCGCCAGTGGTGCGTAGCTGTTGGTCTGGAAACGACGGTACGAGTTGGCGTTCGGACAGAACAGCAGCAACGAATCCAGCAACGTGCTGAGCATTCCGCCGACCGCTTGTTTAAGCAGCGGCGTGCCGTCCGGGGCTTCGCTGGCGAACAGGTTATTGCCCTCCTTGTCCGCCAGGCTGACGTGCATGTGCATGCCGGTGCCGGCCAGATCATCAAAAGGCTTGGCCATGAAACAGGCCGCCATCCCATGCTTGTGGGCCACGCCCTTGACCAATCGTTTGTAGCGCACCGCTTCGTCCATCGCCTGCAAAGCATCGGCGCGGTGTTCGAGGGTGATTTCCACCTGCCCCGGCGCGTATTCGGAAATCGCCGTGCGCGCCGGAATGCCCTGCAGCTTGCAGGCGCTGTAGAGGTCGACCAAAAACGGCTCTATTTGCTCCAACTCACGCAAACCATAGACCTGAGTCCCACATGGCCGCCCACCATCGACATCCCGCGCCGGCTGCGGCCGACCGTTGCTGTCGCGCTGCTGATCCAGCAAATAGAACTCCAGCTCCGCCGCCATCACCGGGTAATAACCGTCGGCCTGCAAGCCTTCGATGACCTTGGCCAGCAGGTGCCGTGGATCGGCGATAGTCGCGGGCATGCCCTCTTTTGGATGCATGCTGACCTGCACCGCCGCCGTGGGAATCAATCGCCACGGCATACGCTGCAAACTGCCGCTGATCGGGTAAGCCCGGCAATCGATATCACCGACGTCCCAGACCAGCCCGGAATTTTCCACGTCATCGCCATTGATGGTCAGACCCAGAATGGTACTCGGCAGCGGCCGCCCGCTCTCGTACACCGCCAGCAGTTCATCGCGATGCAGCAACTTGCCCCGTGGCACACCGTTGTTGTCGAGGATGAACAGCTCGAACATCTCGATATCCGGATTGTGTTCCAGGAAGGACAGGGCTTCTTCTTTCGTGGCGAAGGATGTCGTGGCACAGCTCATGGGAATTCTCGTCTATCCGCGTCAGGCAAACGCACAGGCGCCGCCGGTTTGATCCCGGCGCACAGCGCGGGACCTGTCAGAACAATCAGCGGGACAGGCAAGAATCCGGCGGGCGGGCGTGGCGGCAGTGCCACAATGCCCAGAAGGCCAGTTTGGAAGGGAGTGCGACCGGACAACCGTCCATAGAGAAGACCGCAGAAAACAGATGACCAGCAGCGTCACACGGGTGGTTAAGTCGTTAAATCGGGATTTAAAGAACTTTGGATGTGGACAGACTAAACAATCAATTTCCCAAACGCCCTCCATCCCTGTGGGAGCGGGCTTGCCCGCGATGACGGATTTACATTTAACTAAGATGTTGACTGATCTACCGCTATCGCGGGCAAGCCCGCTCCCACAGGAATTTTGGGGGTGCGATACAGCTATTTAATTTCTAAATACCACTCCAGACTTTCTGATTTGCCGCCTCCGGGGCTCGCGCGCCTAATCGGCGCCTTGTTCCTGAAGGTCCGATTATGGAAAACGTTCGCGCAACCTCCCGTCCTGCCTTCTGGCTGATGTTCGGCATCATTCTTGTCGCCCTGAACCTGCGTCCGTCCATGGCCGCTGTCGGTCCTTTGCTATCAGCCATTCGCGGTGATATCCCGCTGAGTTTCAGCCTGGCCTCGCTCCTGACAATGTTGCCAGTCATGGCCATGGGACTGGCGATGTTCTTCGGTATCGGCGTCAGTCAGCGGCTGGGCGAGCAACGCACCGTGGTGCTGTCGCTGCTGATCATCGGCCTGGCCACGGTGTCGCGGCTGTTTCTTGATTCGGCGGCGGAACTGATCTTGAGTGCCGTGTTGGCTGGCATCGGCATTGCGTTGATCCAGGCGATAATGCCCACCCTGATCAAGTCCCGTTTCAGCGACAACGTTTCCGTGTGCATGGGCCTCTACGTGACGTCGATCATGGGCGGGGCGGCAATTGCCGCGTCGTTTGCGCCGCTGGTGATGACCCGCACCGACAGTTGGCGAGTGGGTTTGGCGATCTGGGCGGCGCTGGCGCTGGTGGCGTTGCTGTTCTGGTGCGCTCAACGCTCGGGAATGCCGACGCGGGATGCCAGATCATCAGGCAAAGAATCCTTTTTCACCCATTCCCGCGCCTGGTTGCTCGCGATCTTCTTCGGCCTCGGCACCGCGTCCTACACCTGTGTGCTGGCTTGGCTGGCGCCGTACTACGTGGAAAAAGGCTGGAGCGAACAACAGGCCGGTTTGTTGCTGGGCTTTTTGACGGCCATGGAAGTGTTGTCGGGTCTATTGGTTCCCGCCATCGCCAACCGCAGCCGAGACCGGCGCTTGGTTCTGGTGGTGTTACTGGCGCTGATCATGGCCGGTTTCTGCGGGCTGATTCTGAGCCCGCAACACCTGAGCCTGTTGTGGCCCTGCCTTCTCGGACTGGGCATCGGCGGGCTGTTCCCGATGAGTCTGATCGTGTCGCTGGATCATCTGGACAATCCCCAGCGCGCGGGCGGGCTGACTGCCTTCGTGCAGGGCATCGGTTACCTGATTGCCGGCCTCTCGCCGTTGATGGCCGGGATAATTCGCGATCAGTTGGGCAGTTTCGAATGGGCCTGGTGGTCACTGACCGGCGTCATGGCATTGATGATCCTGATGGCTCTGCGATTCGATCCGCGGCATTACGCCAAATACGTTAACTGACCAGGAAGCCCCAATATGAAACGCACAGGTTTTGCTGCGGCTCACGTCGGCATGCTGCTCTGGGCCCTATTGATTGCCGTCTCGTTTTCCGCGGCAGCCCAAGTCAGCCAGGCCATCGACCCGATTCTGCTGACCGGTTTGCGCTTGCTGTTTTGCGCCCTGGTGTTTTTTCCCCTGCTGATGTTCAAGGGCGACACCGCCATGAACATCCAGGGACTGCTCGGCCATGCGGTGCTCGGTATGCTGCTGGCGCTGTATTTCGGCTCGTTGTTCGAAGCGCTGCGCTACACCTCGGCTGTGAGCACCGGAACGATGTTCACTCTGGTGCCGTTGCTGACGCTGCTGTTCGAAGCCTTCCTGATGCCCGACAGCAGCCTGAAACAACGCGTATTACCTATGCTGACTGCCGCAGCGGGTGCCGTGCTGCTGGTGTTGAAAGGTGCTGGCCCCGGCGAACTGCCGTCGCTGTATGCGGTGTCGGTGTACGGGGTCGGTTGTTTGGCAATGGCGCTCTACTCACCCCTGAGCCAACGGCTCAAGGCCAATAGCCTCAAGGGGCGCGGCCCGGTGGGCATGACCTTCTGGAACATGCTGTTCGGCGCGCTGTTTCTATTGGCGTTCTGTGGGTTCAGCGGCGGCTGGCGATCGGCGTCATTGCTGACCGCGAGCGATTTTTGGTGGTTAATGTACCTGGCATTGTTCGCCACCTTGGCGACGTTCTGGCTGCTGCATCGCGCCATTGGCGTCATCGCTCCCTCCTCGGTCATTTCCTACATCTACCTGAGCACTCTGTTCATCACGCTGTTCCACTGGTTCTGGCTACACCAGTCGCCCCTCCCCCTGGAAATCATCGGTGCATTACTGGTGGGCATCGGCATGTTGGCGCTGCTAACATCCAGCCGCCACGCGATCCCCGCGCATCAATCAGCGGTAAAGGCCTCTGGCCAGCTTTCTGGGGATTGAATTCAGAGGTCGTGTTCATAACATTTTCTGTCCCACAACTGACCATGAAAAATCCTACAAGGCATTCTCTTGGCACCATCGTTCCGTTAGGATCGTTCGCACACGTTTGCGCACAATCAGCGCAAGGAGCACAGCGAGACAGAACGGATGCTGAACAGTAACTTGCTTAGAAAGCTCGACATGCAGGACCTCATGGTGTTTGTCGCCGTGTATGAGCAAAGCAGCGTCACCGGTGTGTCGGAGGCGCTCTGCGTCAGCCAGTCCACCGTGAGTTACTGCCTGAAAAAACTGCGCACCAGTTTCGAAGACGAGTTATTCATCAATACCCGTATGGGTATGCGCCCCACCTACAAAGCCAGCACCATGCATACCCATGTGCTGAAAATCCTCGAAAGCATCAACCTGTGTCACGCCGGAGCTCCGACGTTCGACCCGACCTTGCAACCAGTCACCTTCAATATCTGCGCGCCGGAGTACTTCGAGCAGTTGATCCTGCCGCGCCTGTTGAAGAGCTTCGATTTCGCCGACCTGCCAGTAATGGTCAACATGCACAAGTTCGAAACCGACATCCCGGCCGAAGAACTGCGCGACGGCAGTCTCGACCTGGTGATCTGTTTCGGCCCGAATTTTCATCGCAGCCACACCGATTTCAACTCCAGGAGGCTTCTGGAAGATGATCTGGTGTGTGTCTTCGACAAACGCGCCACGCCGCTGGAACCGCGCTTGAGCCTGCAAGCATTCACTCAACGCCGGCACGTGTTCCCGACGCCCTGGACATCTACCACCAATATGGTCGACGGCTGGCTTGCTCAACAGGCCCACAAACGACAGATAGTCGCGCGTTCCAACAGTTATAGCGCGGCGCTGAAGATGATCACCGGCACCGATTTCATCCTGACCCTGCCCCGACGCATCCAGCAATTGCTGGCCAACGAGGCAATCTTCAATCACTGCGAAGCGCCCAACGGCTTGCCGGGCTTCACCCTGGACATGCAGTGGAGTCAAAGCGTCGATCAGGACAGCGCCAACACCTGGCTACGCGAGCAAGTGATCAAAGCCTGCGCCGAGCAGGAGATGGCCTGAAACTCAGTGGCCGATGGTGGTCTTGGTGTAGGACTCTCGATCGATGTCGAGGATTTCCACGCACAGCTGGACCTCAACTTCTGTCGGCCACTCACACACATCCTGCACCACGGCCAGCAGGCTTTCAGATAACTGCTTTTTGATCTCCGGTGAACGACCGCTCAACAGCGCCAGTTTCACATGCACAAACCCCCGCTCGCCCAGTGCCGTGCCCACCCTGAAAGTCTCGACCTTCACGGCACGAGACTTGATATCGAACTCAGCACCGAACTGGCCGGACGCGACTAACGCGTTGTTGAGTCGCATCAACGCCAGATCGGCATTCAACTCGGGCAAGTTGGCGGTGTATTCCATGTGCAGGTGGGGCATGACGGGGCTCCTGAAGATTGGCAGAAAGGTCGTACATATAACACAGAGCCGCCCTGTTCACTGGGACGGCGCAAGAGTCGCACGCTCACTCATGAACGCCTCCAGACGCGAGCGCAGCCAGCGTTCGGCCGGATCGCTGTCGACATGACTGAGCCAGACCATGGACAGGTCCAGGGTGGGCGTCTTGAACGGAAACGGCTCCTTGAACAGTTGGCCGGACGCGGCCATCGCTTCAGCCGTGTAATCCGGCAGGCTGGCGATCAGATCGGTACCGGCGAGCAAGGCCGGCAACGAGCTGTACTGCGGAACGGACAGCACTACCTGGCGTGTACGACCGATCTCCGCCAGCCATTCATCGGCGTAGCCACTGACATTCGCGGTATGGGACACCAGCACGTGCGGCCGCGAGCAATATTCATCGAGGGTCAGCGGTGTGTCCGAGGCGTCTGCGCGCAAAATACTGGGCTGGATGTGCCGCAGCAATTTGCGCTTGGCGTTGGCGGGCAGGCCGCGGGTCTGACTGATACCAACGGTGATATCACCAGACGCCAGCAGGTCGGGAATGCGCCAGTAGTCGACATGCTGAACCACAAACACCACCTTCGGCGCTTCCTGGCGCAAAGCACGCAGCAATGGCGGCAACAGGCCGAACTCGACATCGTCCGACAGCCCGATGCGAAACGTCATGGTGCTGCTGAGCGGATCAAAATCATGGGTCAGGCTCAAGGCCACCGACAGCGAGTCCAACGCCGGTGACAGGTGCTGAATAATCTCCTCGGCCCGCGCCGTCGGCTCCATGCGATGGCCGACCCGAATGAACAGCGGATCATTGAACATCGTCCGCAAGCGGTTCAGCGCCGCACTGATGGTCGGCTGACCGAGGAACAGTTTCTCCGCCACCCGTGTGACGTTGCGTTCGAGCATCAATGTCTCGAATACCACCATCAGGTTGATATCGGCCTTGCGCAGTTCATTGCGATTCATCTGTTGCACCCCGATCCCAGACGGCGGACAGTTTAGGGAGGTGTTGCGATCGGCGTCTATGCAGGTTGGCAAATGACCCGATCCCTAAAAATCCAGGGCACTTATACGAGCGTTCGGAAAAAAAAAGAAGCTGCTCTGACTGAGCAGCTTCACCACCCTGGAGTCTATATCTCCTTGACCGGGGTCTGATCATGAGTCCCTTTGATCAAACTGATGGCATGCACGCAATCAGACTTGTTGACGTAAGCCTCCCCACTGGCAATCGTTTCATGGTTCCCCGCCCGCAAACGCCAGCGCCATTGGCCCTTGCCAGTTTGTGCGATACCACGGGTTTGCCTGTAAATCTCAAAATACATTGATCGCTCCTTGCGACTGCTGATTACGACAGGTCAGTGACCTGCAGAACCAGAGTAGATGAGGAATTTTTGCGGCAATGTCTTTCAATGTGAGGGGATATTTCGAAGATAACTTCTTGATTCACGAAGCGATCAACAAATACAGGGGGTGGTAATTAAAGCGACTCAGTGGAGGTACTTTTCTCGGGAACAGGCATATTTTTCTTACGCTGTTGGGCTGATTTATCCGACGCTGAAAAGCTGAGGCAAACGCAGTGAAAGTGGCCGGTCGGAAAAATCCGCGTAAACGAAAAAGCCCCGTAGATTTTCATCTACGGGGCTTTTTCTATGTAATGGCGGAGAGATAGGGATTCGAACCCTAGGTACCGGTGAAGGTACAACGGATTTCGAATCCGTCCCATTCGGCCACTCTGGCATCTCTCCAACGGCGCGCATCATAACAACACTTTTGCCGGAAGCGAACCCCCTAAGCGAAATTTTTCCGTGCTATCAGATGCTTGCGTCGATTAAAGCGGTACGCCCAGACGGTTGGCGACTTCTTCGTAAGCTTCGATGACGTCACCGAGGCCCTGACGGAAGCGGTCCTTGTCCATTTTCTTGCCGGTGGCCTTGTCCCACAGACGGCAGCCGTCCGGGCTGAACTCGTCGCCCAGGACGATGGAGCCGTCGGAGAACACGCCGAATTCCAGTTTGAAGTCGACCAGCAGCAGGCCGGCGTCGTCGAACAGTTTGCTCAGGACTTCGTTGACCTTGAGCGACAGTTCTTTCATGCGAACCAGTTGCTCGGCGGTGCCCCAACCGAATGCCACGACGTGGGATTCGTTGATGAACGGGTCGCCCTTGGCGTCGTCCTTCAGGAACAGTTCGAAGGTGTAAGGGTTGAGCTTCATGCCTTCTTCGACGCCCAGGCGCTTGACCAGGCTGCCGGCGGCGTAGTTACGCACGACGCACTCGACCGGGATCATGTCGAGCTTCTTCACCAGGCATTCGTTGTCGCCCAGCAGTTTGTCGAATTGAGTCGGCACGCCGGCTGCTTCGAGTTTCTGCATGATGAAGGCGTTGAACTTGTTGTTCACCATGCCTTTGCGGTCGAGCTGCTCGATGCGCTTGCCGTCGAACGCCGAGGTGTCGTTGCGAAACAGCAGGATCAAGCGGTCAGCGTCATCGGTCTTGTAAACCGATTTGGCTTTGCCGCGGTAGAGTTCTTCACGTTTTTCCATGATGGGCTCCGCTTGCTAAGTAGGTGGGCTAGGCGATATGTCGCCAGTCGAGCCCTGAATCTTGATCGGCCAGTTGCAGCCAGTCCGGGTCGCACCCGAGGGTGTCGACAAAACATTGCCGGGCCAGCTGCGGCAGGTTGTTCTTGCTGCTCAGATGGGCCAGGACCAGGTGTTGCAGGCCTTGCCAGCCCAACTCGGCCACCAGGAATGCCGCCTGATGGTTGTTCAAATGTCCCAATTCACCGCCCACCCGTTGCTTGAGAAAGTACGGGTAGTGACCGCGAGCCAGCATGTCACGGCAATGATTGGACTCGATCATCAATGCATCGAGGTCCCGGTAGCCGTCCAGCACCTTGTTGCAATATGAGCCCAGGTCGGTCAACAGGCCGAAACGCCGCTGACCGTCGCTGAAGACATACTGCGTCGGCTCCTGTGCATCATGGGCCACGGCAATGACGCCGATGCTCAGGTTACCGATTTGCAGTTGCTCGCCGCCAGCCAGAAAGCCTGCGGGTTCAATCGGTTTGCGCATCCCGCGCAGGGTCCCGCGACTGAGGTAGACAGGCAGATTGTAACGCCGAGACAGCAAACCCACGCCATGCACGTGATCGGCATGTTCGTGGGTCACGAGTATCGCGCTCAGCTGCGAAGGGTTCACACCCAGTCGCAGCAGGCGTTTTTCGGTTTCTCGCAGGGAGAAACCACAATCCACCAGTACATACGTGTCGTCGCTGGCTATCAGCGTGCCGTTCCCTTGGCTACCGCTGCCGAGAACGGCAAAACGCATGTGATCAGCCCAGGTTGTCCTGAATCACGCTCAACACTTTACGCGCCACGTCTGCTGGCGCCACGGTGTTGATGTTTTTCTCGACGGTTACCTGGACGTTCTCGCCAACCTTGCTCAGGCGAACCTGATAACGCTCGGCGCGGGCTTCAACTTCTTCCTTGTCCGGCTTGCTGCCGAACAGACCGCTGAAGAAACCTGGTTTCTCGTCCTTTTTCTCGGCTTTTTCGGCGAGGTTGATGTAGTACAGGCCCAGGCTGCGGTTGATGTCTTCAACACGCCATTCGCCCTGTTCCAGCGCACGACCGACACTCGACCAGGCACGATCCAGGTCGGAACCGACGTTGAGCACCGGGTTGCCGCTGCCATCTTCGGTCAGGCTGACACGACTTGGCGTATCGAAATCACGAGAGGCCAGCATGGAGACCGAACCGCCCTTCTCCGAGGTGCGGCTCATGCTTGCCAGCATGTCGTCGACCAGTGCTGCGTCCAGGCCGGTGTTAACCGAACGATTGGTGAAATCCACATTGGCGGTGCTGCCGGCAGGACGCTCGGCGCTGACCACGTAGACTTCACTGGTGTTGCGCTGCACGCCTGGTTCGATACGCACCCGCACACGGCTTTCACTGTCGGCGCCGACACCGGCTGCGCTCAGGCGCTTGGCCATTGCTGCGGACAGTTCGTCGGAACGCTGCCAGGTGGTGGTGAATTCGCCGGTTTGCGGGCGTTGCTCGTCCAGACGGAAACCGTTGTCCTGGAAGAACTGCACGGCCACGGGCCAGACTTCAGCCGGTGGGTGCTGGGCCATGACCCAACGCGAATCGCCGCTCTTCTGCAGGGTGTAGTCGCTGGCATCAGCCGCGGCCGACAACGGCTGCGGACGAGGCACGATGTATTCGCCCTTGGCGGTGTCGTCAGCCACGTTGCGCGGGATCGGCAACAACGGATCCAGACGCTTGGCAGTGCTGACGTCCGGTGGCAGTTGCATCGGTGCAGTCTGTTGCGCTTCCAGGTAGTCGCTACCACGGTCACGGAAATAACCTTCCGGGCCCCAGATCCATCCGCAGCCACTGGTGCTGGAGATAATCAAGGCAAGTGCGGAAAGTCCGGCCAATCGCTTCATGCGTAGTACTTCCTCAATTAAACCAGGACGCCGGACTGGCGCATGGCCTGCCGCAGCGGTTCGTGACAGGCAGCGCTGAGCCAGGTGAGCGGCAGACGGATACCGTCCGGCATCAAGCCCATTTCATGCAGTGCCCATTTCACGGGGATAGGGTTGGATTCGATAAACAGGGTTTTATTGAGCGGCATCAGCTTTTCATGGATCGCCCGGGCTTTGACGGCATCACCGGCCATGGCCGCGGCACACAACTCGCTCATGGCGCGCGGTGCGACGTTGGCGGTCACCGAAATATTGCCCTTGCCGCCGAGCAGCATCAGCTCGACCGCGGTCGCGTCGTCACCGGAATACACCAGGAAGTCGCTGCTTACGCCGGCCAGGATGTCCTTGGCGCGCTGCAGGTCGCCCGTGGCTTCCTTGATGCCGATGATGTTCTTCACGGTCGACAGGCGGATCACCGTCTCGGCCTGCATGTCGCAGGCGGTACGGCCCGGCACGTTGTAAAGGATCTGCGGGATGTCGACGGCTTCGGCGATTGCTTTGAAGTGCAAGTACAGGCCTTCTTGCGTCGGCTTGTTGTAATAAGGGGTTACCAGCAGGCACGCGTCGGCGCCGGCGTTCTTCGCGTTGGTCGTCAGTTCGATCGCTTCGCGCGTCGAATTGGCGCCCGTACCGGCGATCACCGGAATACGCCCTGCAACCTGGGCAACCACGCGACGAATCACTTCGATGTGCTCGTTCACGTCAAGCGTGGCCGACTCACCTGTAGTGCCGACCGCCACGATGGCGTTGGTGCCCTCTTGCAGGTGGAAGTCCACCAGTTTGCTCAGGCTGTCCCAGTCGAGACGACCCTGTGCATCCATGGGTGTGACCAGTGCCACCATACTGCCCGCAATCATGCAACCGCTCCTGCCGGAAAAAGAGAGCGGTAATGGTACTGGCGCCAAGATGCTTGTACAAGCGAAGTACTGCGCTGCTGCCATTCCCCTTGGCGCTGCTTTTCGCTACCCTTCAGACTTTGATCGGTACTGATAAGCTCGTACGCCGTGTTCCAGCCTCCATTTTCGGCATCACAAGCCCCGATCCAGCGTTGCCACCCCTCGCTCTCGCCACTCTGGAGCACGTCGCAACCTTCGGCCGGGTTTTCTGAATTCGCATCCGCAGGCTCGTCCCGGTAAAAAAAGCCCTTAAAAGTATCGACCGCTCATCGCTTTAGGAATGCTGCATGTCCACCCCCACAGTTCGCGAACAATTCCTTGTCATCAGTGCCCTCGGCGCCAACCCCATGGAGCTGACTAACGTCCTGTGCCGCGCCAGCCATGAAAACCGCTGCGCCGTGGTCACCTCCCGCCTGACGCGTCATGGTGAATGCAGTGCGTTGATCCTTGAAATCTCGGGCAGCTGGGACGCCCTGGCGCGCCTCGAAGGCAGCCTGCCCGTGCTGGCCAAACGGCACGCCTTCACCGTTAACGTGGTTCGCAGCGCGGCCCTGGAGAACCGTCCCCAGGCCCTGCCATACGTTGCCTACGTCAGCTCGGCCTACCGTCCGGACATCATCAACGAGCTGTGCCAGTTCTTCATGGATCACAATGTCGAACTGGAAAACCTGACCTGCGACACCTATCAGGCTCCGCAGACCGGCGGCACCATGCTTAACGCCACGTTCACCGTGACCTTGCCGGCCGGCACCCAGATCAGCTGGTTGCGTGACCAGTTCCTGGATTTTGCCGACGCCATGAATCTGGACGCACTGATTGAACCGTGGCGCCCACAAAACCCAATGTAAGGAAGCTTTCATGGCCGTAGCCATCGACCAACCGGTTGCCGACTTCGAAGCACCCGCCACCAGCGGGCAATCCGTCAGCCTCGCGGGCCTCAAAGGCAAGCAAGTGGTGATTTACTTCTATCCGAAGGACAGCACGCCAGGCTGCACCACCCAGGGCCAGGGTTTTCGTGATCAGCTCGATGCCTTTAAAGCCGCCAATACCGAAGTTTTCGGCGTGTCTCGCGACAGTCTGAAATCCCATGAGAACTTCAAGGCCAAGCAGGCGTTCACCTTCGAGCTGATCAGCGACAAGGAAGAAGCGCTGTGCCAGCAATTCGACGTGATCAAGCTGAAAAAGCTCTACGGCAAGGAATACATGGGCGTTGATCGCAGCACGTTCCTGATCGACAAGAACGGAGTACTGCGTCAGGAATGGCGCGGCGTGAAGGTGCCGGGGCATGTGGATGCGGTTTTGGCTGCTGCTCAGGCCCTCAATAAAGCCTGATTCATCTAGTGCCCGTTCGGACGCCATCGCGAGCAAGCTCGCTCCCACAGGATTTGTGCAAATCTTGTGGGACCGAGCCTGCTCGGGATGAGGCCATCAGCCTCACCGCATAACCAGTACTGACCGTTAAAGCAGCGGCGCCACCATCGGTTCCTTGCGCGGCCAGGCATCCAGCACAGCCTTGAACAGCGTCGCCAGGGGAATCGCAAAGAACACACCCCAAAAGCCCCACAACCCACCAAACAACAGCACCGCGCAAATGATCGCCACCGGGTGCAGGTTGACCGCTTCCGAGAACAGCAGCGGCACCAGCACGTTGCCGTCCAGTGTCTGGATGATCCCGTAGACCGCCATCAAATAGATGAACTGATCGCTCCAGCCCCACTGGAACAGTGCAATCAGCAGCACTGGCACGGTCACCACCACCGCCCCGACGTAAGGCACCACCACCGACACACCCACCAGCAACGCCAGCAGCGCCGAATAGTTGAGCCCCAGCGCCACGAACGCGATGTAGGTCACGCCACCGCAAATGAAGATTTCGATGACCTTGCCGCGAATGTAATTGGCGATCTGCCGGTTCATTTCCTGGGCGACCCGGGTGATCAGCGCCCGCTCGCGCGGCAGATAACCGCGGACCCACTGGCCGATCATCTCCCGGTCCTTGAGAAAGAAGAACACCAGGATCGGGACCAGCACCAGGTAGATCATGATGTTCACCAGCAGCGGCAGGCTCGACAGCGAGAATGTCAGCGCCCACTGGCCGAACTTGCCGATCTCGCCCCGTGCCACCTCGATCGCCTGCAGCACTTGCTCATCCGATACCAGATGCGGATAGCGCTCGGGCAGCAGCAACAGCAGCGACTGCCACTTGGCGAGCATGCCGGGCAATTCGTTGAACAGCGTGATCAATTGGTGCCAGAGCAGTGGTACCACGATGATGATAAAAACCAGCAACAACCCCATGAATAACGCGAAAACCAGCCCCACCGCCGCGCCCCCTGGCACGCGCAGGCGCTCGAGGGTCACTACCAGCCCCTGCATCAGATACGCCAGCACCATACCGGCCAGTACGGGCGCGAGCATTCCACCCAGGGTGAGCACCGCGGTAAATGCCAGAAACAGCAGCACCGCCAGCACCACGGCTTCTTCATCCGAGAAGTAGCGCTGAATCCAGTCGCGTAACACCTTGAACATCAATAATCCTTAGAAACGAACGCAGCAGGTTTCAGGCTTTTTTCAACCAATAACGGTAAACGCCCGCCTCATCTTCTTCACGAAGCAGCGTATGACCGGCCAATCGGGCAAAGGTGCGAAAGTCGCGCTGGGAACCTGCATCGGTGGCGATCACCTTGAGTACCGCACCGCTGGCCAGTCGGTTGAGTTCCAGTTTGGCTTTGAGCAACGGCAATGGGCAATTCAGACCGCTGGCGTCCAGTTCGGCGTCGTGGGTTACTGCGTCAGTCATTGAATCACTCCGGGGCGGGGGTTAAGCCGCTTAGAATATCTGGTCCCAAGCGTAGTGTCCGGCTACAGTAAGGTCTTTGTCGACTAAGGCTTTGTGCATGACTTTTTTGCGCCCTACCCTGCTGACGCTCGCTTGCCTGCTCGCCTCACCGGGCTTCGCCGACGACTTGCCGTCACTTGGTGACGCCAGTTCTGCCATCGTCTCGCCGCAACAGGAACACCAATTGGGCCGTGCCTGGCTGGCGCTGTTGCGCAGTCAGGTGTCGCAGCTCAACGATCCGCAGCTCAAGGATTACGTCGAATCCAGCGTCTACCGCTTGGTAGAAACCAGCCAGGTCAATGACCGGCGTCTGGAGTTCATCCTGATCAACAGCCCGCAGCTCAACGCTTTTGCCGCGCCGGGCGGAATTGTCGGCGTCAACGGTGGCTTGTTCCTCAATGCCCAGACCGAGGGTGAATATGCTTCGGTAATGGCCCACGAACTGGCTCACTTGTCGCAGCGTCACTTCGCCCGCGGTGTCGAAGCGTCGCAACGCATGCAAGTGCCCATGATGGCTGCGCTGCTGGCTGGCATCGTGATTGCCGCGGCCGGTGCAGGCGATGCAGGGATCGCGGCCATTGCCGGTACCCAGGCAGCGGCGATTCAGGAACAACGACGCTTCTCGCGCCAGAACGAACAGGAAGCCGACCGTATCGGCATCATGAATCTGGAAAAGGCCGGCTACGACCCGCGCTCGATGCCGACCATGTTCGAACGGCTGATGCGCCAATACCGCTTCGACGCCAAGCCACCAGAATTCCTGCTGACTCACCCGGTAACCGAATCGCGGATCGCCGACACCCGCAACCGCGCCGAACAGGCCAAACCAGGCGGTATCGAAGACAGCATGCGTTATCAGCTGATTCGCGCACGTGTGCAGCTGATCTATGAAGAAACCCCAGGCCTGGGCGCCAAGCGCTTCCGGGCCCAACTCGATGAAAACCCGAAAAATGACGTCGCGCGCTATGGCCTCGCGATCGCCCAGATCAAGGGCGGCCAGCTGAATGAGGCTCGGGAGAACCTCAAGCTGCTGCTGGCCAAATCGCCGAACGAGATCATCTACAACCTGGCGCAGGTCGATCTCGACATCACCAATAATCGTCTGCCCGATGCTCAATCACGGGTCGACCGGATGCTCACTCAATACCCCGGCAACTACCCGCTGAATCAGGTGCGCGTCGACCTGCTGCTCAAGCAGAATCGAGCGGTCGAAGCGGAAAAAGCACTGGAGACCCTGCTCAAGAGCCGACCCGATGATCCGGACGTCTGGTACATGGTGGCCGAGACTCGTGGCCTGTCGGGCAACATCATCGGTCTGCATCAGGCTCGTGCGGAGTACTTTGCGCTGGTCGGCGACTATCGCCAGGCGATCCAGCAACTGGACTTCGCCAAGCGCAAGGCTGGCACCAATTTCCCGCTGTCATCGCGCATCGACGCACGGCAACGTGAGTTGATGGAGCAGGAACGCATGGTCAAGGACATGATGGGCTGACCGCTTCAGAAACAAAAAATCCAGGTACAAAAAAACCGCCTCTTTCGAGGCGGTTTTTTATTCAGCCGACAACCGGTTTACTCAGCAAGTTTGAAGGTGATGAAGCTGGCGCGACCTTGACGCAGAACCCGCATCGACACCGAGCGGTTCTTCGGCAGTGCCTTGGCAATGTCCGTGAATTCCTTGGAGGAGCCGATTGCCTGGTTGTTCAGGTGAGTGATCACATCGCCTGGCTGCAAGCCGATCAGGGCAGCAGGACCGTCCTGTACTTCCTTGATCACCACACCACCCTTGAGGTCGAGGGTTTTCTTCTGCTCGTCGGTCAGCTCGACCACGGAAACACCCAGGCGATTGCTGCTGCGCTCGACGCTGGATTTAGGCAGGGCTTCCAGCTCTTTGCCTTCCTCAGGGATAGCGCCGACGGTCAGCTCGACATTCTTGCGTTTGCCTTCGCGAATCACTTCAAGATCGGCTTTCGAGCCAGCCTTCAGCGCGCCTACCAGGTGCGGCAGATCGGCGGACATGACGATCGGTTGACCATTCATGCTGAGGATCACGTCGCCCACTTGCAGACCACCCTTGGCAGCCGGACCGTCATCCTGGATCTGAGCCACCAGCGCACCGGCCGGCTTCTCGAGACCGAACGACTCGGCCAGATCCTTGTTCACTTCCTGGATCACTACACCCAACCAGCCACGACTGACTTTACCGCCGCTTTTCAGCTGATTGGAAACGTCCATTGCCACATCGATAGGGATCGCGAACGACACGCCCATGAAGCCGCCGGAACGGGTGTAGATCTGCGAGTTGATGCCGACCACTTCACCGGCCAGGTTGAACAGCGGACCACCGGAGTTACCCGGGTTGATCGGCACGTCGGTCTGGATGAACGGCACATAGTTTTCGTTCGGCAGGCTACGGCCGATGGCGCTGACGATACCTTGGGTTACCGTGTGATCAAAGCCAAACGGCGAACCGATGGCCACGACCCACTGACCGGCTTTCAGGTCCTGCGACTTGCCAAGCTTCAGAACCGGCAGGTCCTTGCCTTCGATTTTCAGCAAAGCGACGTCAGAGCGCGGATCGGTACCGATCAGCTTGGCTTTCAACTCACTGCGATCGGCGAGGCGCACGAGGATCTCGTCGGCATCGGCAATCACATGGTTGTTGGTCAGGATGTAACCGTCGGACGAAATGATAAAGCCCGAGCCCAGGGATTGCGCTTCACGCTGACGATCGCCACGGGGGGAACGCGGCTGCTGCGGCATGCCCCGTTCAAAGAACTCGCGCAGCATCGGCGGCAAGCCTTCAAGGTCAGGCATTTGCTCGCTGGACACCTTACGGTCCGGCAGCTTCTGGGTAGTACTGATGTTAACCACCGCGGGCGAGGCTTGCTCGACCAACTGCGTGAAGTCAGGCAACTCGACCGCTTGCGCAGCGACCGCCTGACCGAGCACCAGCACGGTGGCAAAAATGGAGAGATAAGACTTCAAGCGTGGTATCGACATACGGCTCCCGTTACGACGAGCATGGTTAAGCGATATGGAGCAAGGAACACCGGAAACGATACGCCGGTATTTTTGTTCCGGGAACAACAAACAAGGCCAGAGCCGAGGGGTTCTGACCTATAAAAAAAATTCGGGATATTTGCAAATGAAAATGCTCGGCAAAACATTTCGAGACATTAATGGCGCGACAGCCATTACCGATCCCCGCTCCAACCAGCCCCAGATAGGCGAGCACGGCTGACTCAACTCACTGCTTGCTGGTAGCCGCGGCATCGTTGCGCATGGACAGCGCAATCCGTTCGGCGGTGCCAATCGGTATTTCACCGACAACGGTCACCATCATCTCGCCTTGCGGTGTAGTCAATCGCCGGGAGACAGCAACGGTTGGCCCCAACTGGGTGCGCGTATCAGTGACTGTTGCGCCATTCAACGGCTCAAGGAATACCGAGAATCGGGCCAGACCGTCGTCGAACATCAGACTGTTGACCTGGGCTTTGGTCTCCGGGTCCTTGTGAGAGGTACTGCTGGTCAGCTCGAAACCTGGCGGTAACCAGTCCGAATGCCAGACCTGCGCAGTTTTGACGGCGGAAGCCTTGTCACTGTCGAGGGTAATGGTTTTGCAATCAGAACCTGCCTGCAAATCGCTGTCGGAAGGAACCTCGGCAGTGTCCAGTCGGGTGAACTGGAACCGCTCCAGCAGTTGCCCTTTATCATTGAGCAGCAATGACTTCAACGGCAAACCGGTTTCCTTGTCCAGATGCAGCTCAAAACCGTAACGATGCTGATCGCGAGGCTTTAACGACACGATCACCGCCGCACGCCCGGCCACACGCGACTTGCCAATGACGGCAAGGTCATACCAATTCTTTAGCTTTTGTGGATCGAGTGCCCGAGCGGTGGAGTTGGGTGAGTCCCCCAGCCCTGCTATCAGGGTGCCGCTCACGCATTGAGTATGCCCATCAATGCGCACGACTTCCTGTGCGGAGCCGTCGAGCTGGAGTAAACGCTCGCGGACCTTGCCATCCTGGACGCGATGCCAGATGTTATGGGTAGAGAAACTACCGTTACGCTCGTAGACGAAAGTACCGTGGAAGCTTTGCGTTTGCTCCGCCTGTCCCAGACGCTTCAGCCAGTCCTGGGCTTCATCGGCGTGGGCTGGAACAACAAACCAGCCGCTGAGCAGAAGCGTAAGTAGAGGTATGGCGCGCATGATCCTCCTTAACGGTTTTCCAGACTTGCTGCACGAGCGTAAGGCAGAGCGCTCTCAGTACCTTTCAATGCAGCCTGTTGAGCATGTTGGCGCAAGTAACCTGGCAGACGCTGATCGTGCCAGCCTGGCTGACCTTGCAATACGCCGTTGGCCATAGGGCCAGTGGTTTCCGAACTCTCATTGTAGCCTGCCAATACAGCGGGGCCCTTGACCTGAGGAGCGGTCAGACCCGGTTGACTGGATTGCTGGGCCAACTCGACACCGGCGATCTCGTCCTGGTTGTACAGACGAACACCCGCCAGCACGGCAACGGTCACCGAAGCAGCGACTGCCAGACGACCCAGGCTGCGCCATGGACCGCGAGAGGCTTTTGCCGGTACGGCTTCGTCAGCCAGCGCAGCAGAGACTGCTGCCGCGATGTCCAGACGAGGAAGCAACAAATCCTTGTGCATAACTGCCCGAGCGATCTGGTAACGAGCCCAGGTATCGCGGGTTTCAACATCGTCGAAGGCATTCAACACCCGACGCAATTCCAATTCGTCCGCTTCGTTATCCATCACTGCGGACAGCGATTCCTGCAGGGCTTCACGACTCATGGCGTTCCTCTCTTGGCTGTCGCCGCTGTCTCAGTTTTCCTGCAACAACGGCTGCAGGGCTTTATCGATGGCCTCCCGGGCGCGGAAAATCCGGGAGCGCACGGTACCCACCGGACACTGCATGACGCTGGCAATGTCCTCGTAACTCAGACCATCGAATTCACGTAAAGTTAAAGCCGTACGCAAATCTTCTGGCAGTTGCTGAATGGTTCGATGGACGGTGCCTTCGATCTCATCCCGCAGCAATGCACGTTCTGGCGACTCGAGATCCTTGAGGCCATGATCGCCGTCGTAGAACTCTGCATCCTCGGAACTGACATCGCTATCCGGCGGCCGGCGGCCGCGTGAAACCAGATAGTTTTTCGCCGTGTTGATGGCGATGCGGTAAAGCCACGTATAAAACGCGCTGTCTCCGCGAAAATTACCAAGTGCACGGTATGCCTTGATAAAGGCTTCCTGTGCGACATCCTGGGCTTCATGGGTGTCGTGCACGAAACGCACGATCAACCCGAGAATTTTGTGCTGGTATTTCAGCACTAGCAGATCGAAAGCTCGCTTGTCGCCGCGTTGAACGCGCTCGACCAGCTGCTGATCCTCTTCCTGGGTTAGCATGAACACTCCTCGATAAGCTCGAAGGAGGCTTGCATTACTGAACGACCAGACTTGCAAACATAGACTCGGGCTTTTCGCAAAAGTTCTCCCCCTCCAAGCAAGTTTCCTGCGGGCTCTGATTTGGCACGCACGAAAAGCGCAGCGCGGGATAACCCGGCTGCGCGAATAATCTTGTCATCGGATTCATCAGCAAGGACCCAATCGCAAGTCCTGCACCGAAGCCGACGCTGTCCCTTGTTTCAGGCAACCGTCTATTGATCTTGGGCCTTTGGCAAAAGTTCCATATTTATAGCTGCCCTAAACCGACATTGTGCAACCGTGAAGAGAAAAAGACTGTTAAATCCGCGATACAGTCCTCTTGTCGCCGAAGCCATCAAAAAAACTTCCGACGAAGTGTCCAGCCTTTTCCGTCACAGTAGTTTCACAATGCCATGCTGGCCCGGCTATTGTGCCGCTCCCCCCCTCTATATACTAGTGGGCTGTGTGGCTGTCTTGACTCGCCGATCCAGCTGTCTTGCGCCAACCCCGTCCCGGGTCGCTTTGAGCGGAATCCTGAAATGAGCCAACAGTTTCAACACGATGTTCTGGTAATTGGCAGCGGTGCTGCCGGCTTGAGCCTTGCGCTGACCTTGCCCGGTCATTTGCGCATCGCCGTATTGAGCAAAGGCGACCTCGCCAATGGCTCAACCTTCTGGGCCCAGGGTGGTGTCGCTGCCGTTCTGGATGACACCGACACTGTCGAGTCCCATGTCGATGACACCCTCAACGCCGGTGGTGGCCTGTGCCATGAAGATGCCGTGCGCTTTACGGTCGAGCACAGCAGAGAGGCGATTCAATGGCTGATCGACCAAGGCGTGCCCTTTACCCGCGATGAACAGTCCGGCACCGAAGATGGTGGTTTCGAGTTTCACCTGACCCGCGAAGGCGGTCACAGCCATCGGCGCATCATCCACGCAGCTGACGCAACGGGCGCAGCGATCTTCAGAACCCTGCTCGATCAGGCCAAGCAGCGCCCCAACATCGAACTGCTGGAGCAGCGGGTCGCGGTCGACCTGATCACCGAAAAGCGCCTGGGCCTTGAAGGCGACCGTTGCCTCGGCGCCTATGTGCTTAACCGCGGCACCGGTGAAGTCGACACCTACGGCGCACGCTTCGTGATCCTTGCCTCGGGCGGCGCGGCAAAAGTCTACCTCTATACCAGCAACCCCGACGGTGCTTGCGGTGATGGCATCGCCATGGCCTGGCGTTCGGGCTGTCGGGTGGCGAACCTGGAATTCAACCAGTTCCACCCCACCTGCCTTTATCATCCACAAGCCAAGAGTTTCCTGATCACCGAAGCCCTGCGCGGCGAAGGCGGCCATCTGAAGCTGCCCAATGGTGAACGCTTCATGCAGCGTTTCGACCCACGGGCCGAGCTGGCACCACGGGACATCGTTGCCCGCGCCATCGACCATGAGATGAAGCGCTTGGGTATTGACTGCGTCTATCTGGATATCAGCCATAAACCCGAAGATTTCATCAAGACGCACTTCCCGACGGTTTATGAACGCTGCCTGGAATTTTCCATCGACATCACCAAGCAACCGATCCCGGTGGTACCGGCGGCGCACTACACTTGCGGCGGCGTGATGGTCGATCAGCGGGGCCGCACCGATGTGCCGGGCCTGTATGCGATTGGCGAAACCAGCTTCACCGGCCTGCATGGCGCCAATCGCATGGCCAGCAACTCGCTGCTGGAGTGTTTCGTTTACGCTCGTTCGGCGGCGGCGGACATTCTTGAGCAGTTGCCAGAAGTATCGATTCCAACCGCCCTGCCCGTTTGGGATGCGAGCCAGGTCACCGATTCGGACGAAGACGTGATCATTGCGCACAACTGGGATGAACTGCGGCGATTCATGTGGGACTACGTCGGCATCGTGCGCACCAACAAGCGCCTGCAACGGGCTCAGCACCGGGTGCAACTGTTGCTGGACGAAATCGACGAGTTCTACAGTAACTACAAAGTCAGCCGGGATTTGATCGAACTGCGCAACCTGGCTCAGGTAGCAGACCTGATGATCCGGTCAGCCATGGAGCGCAAGGAAAGTCGCGGCCTGCATTACACCCTCGACTATCCGAACATGTTGCCGGTCGCCCTGGACACTATTCTGGTGCCGCCCACCTACGCCGACTGAACTTGAGTCGAACCCGCAGGCGTCGGTGCACATCCGCCGCCTGCGAATCGCGCGGCACACAGATCGCCCTGATCCGTCGCTCATCGCGCAGACGAAAACGCAGCACCACAATCAATGGCAACGCCAGACTGTCCGGCCGCAGCTGCACGGGCTGCCAACCTACCGCCTGATTCCACAACTGCCAACCATCGGCATCGCGACGCAAGCCGCGAAACGCCTGAGGGTGTGTCAGCAAAATCTGTCGCGGCAATGCCCAAACGCCATGAGCCAGACAGCAAAAAGCGCCGAGCAAACTGGCCCAGACCGGCATGGAAAGAAGAAACAACGAACCCAGCGCGAAAAGCTGGGCCAGAAGATACGCCGCCAGCAACTGCCGTGAGGCATGCCAGCGGCATTCGAACGCGTTACTTGGGCTGGACACGATCCAGGATCATGCGAACCATGCGCTGAAGCTCCGGATCTTCCGATTCGGCACGTTCCATGAACCAGCCGAACATGTCCTGATCTTCGCATTCGAGCAGCCTGACGTAGCACGCGCGATCGACCTCGTTGAGGTGCGGGTAAACTTCCTTCACAAACGGCACCAGCAACACGTCAAGCTCAAGCATGCCACGGCGGCTGTGCCAGTAGAGGCGATTCAGTTCAACATCTTCGACCATGGAGCGCTCCTCAAATAGGCGGCAAGTATACAGCCCCCGGCCCGCTCGAACAGTCGGCGTTGGTCGCCCCCATCGATCCTTTGTGAACTACCCATTTCATGGGCGCCCCCTTATGATGTCCCTCGGACTCTTTACCCTGCGATGACCCATGGCCGATTCTGCTTTTTTCTGCACCCTGTCTCACGAAGGCGTTCTCGCGGTACGCGGCGCGGATGCCGGCAAATTCCTGCAAGGCCAATTGACTTGCAACCTTAATTACCTGAGTGACACCCAGGCCAGCCTTGGCGCGCGCTGCACGCAGAAAGGCCGGATGCAGTCGAGTTTCCGCATTCTGCTCGAAGGCGATGGTGTGCTCATGGCGATGGCCAGCGAACTGCTGGAGCCGCAACTGGCGGACCTGAAAAAGTACGCGGTGTTCTCCAAATCGAAACTGACTGATGAAAGCGCCCTTTGGGCTCGCTTTGGCCTTGAGCATGGCGATGCAGCACTGGCCAGCCTGGGCCTGGAACTGCCGGCAGAAACCGACAGCGTCGTGCGCAATGACGGCCTGATCGTCCTTCGCGTCTCGCCGGATCGCGCTGAACTCTGGGTTCGCGCCGATCAGGCCGACGCCATCAAGGGCAAGCTGTCCGCTCTGTTGGCCGAAGGTGAGTTGAACCAATGGCTGCTGGGCCAGATCCGCGCCGGAATCGGCCAGGTCATGCCGAGCACCCGCGAGCTGTTCATTCCGCAGATGCTCAATCTGCAAGCCGTCGGTGGCGTGAGCTTCAAGAAAGGCTGCTACACCGGCCAGGAAATCGTCGCGCGCATGCAATACCTGGGCAAACTCAAGCGCCGTCTGTATCGCCTGCAGCTGGAAGCCAGCGAATTACCGGAGCCCGGTACCCAACTGTTCTCCCCGACCCACAACAGTTCGATCGGTGAAGTGGTGCTGGCCGCCCGCGCCGGGCAAAACATTGAACTCCTTGCCGTGCTGCAAGCCGAAGCGGCAGAAGATGGCAACCTGCACCTTGGCGCACTCGAAGGTCCGGGCCTGCATCTGCTCGACTTGCCTTACCAACTGGATCGCGATCGCGAAATCCAGCGTTAATAGCAGCACTTGTCGCAATACCCTAGAGAAAAGAAATGAGCGAGCTGGCGGATAAGGTCCAACAGGATTTGGTTGAGGCCATCGATAACGATGACCTGGTTCTGCCAACGTTACCGGAAGTGGCCCTGCAGATTCGCAAGGCAGCCGAAGACCCGGAAATCAGTGTCAGCACATTGAGCAAAGTGATTGGCCGCGATACCGCGCTGTCGGCGCGCCTGATCAAAGTGGTCAATAGCCCGTTGCTGCGCGCAACCCAGGAAGTGACTGATCTGCACACGGCCATCACCCGGCTGGGCGTCAATTACAGCAGCAACCTGGCCATCGGCCTGGTGATGGAACAGATCTTCAATGCCCGTTCCGAAGTGGTGGAACAGAAAATGCGCGAAGTCTGGCGCAAGAGCCTGGAGATCGCCGGCGTCAGCTATGCGCTGTGCCGCAATTACACACAGCTCAAGCCTGATCAAGCCGCGCTCGGCGGGCTCGTGCATCAGATTGGTGTACTGCCGATCCTGACCTACGCCGAAGATCACTATGAATTGCTGTCTGACCCGGTCAGCCTCAACCATGTGATCGACCGGATTCACCCGCTGCTCGGCGATAAATTGCTCAGGGTCTGGGAGTTTCCGGAAATGCTGGTGCAATTGCCGGGGCTGTATCTAGATTTCAAACGGCAATCGGAGCGGGTCGACTATGTCGATCTGGTGCAAGTGGCCAGCCTGTATTGCCACAAGGACACCGATCATCCACTGGCCCGTATCGATCCCTTCAGCGTGCCAGCCTTCAAGAAGCTGGGGATCGACCCGGAGAACGAGGCGATGTGCAGGGATCTGGAAGAGTCGCGTTCGATGTTTTACTAAGAGCTTCGCGGAAAGCCTCGCTCCTACAAAAGCATCGTATATATTTTGTAGGAGCGAGGCTTGCCCGCGAAGAGGCCATAAAAAACACCATCACTCTCCAGCAATAAAACTCACCCGCACCTTCAACCCCGCCTGCTCGCCATCGTGCAGGCTGATCTGCGCCAGGTGGGCGCGGCAGATCTCGCCGACAATGGCCAACCCCAACCCCGATCCAGCCACCTGTTCGTTACGCCGATAAAAACGCTCGAACACCCGATCCCGCTCTTCAAGGGGAATTCCCGGGCCATCGTCCTCAACCTCCAGCACCGCCGGTGCCATGACCCGCAAGATCACATTGCCGCCCGGTGGCGTGTGGGCCAGTGCGTTGTCCACCAGGTTGCTCAACAATTCATTCAACAGCGTCGGCTCGCCGCGCAGCCACACCGGTTCGTCGGCTTCCAGCGCCAGCGCCACGCCACGCGCATGGGCCAGCGGCGCCATGGCCATGCCCAGCTCACGGGCCAACTGACTGAGATCGAGTAACTGCGCACCGCCCTCGGCGATTGCCCGGGCGCCATTCTCGACTCGTGCCAGCGAGAGCAATTGATTGGCCAGATGGGTCAGGCGATCCGTGCCCTGAGCGACGGTTTCCAAGGTGCTGCGCCAGGTTTCGGGTTCATTCGACCGCATACCCAGTTCGAGCCGAGCCTTGAGCGCCGCCAACGGGGTACGCAATTCATGGGCGGCATCGGCAATGAACTGCGCCTGGCGCTCGAACTGTCCGCGCAAACGCTCGGTAAAGTGATTGAGCGCACGCACCAGCGGCCCCAACTCGTGCTGCACTTCCACCAACGGCAAAGGCCGCAAGTCATCAGGCTGACGCTCTTCCACCGCCGTGCGCAAGCGCTCCAGCGGACGCAGCGCCGCACTGACCGCAAACCACACCATCAGCAATGCACCGATCGCCAGCATGCCCAACCGCAACAAGGTGTCGGCCATCAGGCTGCGAGCCATGCGGACCCGCGCCTCATCGGTTTCCGCCACGCGAATTTCCGCCATGCCGTTCATGTTCGGCTCGCTGACCGCTTTGAGCAGGCTGACCACCCGCACGTTCTGCCCCTGATAAGTGGCGTTATAGAAACGCGCCAGCGCCGGATAATCATCGGTGCGCGGCGTTCCCGGTGGCGGTGGCGGCAGGTTTTCGTAGCCCGAGATCAGCTTCTGATTGATGTCATTGACCAGATAAAAAATCCGCCCGGCGCTGTCGTAGGCGAACGTATCGAGGGCCACGTAAGGCACGTTGGCGCTGAGACTGCCATCGCGCTGGGACAGGCCGGCGGCGATGGTCCGCGCCGAGGCCAGCAGGGTCCGGTCATAAGCGGTGTCGGCGGCTTCGCGACCGTTCCAGTACGCGCTCAAACCACTGGCGAGCATCAACACCACCAACAGCAGCGCGAGGTTCCACAGCAACCGCCAACGCAGGCTGCTGAGCCTATGCATCGCGGCTTTCCAGCAGATAGCCAAGGCCGCGGAAGGTCACGATGGCCACCGGTTGGCCGTCGAGTTTCTTGCGCAAGCGGTGGACATAGATTTCGATGGCATCGGGACTGGCCTCCTCGTCCAGACCGAACACCTGGGCGGCCAGTTGCTCCTTGCTCATCACCCGACCGGGACGGGCGATCAGGGCCTCGAGCACCGCCTGTTCGCGGGAGGTCAGGGTCAGCAATTCTTCGCCAAGGGTGAAGCGCCGGGTGTCCAGGTCATAGGCCAGCACACCACAACGCTGCTGGCGTTCACCGCCGAGCACACTGCGGCGCAGCAAGGCTTTGACCCGGGCTTCGAGCTCTGTCAGTTCGAAGGGTTTGGCCAGGTAATCGTCGGCCCCAAGGTTCAGGCCATGGACCCGATCCTTGACATCGCTGCGGGCGGTCAGCATCAGCACCGGCAGGTTCTTGCCCCGGGCCCGCAAGCGCGCCAACACTTCGAAGCCATCCATGCGCGGCAGGCCGACATCGAGGATCGCCACCGCGTATTCCTCGCTGCTCAAGGCCAGGTCGGCCGCCACACCGTCGTGCAACACATCCACGGTCAACCCGGTGCTCTTGAGCGCCTGAGCGACACTGTCGGCAAGCTGCAGATGGTCTTCAACGAGCAGAACACGCATGGATCTTTACCTCATTCAGGGATGGTCGACGCCATTCTTTGGCGCGGAGTTTACAGCCGCATCCGTCGCTGTGAAGCCCGAAAACCGGGAAAGTCAGCTGAAAGGTTAGCGAAAGGTTGGCCGGTTAGAGTCCAGCCACGGACAGTTTCGACTGCCGTTGCTAGTGCCCATAGCAGTACGAGAAACGCCTCGAAGCGTTTTCGCCAATAAGAACAATAAACGGAGTACGTCACCATGCTGTCCATGCAGCTTCAGGCTCGCCCGCCTGCTCGTTTTTCCCGCCTCAGCCACACCGCCCTTGCCAGTGCCGCCGCCCTCGCCGGCTTTTCGCCGTTGAGCCAGGCTGCCTTCTTCGAAGACAGTACGGCAACCTTCGAAACCCGCAACATGTATTTCAACCGCGACTTTCGCGACGGCACCAGCGCCCAGCAATCCAAGCGGGACGAATGGGCTCAGGGGTTCATGCTCAATCTGCAATCGGGTTACACCGACGGCACCGTGGGGTTCGGTGTCGATGCGCTGGGCATGCTGGGGGTAAAACTCGATTCAAGTCCGGATCGCACTGGAACCGGTCTCTTACCGACCCATGACGACGGTCGCGCGGCTGACGAGTATTCCAAGCTCGGCCTGACCGGCAAAATGAAAATCTCCGCCACGGAACTGAAAGTCGGCAGCCTGATTCCGGAACTGCCTATCCTCAAACCCAACGACGGGCGCATTCTGCCGCAGACCTTTGAAGGCGGCCTGTTGACCTCCAAAGAGATCAAGAACCTGACCTTCACCGGCGGCCGCCTGGAGAAAGCCAAGGACCGCGACAGCACCGACTTCGAGGACATTGCCCTCAACAACAAGAACAGTCGTTTCGCCGGTACCGTGGCTGGCAAGCACTTTGATTTTGGCGGCGTGGATTACAAGTTCACCGACAAGATCACCGGCAGCTACCACTTCGCCCAACTCGATGAAGTCTACAACCAGCACTTCCTCGGCGTTGTCGCATCGCAACCGTTCGGCCCCGGTACTTTCGGCACCGATCTGCGATTGGCCATCAGTGACGACGAGGGCGCGGCCCGGGGCGGCAAGATCGACAACCAATCCCTGAACGGTCTGGTGAGCTATGCCTTGAGCGGGCATAAATTCAGCGCCGGTTATCAGCACATGTCCGGTGACAGTGCCTTCCCCTACGTCGATGGCAGCGATCCGTACCTGGTCAACTTCGTGCAGATCAATGATTTTGCCGGCGCCGAAGAACGTTCCTGGCAGGCACGTTACGACTATGACTTCGCCAAACTCGGCATTCCCGGCCTGAGCTTCATGAGCCGTTACCTGAGCGGCGACAACATCAAGCTCAAGAACGGTGACGAAGGCAAAGAGTGGGAGCGCAACACCGAGATCAAATACGTCGTACAAAGCGGCGCCTTGAAAGATGTCGCCGTACGCCTGCGCAATGCCACCTACCGTTCCAATTACTCCGCTCGCGATGCCGATGAAGTGCGTCTGCTGGTGAGCTATAGCGTTGCCCTTTGGTAAACATCACGTCCAATAACAATAATGCCCGTGGAGACTCAAATGAACTTATCACTGCGTAAAGTTGCTCTCGCCGCCAGCTGTGTGCTGTTTGCCAGCCAATTGATGGCCGAACCGAAACGCCCGGAATGCATCGCCCCGGCGTCGCCAGGCGGCGGTTTCGACCTGACCTGCAAACTGGCGCAAAGCGCGCTGGTGAATGAAAAACTGTTGACCAAACCGATGCGCGTGACCTACATGCCCGGCGGTGTCGGCGCGGTGGCATACAACGCGGTGGTCGCTCAGCGTCCGGCCGATGCCGGCACGCTGGTGGCGTGGTCCAGCGGTTCGCTGCTGAACCTGGCACAAGGCAAGTTCGGTCGTTTCGATGAAACCAACGTTCGTTGGCTGGCAGCTGTTGGCACAAGCTATGGCGCCATCGCGGTGAAAAGCGATTCGCCTTACAAGACCCTGGACGATCTGGTTCAGGCGCTGAAGAAAGATCCGAGCAAAGTGGTGATCGGTTCCGGCGGCACCGTCGGCAGCCAGGACTGGATGCAGACTGCATTGATCGCCAAAGCGGCCGGGATCAACCCGCGCGACCTGCGTTACGTCGCCCTCGAAGGCGGCGGTGAAATCGCCACCGCCCTGCTCGGTGGCCACATCCAGGTCGGCAGTACCGACATCTCCGACTCCATGCCACACATTCAGAGTGGCGACATGCGCCTGCTGGCGGTGTTCTCCGAGAAGCGTCTGGACGAGCCGGAAATGAAAGACATTCCGACCGCTAAAGAGCAAGGCTACGACATCGTCTGGCCGGTGGTTCGCGGCTTCTACCTCGGGCCAAAAGTCAGCGACGAAGACTATGCCTGGTGGAAAGACGCCTTCGACAAACTGCTGGCCTCCGAGGACTTCGCCAAGCTGCGCGATCAGCGTGAACTGTTCCCGTTCGCCATGACCGGCCCGGAGCTGGACACCTACGTGAAGAAGCAGGTCGCGGACTACAAAGTGCTGGCCAAAGAGTTCGGCCTGATCCAGTGATCGCCTCTGTCTAGCGGCCACGACCCCGGTTCTCGGGGTCGTGACCCAGGAGTTCCTCATGCTCATACAACGCATTTTCGCTTCGGTGCTGTTGCTGGCCTGTATCGGCCTGGCCCTGATGGCGTGGCCGTATCAAGCGGCTTTTTCCTACGAACCGGTCGGGCCTCGGGCCTTCCCTCTGTTGATGCTCGGCCTGATGGGCCTGGCTTTGCTGTACATGGTGTTTCGACCGGCGCCGATCGTGCACAGCGACGATGACCCGAAACTGGACCGCGAAACCCTGATCAAAATCGGCATTTGCGTGCTGCTGTTGCTGGTGTTCGCCGGGACCTTCGAACCCCTTGGTTTTATCGTCGCCAGCATTCTGATCGGTGTCCCGATGGCACGCCTGTATGGCGGCCGCTGGCTGCCCAGTGCGGTGATCATCAGCCTGATGGCCATCGGTCTTTATCTGCTGTTCGACAAGTTGATGGACGTGCCACTGCCGCTGGGCGTGCTCGACGTTCTGGAGAACTGATATGGATACTCTAGGCTATTTGGGTCAGGGCTTCGGCGTCGCGCTGACCCCATACAATCTCGTGACCGCGCTGTGCGGCACCCTGATCGGTACCGTCGTCGGTCTGTTGCCAGGGCTGGGCCCGATCAACGGCGTGGCGCTGCTGATTCCGATCGCATTCGCCCTCGGCCTGCCACCGGAGTCGGCGTTGATCCTGTTGGCGGCGGTATACCTGGGTTGCGAGTATGGCGGCCGGATCAGCTCGATCCTGCTGAACATTCCGGGCGAAGCCTCCACCGTGATGACCACCCTCGACGGTTATCCGATGGCCCGCAAAGGCCTGGCCGGTGTAGCGCTGTCGCTGTCGGCGTGGAGCTCGTTCATCGGTGCATTCATTGCGACGTGCGGCATGGTGCTGTTCGCCCCGCTGCTGGCGAAATGGGCGATTGCCTTCGGACCGGCGGAGTATTTCGTGCTGATGGTGTTTGCGATTGTCTGTCTCGGCGGCATGGCCGGCGACCGACCGCTCAAGACCTTCATTGCGGCACTGATCGGTCTGTTTCTGTCGAGCGTCGGGATCGATGCCAACAGCGGCGTATACCGTTTCACCGGGGATAACATTCACCTGACGGACGGCATTCAGTTCGTCGTGCTGGTATTGGGCCTGTTCTCCATCAGCGAAATCCTCCTGCTGCTGGAAAAAACCCACCGCGGCCAGGAAGCGGTGAAAGCCACCGGGCGCATGATGTTCAACTTCAAGGAAGCCTCGGCGGTGTTCGTGGTGAACATCCGTTGCGGTTTGCTGGGCTTCATCATGGGTGTGTTGCCGGGTGCCGGTGCGACATTGGCCAGCGCTGTGGCCTACATGACCGAGAAACGTATTGCCGGCGCCAAGGGCACGTTCGGACAAGGCGATATGCGCGGTCTCGCGGCTCCGGAAACCGCCATCGGCGGCGCCGCCTGCGGTGCACTGGTGCCGATGCTGACCCTCGGCGTTCCGGGTTCGGGCACCACGGCGGTGATGATCGGCGCGCTGTCGCTGTACAACATCACCCCTGGCCCGCTGTTGTTCCAGCAGCAACCGGACATCGTCTGGGGGCTGATCGCGTCGTTGTTCGTCGCCAACGTGATGCTGGTGATCCTCAACATTCCGATGATCCGCATCTTTACCCGCATCCTCGCCGTGCCAAACTGGGCGCTGGTGCCGGTGATCGCGATCATCACCGGGATCGGTGTCTACGCGGTGCATGCCACCACGTTCGACCTGTTCCTGATGATCGGCATCGGCATCTTCGGCTACATCCTGCGCAAGCTGGACTTCCCGTTGTCGCCGGTACTGCTGGGTTTCATTCTTGGAGGTCTGATGGAGCAAAACCTGCGTCGTGCCCTGTCGATTTCCAACGGTGCGCTGGAAATCCTCTGGTCGAGCCCGATCACATTCGGTTGCTGGGTGTTGACTGCAATCATGTTGCTGATGCCGCTGCTGCGTATCTGGCGCAAACGTTCGGTCGCCCGGCGCGCTATCGCCGATGTCTGACCGCACCCCGTTCAAAAGCTGGTGGGGAACACCGCTGGTCGGTCTGCTGGGCGGTTACCTCGCCAGCCAGATCGGCTGGCCGCTGCCGTGGATGGTCGGCTCGTTGCTGGCGATCATCCTGGTGCGCTGCCTGACTCCCTGGCAATTGGCGGAAATCCCGGGCGGGCGCAAGTGCGGCCAGTGGATCGTCGGCATCGGCATCGGCCTGCACTTCACCCCGGTGGTGATGGAGCAGGTGTTGAGCCACTTTGGTCTGATCTTCTTCGGTGCGTTGGTCACCAGCCTGTCCGCGGTGGTCGGGGTCTGGTTGATGCGGCGTACCGGAGAAGACCGCGCCACCGCATTCTTTTCCAGCATGCCCGGCGGCTCCGGGGAGATGGTCAACCTTGGCGCCCGCAACGGCGCGGTGCTCAGCCGGGTTGCGGCGGGGCAGAGTTTGCGGGTGTTGGTGGTGGTGCTGTGTGTGCCGGCGGCCTTCAAGTATCTGTTGGGCGACGGTGCGCCGATCTTGCATCCAACGACCGTCAATTGGTGGTGGCTGGCCATTCTGTTTCCGGCGGGCGCCCTTGCCGCCTGGATCTGGGAGCGGCTGCGACAACCCAATCCCTGGCTGTTCGGACCGTTGCTGGTGACTGCGACGGTGAGCATTGCCTGGGACCTGCACATCGGTCTGCCCAATGGCGGCAGTCAGATTGGCCAGTGGCTGATTGGCAGCGGGTTGGGGTGTCACTTCAATCGGCAGTTCTTCCGGCGGGCGCCGTCGTTCATGGGCCGAACCCTGCTCGGCACGGTGTTGACCATGTTGATCGCCACTTTGGCGGCATTGGGTTTGAGTGCGGTGACCCATCTGGATCTGCGCTCACTGACCTTGGGCATGATGCCCGGCGGGATTGCCGAGATGAGTTTGACGGCAGAAACCCTGCAATTGTCGGTACCGTTGGTGACGGCGATGCAGGTGATGCGGTTGTTGTTTGTATTGTTTCTGGCGGAGCCGTTGTTTCGGTATTGGAACCGGGAGCCGGATTGTCCCTGATAGACCGAGTCGCCTTCTTCGCGGGCAAGCCTCGCTCCTACAGGATTTCGGCTAGTCGCGGGTTTGCGTCCGGCACAAAATCTGTAGGAGCGAGGCTTGCCCGCGAAGGCAATCTTCAGACCGACGGCAATCGCCACTCGATCGGCGTCTCGCCATTCTGTTCCAGAAACTTGTTCGCCCGGCTGAAGTGCCCGCAGCCGAGGAAACCGCGATAGGCGGACAACGGCGAGGGGTGGACCGAGGTCAGCACCAGGTGTTTGGTGGCGTCGATGAGTTTCTGCTTGCTCTGGGCATGCGCCCCCCACAGCAGGAATACCAAATGTGGTTGATGTTCGCTGACCACTTCAATAATCCGGTCGGTAAAATATTGCCAGCCCTTGCCCGCATGGGCGTTGGCATTCGCGCGTTCCACGGTCATGGTGGTGTTGAGCATCAACACGCCCTGCTCTGCCCAACTCTGCAGGTAGCCGTGATTGGGAATGTCGATGTTCAGGTCGCGCTTCAACTCTTTATAGATGTTCACCAGCGATGGCGGCGCCGGTACGCCCGGTTGCACCGAGAAGCACAACCCATGGGCCTGACCCGGGCCGTGATAAGGGTCCTGACCGAGGATGACCACTTTGACCTTGTCCAGCGGCGTGGAATTGAGCGCGTTGAAGATCATTGGTCCGGGAGGATAGATCTCTTTGCCCGCCGCGCGCTCCTGTTGCAGGAATGTGCGCAACTCTGCCATGTAAGGCTGGTCGAATTCGGCACGCAGTGCCTCCTTCCAGCTCGGTTCGAGTTTGATACGGTCGTCAGCAGTCATGGTTACATCCGGCAAAAACAATGGGGCGAACCCTAGGAAAGCCCATCACGCTTGTCAATTGATCTGACGCAGATCCGGCACTTTCCTATAGAGCGATCATACTAAACGCTCAATTTACCGATCGAGGTCACGATGAATCTGCACTTCGAAGAACTCACCGGCACCGACGGCGCACGCATCGGCATCGCCAGCCTGGATGCCGAAAAGTCCCTCAACGCCCTCTCCTTGCCGATGATCAACGCCCTGCGCGATCAACTGGACGCCTGGGCCAAGGAGCCACAGATCGTTTGCGTGCTGCTGCGCGGCAATGGCACTAAAGCTTTTTGCGCCGGCGGGGAAGTACGCAGCCTGGTGGAGGCATGTCGCGCCCTTCCCGGCGAAGTGCCGCCCTTGGCTGCACACTTCTTTGCGGCAGAATATCGCCTCGACTTCAACCTGCACACCTACCCGAAACCGCTGATCTGTTGGGGGCATGGTTACGTGCTGGGCGGTGGCATGGGGCTGCTGCAAGGGGCGAGCATTCGGATCGTCACGCCAAGCAGCCGGCTGGCGATGCCGGAGATCGGCATCGGCTTGTACCCGGACGTCGGCGCCAGTTGGTTTCTGGCGCGGTTGCCCGGCAAGCTCGGATTGTTTCTCGGCCTGACCGGCGCCCAGATAAACGGTCGCGATGCGATCGATCTGGACCTCGCTGACCGCTTCCTGCGCGATGATCAACAGCATGAGTTGATCGAGGGTTTGCTGCAATTGAATTGGCAGGAACAGACAGCCATGCAGCTCAACAGCCTGCTCAAGGCCTTGCAGCAGGAAGCGATCACGCAGCTGCCCGAGGCGCAGTGGCTGCCTCGACGCGAGCTGATCGACGAACTGCTGGATGTCAGCGACGTTCGTTGCGCCTGGAAAGCCATCAGTACGCTGCGCGATCATTCCGACCCGCTGCTCGGTCGTGCCGCCAAAACCATGGCTGAAGGCTCGCCCCTGACCGCTCATCTGGTGTGGGAACAGATCGTTCGCGCCCGGCATCTTTCGTTGGCTCAAGTCTTTCAGATGGAATACACCATGAGCCTCAATTGCTGCCGTCATCCGGAGTTCAGCGAAGGTGTGCGGGCGCGGTTGATCGACAAGGACCAGAAACCTCATTGGCACTGGCCGGACATCAATACTGTGCCGGAGGCGGCGGTGGAGGCGCATTTCCATAAGGTCTGGGAAGGACGGCATCCTCTGGCGGATTTATCGGAATACTGAAAATTCAGGCACAAAAAAAGCGGCGCTTCATGCGCCGCTTTTTTATTGAGTGTTTACCAGCGATTGCCACGGCCATCCCGATCGCCATCACGGTGATCGCCCCTACCGCCACGATGATCCGACCTGCTGTGGCCTCGATAGTCATCACCCCGACCGCTGCGGTGACGGCCATCCCAGCCCCTACGGTCATGACGGTCCCATCCACGATTCTGATAGCCGCGGTAGTCGTAATAGCGCGGTGCCGATTGATAAACCCGCGGCTGGTGGTAATAACGCGGCGTTGGTTGGTAATACCGTGCAGGCGGTGAGTAATACCTGCTCGGGGCGGAATAGTAACGGCTATCGGAGTAGTAAGACCCGCCACCGGAGTAATACGGCGCTGGGGACGTGTAAACCTCGGAACGGTAGTAGCTGTCTCCTCCGTCGGAATAGGGTACGCACGCACCAAGAAACAATCCCAATAGAGCAATCAGCAGAATTTGGTGGAGCTTTTTTTGACAGAGCATGGCGGCCTCCTGGACCGCGAGTGAGCCATACCAGCGACGCTGGCAGGCGACAGTCAATTGTTCACAACTGTCGAAAGATCAGACAGTGAATTCGGAATCTGGTGCGTTCCTGTAACACGTTGAAACAAGTAGCCGATGAAAGGTTCTTCATCTTTCACACAAGAAAACGGCGCGTCCGGGTAGCCGGACGCGCCGTTGCATTCATGAGCTGATCAACGGTGCCCGCGATAGTGCCCGCCGTGATGGTAATGACGGGGACCACTGAAATAATAGTAACGATAGCCGCCGTAAAAACGCGGGCCGCCGTAGTAGTAAGGTGAGTAGTAATAGCCGGGATAGTAATAGGGTGTCGGATAAATATCACCGCCACCTGCATAGTAGTAACAGCCGGACAGGCCCAAACCAAAAAACACGCTGAGCAACATTTGGCGGAGCTTTTTTTGACAGAACATGGAGGCCTCCTGAAAGACCTGCAACAGCAGTCGACTCACACCTGTTTTGACTTTCAAACCTGCACCGAGTGCCAAACGGTATCGGCCTTCAGATCAGCGGCCAGCCCGTCCATCTACGGTGCACGGTTGCGCGCCAACGCACCATGACAAGGCAAGGCGCACGCCCCCTTTATCCGCCCTCTTCCCTGCATGCCCCAACCCAGAGGGCTCAAGCCGACTTGGCACGGCTCTCGCTTAACCAAAGGCGTGCAGGAGTCATCACAGGTTCGCGGCACCACAATTTGCAATGGCTGACTAGGGTTCCGGCTCGCTTAGGCGAGTGGCTGGTCCGAGAGTTGGCGACCTCCAGTTGAGGTTACACGGCGGGACAAAAGCCCGGGAGACAAGCCACCGTTCGCGGTGCCGCTGCCTTCCTGTCCGCCCTTGATCAACTGGAGAACCATCCCATGTCCCGACTTCGTTTACCCACCCTGCTTGCCGCTGCTTTTGCAGCCCTCGTGAGCGTCTCGTCCCAAGCCGCACAGAAAGACCATTTCAGCGTCTGCTGGACTATTTATGCCGGCTGGATGCCCTGGGAATATGCCGGCAGCCAAGGCATCGTCGACAAATGGGCGAAAAAGTACGGCATCAAAATCGATGTGGTGCAGCTCAACGATTACGTCGAATCCATCAACCAATACACCGCCGGCCAGTTTGACGGCTGCACCATGACCAACATGGATGCGCTGACCATTCCGGCGGCCGGTGGCGTCGACAGCACAGCGCTGATCGTCAGCGACTTCTCCAATGGCAACGACGGTATCGTGCTCAAAGGCGAAGGCAAGAAAGTCGCCGACCTCAAGGGTATGGACGTCAATCTGGTTGAGCTCTCTGTCTCCCATTACCTGTTGGCCCGTGCTCTGGATTCGGTGGACCTCACCGAGAAAGACCTGAAAGTGGTCAACACTTCCGACGCCGACATTTCGGCCGCCTTCAACACCGATCAGGTCAACGCCGTCACCACCTGGAACCCGATGCTTTCGGACATCAAGGCCAAGCCTGGCGTGACTGAAGTCTTCAACTCCAGCCAGGTCCCCGGCGAAATCATGGACATGATGGTGGTCAACAGCGCCACCCTCAAAGACAACCCTGCGCTGGGCAAAGCGCTGACCGGCGCCTGGTTCGAAGTGGTGGAATTGATGAACGCCAAAAACGCCGCCAGCAAAGCTGCCCTCGAACACATGGCCAAAGCCTCGGGCACCGACCTGGCCGGTTTCCAGGCGCAACTCGACACCACCAAGCTGTTCGCCACCCCCCAGGAAGCCTTGGCGTTTTCCACCAGCAAGCAATTGCCCGACACCATGCGCAAGGTCGCCGAGTTCTCCTTTCAGCACGGCTTGCTGGGTGAAGGCGCCAAGGACACCAGTGCCATCGGCATGGCCTTCGCCAATGGCGTGACCAGCGGCGACAAGGCCAACCTCAAGCTGCGCTTCGACCCGAGCTATGTGCAGATGGCTGCCGACTCCAAGTTGTAATAACGGAGGACTAGGCCATGCGCCTGATCAATCGCCACCCGGATCGCCCGAGTCGCCTGCTGTTGGTGATCCTGCCGTTCGCCCTGGTGTTGTTCGCCTACTTCATGGGCTCGGCCGATCGGCTGATGGACAACCCCAACGACAAACTGCTGCCCAGTGCCGTGCAGATGAGCGACGCGGTGAAACGCCTGGCCTTCACCGCCGACACCCGCACCGGTGAATACCTGCTCTGGCAAGACAGCGCCGCCAGCCTGCGACGGCTGGTCATCGGCCTCGGCATCAGTGCATTGGCCGGGCTGTGCCTGGGCATCGCCGCCGGGACCCTGCCGCTGTTTGGCGCACCGTTGTCGCCGGTACTCACGGTGCTGTCGATGGTGCCGCCACTGGCGATCCTGCCGATTCTGTTCATCGTGTTCGGGCTGGGGGAGTTGTCGAAAGTGATGCTGATCGTGATCGGTATCACCCCGTGCCTGGCCCGGGACCTGGAACAGCGCGCCCGGGAAATTCCCGTCGAGTTGCTGATCAAGGCGCAGACGCTTGGCGCTTCGACCTGGACCTTGATGCTGCGCGTGGTGCTGCCGCAATTGTTACCGCGCCTGTTGATCTCGCTGCGACTGATGCTGGGTTCGGCGTGGTTGTTCCTGATCGCTGCCGAAGCCATCGCCTCCACCGATGGTCTCGGCTACCGGATTTTCCTGGTGCGCCGCTACCTGGCGATGGACGTGATCCTGCCGTATGTCGTCTGGATCACCCTGCTTGCCTGGCTGATGGACTGGGGCCTGAAACGCCTGACCCAGCGTGCTTTTCCTTGGTATGAGGGGGCCCGCGCATGAGCTTCATCACCGTGAAAAACGTCTGGCAGCAATACGCCGATCAGGTAGTGCTCGAAGGTCTGAACCTGAACGTCAACGAGGGTGAGTTCTGCACCTTGGTCGGTGCGTCAGGTTGCGGTAAGTCGACTTTCCTGCGGCTATTGCTGGGCCAGGAACGGGCCAGTCGCGGCGAAATTCTGCTCGACGGCCAGGCCCTGGCCAGCGAACCGGATGCCAGCCGCGGCGTGGTATTCCAGCGCTACTCGGTGTTCCCGCACTTGAGCGTGCTGGACAACGTCGCCATTGGCCTCGAACTGCCGCGCTCGCCCCTGCTGGGGCGGTTGTTCGGCAGCGCCAAACGCGAGGCGCGGGAACAGGCTTCGGTGCTGCTGCACAAAGTCGGCCTCGGTCACTCGCTGGACAAATATCCGGCGCAGCTCTCCGGCGGTATGCAGCAACGGCTGGCAATCGCCCAGGCGCTGATCATGAAGCCGCGCGTGCTGTTGCTCGACGAACCCTTCGGCGCGCTCGATCCGGGCATCCGCAAGGACATGCACGGCTTGCTGCTGGAACTGTGGCGCGAGACCCAGCTGACAGTGTTCATGGTCACCCATGACCTGTCCGAAGGTTTCAGCCTCGGCACCCGTTTGCTGGTGTTCGACAAGGTCCGCATCGATCCGCACTCCCCCGGCGCCTATGGTGCACGCATCACCTACGACATCCCTTTGAACAGCGACCGCCGCGCCAATCGCGCCGCCGTCGACGCCCTGCCGGCTCCGTTGGCAGGTTCGCTTCGCATCGCTTAGAGGAATCTACACATGACTGATTCGACCCAGCTGTTCCCGCCCTTCGCCGAAGAAATGCTCCCTGGCGGCGGCCATCGTTCCTTCGTTCTGAAACGCGGCCAATTGCTGCGCCTGACCGACCTGCGCGGCGGTGCCAATGTCAGCCTGACGCTACTCAACGCCAACGAAAAAACCGAACGCCTGAACTTGCCCGACAGCCTCAAATGCCAACACACCGCCAAGCTCACCACTGGCCATTGCCTGTACTCGGACATGGGCCGCGTATTGGCGGCAATCACTGCCGACACCTGCGGCTGGAGCGACAGCCTCGGCGGCGTGCTGTGCGCTGAAGAGGTCGCGCAAAAGTACGGCGCGGGCCGCTATCAGGAACTGCGCAATGGCTTCTTCCGCAACGGCACCGACAACCTGTTGGTGGAACTGGGCAAATGGGGGTTGGGCCTGTCCGACCTGCTGATGACCCTCAACCTGTTCAGCCGCGTGAACGTCGATGGGGCCGGGCATTTCCACTTCGTCGAAGGCCATTCCAAGGCCGGTGACTACATCGAGTTGTACGCGCCGATGGACACCCTGGTGGTGCTCACCGCGCTGCAACATCCGATGGATCCGGCGCCTGAGTACGCACCCAAACCGCTGAAGCTCAGCTGGATGAACGCCGATGCAAGTGTCGCCGAACACTGCCGCACCTCGCGCCCGGAAAACGAGCGCGGCTTCATCAACACAGACCGTCTGTTCGCCTGAGGATCGCTGCCATGTCACTTGCTATCGCCACCGCTCAACAGCTGCCTGAAACCGCGATCTACCGTGCCACCATCCCCGCCGGCGAACCCTGGGTGATGGAGGTCAAGGCCGGCCAGACCTTGCGCATCCTCGACCTGGAAGGCAATCAGGCCGTCGACACGTTGTTCTACAGCCTCGCCAATCCCAAGGAGCGCTATGACGTACAGCGCACGTTGCGTCGGCAGAACAGCGTCTACCTGAGCACCGGCAGCGTGCTCTATTCCAACCTCGGCAAACCGATGTTGACCATCGTCGCCGACACTTGCGGGCGTCACGACACCCTCGGCGGTGCCTGCGCCCAAGAGAGCAACACCGTGCGTTATGCGTTGGAGAAACGCTACATGCACAGCTGCCGCGACAACTACCTGCGCGCCTGTGCCCACGATGGTCGGCTGGGCAAGGGAGACATCGGGCCGAACATCAACTTCTTCATGAACGTGCCGGTGACGGCCGACGGTGGCCTGACGTTCGAAGACGGGATTTCGGCGCCGGGCAAATACGTCGACCTGCGGGCCGAGATGGACGTGATCGTGCTGATCTCCAACTGCCCGCAACTGAACAACCCATGCAACGCCTACAACCCGACGCCTGCGGAGTTATTGGTATGGAACTGAAATTTTCGCGATTGCGGCGGTGGTTGTTTGTCTTGTGTCAGGCCCGTTCAGGCCAGTGCCTCAAATAGAAGAACACCCTCAACCCAATGTGGGAGCGAGCCTGCTCGCGATGGCGTCAGCACATTCACCATTGATGTCGACTGATACACCGCTATCGCGAGCAAGCTCGCTCCCACAGGGGGTCAGCGGTGGTTTCAAATTTAGTAACTCTGCCGCCGAGGACGACCTCGGCGCCTATCGAAAAACTGCGGGACGGCCCGCATCCCAGGTCGAGGCTGATGCTTTATCGCCTCCGGGGGTTATGCCATGTTCGAAAAAGTCCTCATTGCCAACCGCGGCGCCATTGCCTGTCGCATCTTGCGTACCTTGGGTGAATTGCAGGTCAAGGGCGTTGCCATTTACTCCGAAGCCGATGTTGCCAGCCTGCATATCCTGCAAGCCGATGAAGCCCATAGCCTGGGCGAAGGAGCGGCGGCTGGCACTTATCTGGCGGTCGACAAAATCCTCGCCATCGCCAAATCCAGCGGCGCCACGGCGATTCATCCCGGTTACGGTTTTCTCTCGGAAAACGCCGCATTCGCCCAAGCCTGCGAAGCCGCCGACATCGCCTTCATCGGCCCCACACCGGAGCAATTGCGGGTGTTCGGCCTCAAGCACACCGCCCGCGCACTGGCCAAGCAACACGGCGTGCCAATGCTCGACGGCACCGAGCTGCTCGATAGCCTCGATGCAGCGTTGATAGCGGGCGAACAGGTCGGCTACCCGGTGATGCTCAAAAGCACCGCCGGCGGGGGCGGCATCGGTATGCGCGTGTGCCGCAGCGCTGCTGAATTGAGCGAATCATTCGAAGCCGTCAAACGCCTTGGTCAGAACAATTTCAGCGACGCCGGCGTGTTCATCGAGAAGTACATCCAGCGCGCCCGGCACCTGGAGGTGCAGGTGTTCGGCGACGGCCAGGGCGAGGTGCTTACCCTCGGCGTGCGCGACTGCTCGGTGCAGCGACGCAACCAGAAAGTCCTGGAAGAAACCCCGGCGCCGAACCTGCCCGAGGGTATGGCCGAGGAACTCTGTGCAGCGGCCATCAAACTGGCCAAAGCGGTGAATTACCGCAGCGCGGGCACTGTGGAGTTCGTCTTCGACAGCGATGCCCAGCGCTTCTACTTTCTTGAAGTGAACACCCGATTGCAGGTGGAGCACGGCGTCACCGAACAAGTGTGGGGCGTGGATCTGGTGCGCTGGATGGTGGAACTGGCGGCCGGTGATTTGCCGCCGCTGCGCGAGTTGAGTCAGGGGTTGAAAGCCGACGGTCATGCGATTCAGGCACGACTCTATGCCGAAGATCCTGGCCGGGATTTCCAGCCGAGTCCCGGTCTGCTCACTGCCGTCGATTTCCCGGTTACCGATGGCAAACACCTGCGCATCGACACGTGGGTCGAGGCCGGTTGCGAGATCCCGCCGTACTTCGATCCGATGATCGCCAAGGTCATCAGCTGGGCACCGACTCGCGAAGCAGCACGCGCCGATCTGCATCAGGCTCTGGGCGACAGCCTGCTGTACGGGGTGGAAACCAACCGCGATTACTTGCGGCAGATTCTGCTCGATACACCCTTTGCCAGCGGCCAGCCGTGGACCCGTTGCCTGGAAGATCTGGTCTATCAAGCCAACACCTTTGAAGTGCTCAGCGCCGGTACGCAGACCAGCGTTCAGGACTATCCGGGACGCCTCGGTTACTGGGCGGTGGGCGTGCCGCCATCGGGGCCGATGGACAGCCGGGCACTGCGTGTGGGCAATCGCTTGCTGGGTAATGATGAAGGTGCAGCAGCGCTGGAAATCACCATGAGCGGGCCGCTGCTGCGTTTCAATTGTGAGGCGGTGGTGGCCGTTACGGGTGCGGTGATTGCGTTGATGCTGAACGGTGAAGTGGTGCCGATGAATACCGCACTGTTGATTCCCGCCGGTGCCACTTTGAGCTTCGGCACCATTGGCGGTGCAGGCGCGCGCAGCTATCTGTGCCTGCGCGGCGGCGTGCAAGTGCCGGATTATCTGGGTAGCAAAAGTACCTTCACCCTCGGCCAGTTTGGTGGCCATGCCGGTCGTGCATTGCGTGCTGGGGACGTATTGCATATTCCGGCCTTGAGCGACCACAGCGCCGGGCAAAACCTGGCGATCCAGCACGTTACCGAGTTGCCTGCCGTGCGGCAGATTCGGGTGATTTACGGCCCGCACGGCGCCCCGGAATATTTCACCGAAAACTACATCGGCACCTTCTTCGCCACGCAGTGGGAAGTGCACTTCAATTCCAGCCGCACCGGTGTGCGGCTGATCGGGCCGAAGCCTGAGTGGGTGCGGGCCGACGGTGGTGAAGCAGGATTACATCCGTCGAATATTCATGACAATCCGTACGCCATTGGCGCGGTGGATTTCACGGGGGACATGCCAGTGATTCTGGGGCCGGATGGCCCGAGCTTGGGCGGCTTTGTCTGCCCGGTGACGGTGATCGAGGCGGACCTTTGGCAGCTGGGGCAGCTCAAGGCTGGGGACAAGGTGCAGTTTTTGCCGGTCGATCTCAGGACCGCCCGCAACCTCGCCCTGAAATGGGATCAATGTGGGAGTGGGCTTGCTCACGAAGAAGTTGATGTGGTGCCTGATCTGGCCCCTTCGCGAGCAAGCCCGCTCCCACAGGGGATTGTGTCGCCTGTGGTGTTGGATTTGGGTCAGGGGAATACGCAGCTGGTTGCACGTCTGTCGGGCGACACTCATTTGTTATTGGAAATCGGTGCCCCCGAACTGGACCTGGTCCTGCGCTTTCGCGCCCACGCGCTGATGCAGGCGCTGGAAAGCAAAAACCTGCACGGCGTGATCGACCTGACGCCGGGCATTCGCTCACTGCAGGTGCATTACCAACCGGAGCAATTGCCGCTGGCCGATCTGCTGGGCATTGTCGCCGGTGAATGGGACGCGGTGTGTGCCGCCAAGGACCTGCAGGTGCCCTCGCGCATCGTCCATCTGCCACTGTCCTGGGATGACCCGGCCTGCCAGTTGGCGATCGAGAAATACATGACCACCGTGCGTAAAGACGCGCCCTGGTGCCCGAGCAATCTGGAGTTCATCCGCCGCATCAACGACCTGCCGAACCTCGACGAAGTGCAACGCACAGTGTTCGACGCCAGCTATCTGGTGATGGGCCTGGGCGATGTCTACCTCGGCGCACCGGTCGCCACCCCGCTCGATCCTCGGCATCGTCTGGTGACGACCAAGTACAACCCGGCCCGCACCTGGACCGCGGAAAATTCGGTAGGCATCGGCGGCGCCTACATGTGCGTGTACGGCATGGAAGGCCCGGGTGGTTATCAGTTCGTCGGCCGTACGCTGCAGATGTGGAATCGCTATCGCGAAGTCTCCGCGTTCGATGGCAAGCCGTGGCTGCTGCGCTTCTTCGACCAGATCCGGTTCTACCCTGTGAGCGCCGATGAACTGTTGCGCATTCGTCGGGATTTCCCGCTTGGGCGATTTGATCTGAACATCGAACACAGTCAGCTGAATCTGGCGGATTACCAGGCGTTTTTGGCGAAAGAAGCCCAGAGCATCGCGGCATTTCGGGATCAGCAAAAAAGCGCGTTCAACGCCGAGCGCGAACGCTGGATCACCAGCGGCCAGGCGCATTTCGACAGCGAAGAGTTGGCCCATGAAGTGACCGATGATGCACCGTTAGCCGACGGTCAACAGAGCGTCGATAGCCACATCGCCGGCAACCTCTGGCAGGTTCAGGTGCAGGCTGGCAGCCGGGTCGTGGCGGGGGATGTGCTGGTGATTCTGGAGTCGATGAAGATGGAAATCCCGCTGCTCGCGCCCATGGCGGGCGTGGTACGGGAGATTCGCGTGCAACCGGGTTCGGCGGTGCGCGCCGGGCAGCGTGTGGTGGTGCTGGAACTCGACTCAAGCCATTGAAAAAGGATTAACGCCATGAACATCAATCTGCAACTCGACGCCCTGCGCAACGCTTACCGTGACGGCAGCACCACGCCTCGGCAACTGCTGTTGAACCTGCGGGAAAAAGCCGCGGCACTGAACCCGGACTATCACCTGTTCATCCATTTGCTCAGCGCCCTGGAACTGGAACCGTACCTCGCCGCACTCGACGGTCGTGACCCCGGCAGCCTGCCGCTGTACGGCGTGCCGTTCGCAATCAAGGACAACATCGACCTGGCGGGCATTCCCACCACGGCAGCGTGCCCGGCGTTTGCTTATGTGCCGGAACGTTCGGCAACCATCGTCGAGCAACTGCTGGCACTGGGTGCGATTCCGTTGGGCAAGACCAATCTCGACCAGTTCGCCACTGGCCTCAATGGCAGCCGCTCGCCGTATGGCGCTTGCCCGAACAGCGTGTTGCCGGAGTATCCGTCGGGCGGCTCCAGCGCCGGGTCCTCACTGGCGGTGGCGCTCGGCGTGGCGAGTTTTTCCCTGGGCACGGACACGGCAGGTTCCGGTCGGGTGCCGGCGGCATTGAATAATCTGGTCGGTTTGAAAGCCAGCAAAGGGCTGATCTCCACGGCCGGTGTGGTTGCGGCCTGCCGAACGCTCGATTGCGTCACGACCTTCACGGCCACGGCCCGGGAAGCCAGTCAGTTGCTCGCGCTCACCGCTCATCTCGATCCACGGGACGAATACAGCCGCAGTAATCCGCTGTGGAATGACGGCTCGGCCTTCGGCACACCGCGTCCATTCCTTTTCGGCGTACCCCGTGCGCAGGATCTGGCGTTCTTCGGCTGCCCTGAAGGCCCGTTGCTCTTCGGTGACGCCATCGACCAACTCAAAGCCATGGGCGGTGAAGCGGTCGAACTGGATTTGTCGCCGTTTCTCGAAGCGGCGCGGTTGCTCTATGAAGGGCCGTGGGTGGCGGAACGTTACAGCGTGGCCGGCGAGTTGATGGAGCAACATCCTCAAGCCGTGCTGCCGGTGATTCGCGCCGTATTGGCCAAGGCGCCAGCGGTGACCGGCGTGCAAACCTTCCGTGCCCAATACCGTCTGCAGGCCTTGAAAGCGCTGTGCGACAAAGCCCTGGAAGGCCTTGATTGCGTGGTCACGCCCACCATCGGCCGCCCGGTGACACGGGCGGAGCTTGCGGCCGAACCGGTGCTGCGCAACTCGGAACTGGGCTACTACACCAACTTCATGAACCTGCTCGATTACGCCGCCGTCGCCGTGCCCAGCGGATTCATGGGCAATGGTTTGCCATGGGGCGTGACGTTGTTCGGACGGACGTTTACCGATCAGTATCTGTTGAGCGTGGCGGATGCCTTGCAACGTCAGCAAGGCTTGGCCGCGCCTGCGCCGACGAACATTGCACGCAATGATCGCGCACGGCTGGTGGTCTGCGGCGCGCACCTGGATGGGCTGGTGCTGAACTGGCAACTCCAGCTGCGTGGAGCCCGTTTGCTCGAAGCCACTCACAGTTCCCCCGACTATCGGCTGTATGCCCTGGCCGGCGGCCCACCCTATCGCCCGGGCATGGTCCGAGTGAAGGAAGGTGGCGCGGCGATTGCGGTGGAAGTGTGGGAGTTGCCGAGCAGTGAGTTGGGTTCGTTCCTGACCGCTATTCCGGCACCGCTGGGGTTGGGCAAGGTACAACTGGCGGATGGGCGTTGGGAGAGCGGGTTTATCTGTGAGCCCTATGGCTTGGAGGGGGCGGTAGATATCAGTCATTTGGGCGGGTGGCGTGCGTATCTGAACGATCGGCGTTGATTTCCTGGATCGCCGGCTTGCGCAGGAGTGCTTGCCGGCCGATCATGCGCGGTCTCGGGCCAGGCAAACCGGCCGTAATCGAATGCCCCTTCATGAATAAACCTGACCTCTGCCCAGCCTGCGGCGCCTCCAACGACTGCAGCCTGGCTGACCCGCGAACCGTCGACCGTGCCTGCTGGTGCTACGGCGTCAGCATCGATCCGGCGGTGCTCCAGGCACTGCCCGCCGAGCTGCGCGACAAGTCCTGCCTGTGCCCGGCCTGCGCCCAGGTCGAGATGCAGTTGCAAGCAGCCGCTGAGCCGATCACGTAAGATGCGCGGCGCTCTCCCACCGAATCCCCCCACCGAACCCTAGCCATGCGCGTTGACCGCTTCCTCAGCAACCTGCCCCGCTTCAACCGCAAGCAGGTACGCCTGTTGCTGGTGGAAAAACGCGTCAGGGTCGACGGAGAAGTCGTTAGCGACCCTCACGCCGAGGTACTCGAATTCAGCCGCGTGGAAGTCGACGACGAGGTGCTGCAGGCTGGCAAGCCGGCCCGCTACTTCATGCTGCACAAACCACCCGGTTGCGTCAGTGCCACCCGCGACCCGCAACACCCGACGGTGCTCGACCTGATTGGCGATCCGGACAAGGATGACCTGCACATCGCCGGGCGCCTGGATTTCAACACCACCGGCCTGATGCTGATCACCAACGATGGCACCTGGTCGCGACGCCTGACCCAACCGCAGACCAAACTGCCCAAGGTCTACTACGTCGAGACGGAGCAGGAGATCACTGCCGAATACGCGATCACCTTCGCCAAAGGGCTGTATTTCGCCTTCGAAGACCTCACCACACAACCGGCCGAACTGGTCGTACTCGGGCCAAAATCTGCGCGCCTGAGCATCGTCGAGGGCCGCTATCATCAGGTTAAACGGATGTTCGGCCACTTCGACAACAAGGTGTTGCGCCTGCACCGCGAATGCATGGGTCCGCTGGTGCTCGACGACACATTGAAGCCCGGCGAATACCGGCCGTTGAGCAGCGATGAGATCCGAATGATCTAAGCAGGCGACCGCTCAGCAGAAGCCGCTGAAAATTTTGCGAAAGATACTTGCGCGATGACGTGACCCCTGCTTGAATCAGGACGTCGGCGCGAAACGTGACCGACGAGTCACAAAACTACTCTAAGAAACTTTTTGCCGGCAGAGAACCCTCAGGTTCCGCCTTCCCCCGGCAAACTGCCCGCTTATAACAATACCCGTCGACCGGCTTTCAATGGATCGACATGGGCCTTCAAAATTCCAGGCGTATGCCTACCTGTCACAAAGCTCGTGCAATCTGATTTGCGCGCATACCCGCTTGCCAGGAGTCTTATGTCATGAGGCCAGAAATCGCTGTGCTGGATATACAGGGTCAGTATCGGGTTTACACGGAGTTCTATCGCGCAGACGCCGCAGAGAAGACCATTATTCTGGTCAACGGCTCGATGTCCACGACTGCGTCGTTTGCCCAAACCGTGAAAAACCTTTACCCAGAGTTCAATGTGGTGTGCTACGACCAGCCCTACGCGGGCAAGTCCAAGGCTCACAACCTGCATGAGAAGATGCTGACCAAGGAAATCGAAGGGCAGATCCTCCTTGAGCTGATCGACCACTTCGCCGCCGAACACGTGCTGTCGTTTTCCTTTGGTGGCGCCGCCACGCTCGTCGCCCTGGCCCAACAGCCACGGCGCATCGAAAAGGCCGTGATCAGCTCGTTCTCGCCGGTGGTCAACGCGCACATGCTCGACTACCTTGAGCGCGGTGTCGATTATCTCGGCAGCCGGGACGGTAACCGGGTCGGTGACCTGGTGAACAGCACCATCGGCAAACACCTGCCCTCGCTGTTCAAGCGCTTCAACTACCGTCACGTCAGTTCGTTGGCCGAACATGAATACGGGCAGATGCATTTTCACATCAGCGACGTGCTCAACAGCGACCGCCAGTGCTACCTGAACGCGGCGAAGAAAATCAACGTGCCGGTGCTGTTCATGAACGGCGAATGGGACGAGTACACCGCCGCCGCCGATGCAAAGCTGTTCGCCGGTCACGTGCAGCACAGCACCTTCAGCACCCTGCAGGCCACCGGGCACTTTCTCGACATGGAGCACAAAGCCGCCTGCCGAGACAGCCGCAACGCACTGCTGGGCTTTCTGAAACCGACGCAACAAGAAAGCCGACCGCGTTACCACTACGTCCAGGACCACCATGCATTGGCAATCTGAAACAGAGTCATCGCGAGCAAGCTCAGCCCTGCAGCGTTAAGCGCATTCCTGCAGGAGCGAGGCTTGCCCGCGAATGACCGCACGCGGTCGATGCTTTCGTTTCACCCGTGCTAAAGCCATCGCGCGCAAAGAAAAACTTCATTTTCACGCGCACATCTGGTACAAAGTCAGCCGCTCTGAGCGGGTGTCGTATAATGGCATTACTCCAGCTTCCCAAGCTGATAACGAGGGTTCGATTCCCTTCACCCGCTCCACTTCCTTGTTCCAGCATGTTCCCGCATATCCCGGCGAGCAGCTGAAGCCCAGACAAACCGGCCTTCTGAGCCGGTTTTTTTGTGTCCGCATGATTTCCGTTGACGCCCCACACTGAAAAAAACACATAACTCTGATGTACAAAAAATGAAGCGTGCGGACATCAAAAAACGCCCTATTTCGGATACCGCACTCGCGAGCCTAGAGCCAGAGCCCCGGGAATATCGAGAGCTTGACGGTCACGGTTTGAACTTTCGAGTGAAACCGAATGGGCAGAAAGGCTGGTTACTTCGCCATAAAAAACCAGATGGTCGATGGGGCTGGCATGGTCTGGGGGCTTACCCTGACACTCCGGCCAAAATCGCACGTTCGCGCCCTTTGCTTTCCTTGGCGACATAGGCACGCCGAGCGATGCTCGCCCGACGAACTCGTTCCTCTGGATGTGGGCAATCAAGCGATGCGGGAAATTAGTCCCCCCGGATCAATCAAGCAGTTGCTTCATGACAAGGAAACTTACGTCTACGGCGATGCGGGTTACACCGGAGTGGACAAGCGCCGGAGCACCAGGGCCACAAAATGATCTTGTCGATTGCCGCCCGCCCAAGCAGCTATAAAAAGCATGCGAAGAAAAGTTTGATCGGTCGCATGCAACGCAAGATCGAATACGCGAAAGCATAGGTGCGGGTCAAGGTTGAGCATCCGTTTCGCGTGATCAAGCGCCAGTTCGGCTATACGAAAGTACGCTTTCGTGGCTTGTCGAAAAACATTGCTCAGCAAACGACGCTACTCCCGTTGTCGAACCTGCGGATGGTGAGAAACCGGTTGCTGGGTATGAGCGAGGTGCACCTGTAATGCGGACTAATCACCCCTGGAACAGCACGATTAGAGGAAAGATCTATGAGTTAACGGCAGGAAAGGTCTGTTTTTCGACCGACTCATGATTTTTTGAACCTCAACTAGCGAAAGCATGAAAAATCGGTGGGTACTTCAGACCTTCCTTAGGTCAATTTGCTTTTGGAAGAAACTCCTTCCGTACAGCTCGCGTTTTAACATGGTAAAAATACAATAAGCATGGGAAAAAGGCACATCCGATCAAAGCAGTGGCTATCATGAACAGACCAAGATGTTGCAGATCACTACCAAGCAAAGTTACTACGTAAATAGCCAGTGACCCGCAGGCTAATTGCAGTGCTCCCATCAGACCGGATGCTGCTCCAGCGCTTTTCGGAAAGTTTGTAATGCCACCAGCATAGGATAAAGGCATCAAAAAACCATTACCTAATGTCATAATCGCCATATTTATTAAGACAGGTAACGGGGAGGTCGTGTTATACAAACTACACAGGAATAAACTGCTAGCGCCGATGGTGAATAGAACATAGCCAACTGCTATCAAATGATTGATGGAATACTTTTGGATTAAATTGCGCGAAATAAGGTTCCCGACAATATAAGAAACTGCAACGCTGATGTAACAATAACTGATTACGGCAGGCGTCATCCCCATCGCGCTAAAAATAACTGGCGAAGCGGCCAAGTAGCCAAAGTAAGCAGCATAGGCAACGCCTAAATTTACCGTGTAGGCTAAAAACAAAGTATTGATCAGCAACCCCGGATAATTTTTTATGGTTGCCAACAGCGCATGGTGCCGCTGGTATTTAGGGAAAGTTTCAGGGATTTTCGTAGCGACTAAAATCAGCGTTGCAATCCCGAGCGCAGCAGTAAATAGAAATGGCGCCCGCCAGGAAAAATGCAGGGTCAAATAACCACCAATAATTGGTGACAGCGCTGGCGAGGCGCCAACGATGGGCATAATCGTAGCAAAGACACGGCCAGCGGTTTTTTTGTCAAAGATGTCGGCGACAATCGCGCGGCCAATCACCACACCAGCACCAGCACCTAGAGCTTGCAATAGGCGGCCGATCGCGAATACCGTAACATTCTGCGCAGTCGCACAGGTAATTGATGCCGCCGTAAATAAAAACAGGCCACCAAGTACCAACGTACGACGACCATAAGCATCAGACAACGGGCCATAAATAACCTGCGCCACAGCTAAGCCAATCAAATAAATCCCAAAAGTCCGCTGTATCGCAGAAATTGGTGAATCTAATGCAATCGCAGCAACACCCATACCCGGTAGATTGATATCGGATGCAATCAAGCCACTAGCACTAAGTAATACTAGCGCCGTGAGTAAAATGCCATAAGGGATCTGAGTAGTTTGTTGACTCACCGCATTACCTCCGCATTAAGTAAAAAAGAATAATTTGTATTGCTTCCAGTAGGAGCAACTCAGATTTTTTTCAAAACCACCTCACTACATTTTTTTCTATATTTTTAGGATGTGCCATTACACATAGGCAAGGTTCCGACACGCTATCGCGCAAAGCGCTGATATAAGAATTCTCGGAAAGCCCAGTAATACCGATATCGGCTATGGTTTTAAAAGCCCCGTTCCTATATCCAATCTCAACCCAATCGACTCCACTTTTAACCATTTGCTGAATGTGTTATTGTGCATATTCAAGCGTGAAATTAAAATCATTCCGATAGCCGCCATCGCGTAACGTAACATCCAAATTCTGTATTTCAGCTTTCATATATATCCATATATAACTTCAAGACTCATTCAGCTCTAATAGTTAAAAGCAACTATACCATCAAGGGAGAATAAAAATTCAAGCGCAGCATCTTCCACTTGAAATCAAAATCTATTTCAAGGCTTTATAGGCGTTTCTGCTGTCGCGAGTGCGTAGTCATAAACTATGATTTATTCATTCCACATCTGGGAACTTTATAAGTTTAAACATTAGTTGTATTTCGCTCACAATCTGCCCGATCCGTCGAATCAATTGAATTACCACTACAGGTATCTCGCTGGCAAGCCAGCGGTGACGGTCTTTGACCTACCCCTAAAATCGAAGTGTAATCGAGTTGCGCATACTTTAACGCCCACGCATCAGGACAACTTCGCTCACTCCAGCCTTGTTTCGAATAGCCGTCGCGCGCGTATAAGCGGAGGACTTGTACCATTCCTCCGCAATATCCAAGGACGGAAACTCAATAATCGCAGCTCTATCCAAGGACGCAACGCCCTCAATTTGGCGCATATCATTTCGACTAACCGCAGATATCACGCGACCTTGATATGGCTTTAGAGACGGAAGGACTAAGGATGCGTACTCCGTATACGCATCTGGATTGCTTACCTGAATAAAGAACACCGCATATCCAGGCTTGTTGGGGCTGGCCATTTCGGGTTGCGTCTGTCCCGACGCAATGTTAGCCGCGAGAGATGTCAAAGTGACAAACGCTAGAACTCCGCTGGCGATCATGCGACGGGGGCTCGACTTAGTCATTTTCATACTGACGTTCCTTTTCTGTTCAGTTGCAATCAACAGTCAGCATTGCAGAAAACGGTGATACAATCTAAGACTGATATGGACACATTTAAGACCATCCGAGCATCATATGGATTTTAAGTTACTTCGCGCCTTTGTCGTTGTTGCTGAGACCGAAAATGTCGGTCAGGCGGCTGAACGATTGCACATCTCACAGTCGCCGCTTAGTCGTCAGATTATGCAACTTGAAGCGCAACTTGGCCTCACCCTATTCGAACGATCACGCCAACGGGTCAGGCTGACAGACGAAGGTCGATTATTTCTTCTTGATGCACAAAATCTGTTGTCGCAAGCAGAGCGCGTCAAAGCTCACGCCCGTCGTCTCGCTCAGGGAGAATCCGGCACTCTTGCAGTCGGCTACGTCGAGGCCGTCATGCACGCTGAAGTTTTACCTCAAGCCCTCCGGCACCTGAGGGCGCAACGACCAATGTCTAACGTCACGCTTCATGCACTATCTTCCGCCGCACAGATCGAGGCCTTATACCGCCGAGTGATTGATGTAGGAATGCTTTATTCGCCACCCCATGATCCGGATATTCAGGTAGTAGAAGTCATGAGTGAGCCCGTGGTCCTTGCATTGGCGTCGGATCATCCATTGGCAGGTCAGCCCGATATTCGAGCTGATGATCTCGACAGTCTGCACTGGATCGCTCTAGCAGAAGCTCGGAATCCCGATGCCCGACGGCGCTTTATTGAAAACTGCCGATCCTCCGGCTTTGTACCGGACATCCAAATGGAGGCAGATGACCTACTAACCGCGCTCCGTCTTGTTGGCGCAGGGCTTGGAGTGACACTCGTTCAATCCAGCCTACGCGATGCTCTTCCAGGGCGGCTGACTTTCCGTGATCTCCCTTGGTTCCCCTCAGCGGTCAAGGTATACGCAATGTGGCGTAAAGACGATCCGAGACCACTCGTTGGAGCCTTCAAGAAGAGCCTTTCTGCATAGAGTGAGAGCCTGGGAGAGCAACGGAGTCACCCAGTTCCTGCGTTTTTTTGCACACCCACCTGTACACCGGAATATAAAAACACCCCAAACATCCCGTATTTTATGAATACTTCTGTTCCCTTCACCCGCTCCAATCGAATTTTTGTCTCACGTCAGTTTTTGACGGGGATGCAGGAACAGAAAAAACCGGCCTCGATGGCCGTTTTTTTTGTGTCTGGGGGTTTAGGGGCTTGCGCCAAGTCCTGCTGCCTCTCAGATCTTGACGTTGCCCGCCCCGCATGCTAGCGAATGCTATACTTCCTACGAATTGCATGAAGCGTACAACGTTCCCCACGGGTACAGATACCGACTGCAAATCTCAGTTAGCGGCTGCAGGACACAGGAGGTCTACAGCCAACACGAGATGGGAGGTGTGGCATGAATCGGCACTATTACATCAGTGACAATCTCGACGATCTCGAGGCCGTTGAAAATGAACTGGAAGCCAACGGCATCAATACCGAACAAATTCATGTGCTCAGTGAACAAGTTGCTGATGTTGAAGAACATCATCTCCACGAGGTTAACTCGTTAATGAAACAGGATGTTGTTCACTCTGGCGAGATTGGTGCTGTGGTCGGTTTACCACTCGCAGCGCTGATCCTTGGCGGCGCCTATTGGATGGGCTGGACCGACTCCGCCGCAGGGTGGGTGCCTTTTATCTTCCTGGCCATCGTTATATTTGGCTTCTGCATCTGGGAAGGCGGTTTTTTTGGTATCCAGGTGCCGAATGCTCACTTCCGCAATTTTAAACAGATGGTAGAAGAGGGAAAACATATCTTCTTCGTGGATGTTGAACCGAATCAGGAACCGATATTGGACCAGGTAATCGAACATCATCCAAAGCTGACGGTCGCCGGCACGGGAACGGCAGCCCCCCACTGGACAGTGGCCTGGCAGCACAAATGGCATCAGTTCAAGCGAGTGATATCGGGTTAGCCCTAGAGACTCAAGGCCACCGGAAGCCGCTTATTGGCCGAAGGAAATGACCCGGCTGAGGAAAACATAGTCTGCCTCGGTGGCCATCAGTCCGACGAGCACCAGTAAACATAAAGGTGGCAACAGTATGGCGTAGACCATGGCCAACCGCTCCCAGGCCATATGCATGAAGATGGAGACAATCAAACCTGCCTTCAACAACATGAAAGTGATAATCAGGGACCACCGAAGGTAGCCATGGAAGTGGAAATAGTCGACAAGGTACGACAGCGTGCTGAGGACGAATAACAGCCCCCAGATTTTAAGATACAAACTGATTGGATGTTGCTGACCCTGAGCATGTGCCATCACCCGTGCTCCTCTACCATAAATAGAAGAAAGCAAAAATAAACACCCACACCAAATCCACGAAGTGCCAGTAGAGCCCGGCTATCTCGACGTTCTGATAGTTTCCAGAGCGCTCATAATCTCCCCGCAGTACTTTCATCGCCACAATGCTGAGGTAGATGGCGCCGATTGACACATGCAGTCCGTGGAAACCGGTAATCATGAAAAAGCTGGCACCAAATTGCGCCGCTCCCATGGGGTTTCCCCAGGGACGCACCCCTTCTGCGATGAGCTTGCTCCATTCAAATGCCTGCATGCCGACGAAGGTCACACCCAAGGCAGCGGTCGCCAACATCAGGGCAGTGGTTTTCGCGCGGTCACGGCGATAGGCGAAATTAACGGCCATGGCCATAGTGCCGCTGCTGCTGATCAGCACAAAAGTCATGATCGCGATCAGAATAAGCGGGATTTCTCTACCGCCGATCGTCAATGCGAACACTTCACTGGGGTTCGGCCAGGCGGTGGTGATGGTCATGCGTACCGACATGTAGCCGGTTAAAAAACAGGTAAATATAAAAGTATCGCTGAGCAGGAATATCCACATCATCGCCTTGCCCCAAGGGACCTGCTTGAAGACCTCTCTATCCGAGGCCCAGTCGCTGGCGATGCCCTGCCATCCCGGTGCAGGCGGTGAGTCTGGTGGATTGGATGAACTGGATTCGCCTGGGGCAAGTGGATGCGATGCCATGGCTTTTCACCTCAGGCCGCAGAATCTGGCGATGGCTTCATAGGTTTGCGGCGTGCTGGCCAGCAAAGCGAATAGCACGAACCAAAGACCCAGTAAGTAGTGCCAATAGGTGGTACAGAGCTCTACGCTGACGCGCAGTTGCGCCAACGGCACGCGACGCAGGAATTTAGCGACGATTATGCCCCAGGCTATCAGCCCGCCCAGCAGGTGGAGCCCATGCAGACCGGTCAACAGGTAGAAGAAACTGTTGGCCGGATTGCTGGCGACAAAATAACCCCAGGCGACAAACTGCTGCCAGACCCAGAGTTGCCCCACCAGAAAGGCAATGGCAAATACGCCCCCCAATGCAAAACCAATGATCGTAGCGTCCAGCCGAGCCTGCCGGGCGGCCATACGCGACCACTGCAGTGCAATGCAGCTGAATACCAGAAAAGCCGAATTCAGCCATAGCTGCCAGAGATTGGCTAACGGCGCCAAGGGGTCTGTCAGGGGGAGCCAGTCGGCCATTTGTGAACGGGCAATAAAGGCGAGCAGGAAGAGAAAGAATAACGAACTCACCACGACCAGAAACAAACGCAGGCCCGTTCTTGCGATTTGGCTTCTATCAGCCTCGGTGGCCTGAATACCCCCAGGGTCGCGACTCCAACTGCCGCCGGGGTCAGCGCCGTCGGCGTTTCTCAATAGCAGCCTTTTCATGTTTTAACGTCCGCTGTCTTGGTTCCGGCACTCAGTTGCCGCATCTGCTCCAGCTCCTCGGCGGAGACCGTTTGCGGAACGAAATCCTGTTCTATCCCCGGCACACTGTAGTCATAGGCCCAGCGATGCACGATCGGCAGCTTCGCTCCCCAGTTACCGTGTATCGGCGGGGTGTTCGGCGTTTGCCATTCCAGACTGGCCGCACCCCAGGGATTACCGCCTGCGGGCTTGCCCTTGAATGCACTCCAGGCCAGATTGAACAGAAACAGCAACTGGGAAACGCCGACGGTCAATGCGATCACCGTAATGAAGGCATTCAACTCTTGCGCCGACTGCGGGATGAACGCGTAGTTTTCATAGGCGTAGTAGCGGCGAGGCATGCCCTGGAAACCGAGGTAGTGCATGGGGAAGAAGATGGCGTAGGTGCCCAGAAAGGTAATCCAGAAATGCAGCTTGCCCAGGGTGTCGTTCAACATGCGCCCGGTGACTTTCGGGAACCAATGATAAATGCCGCCGAACACCACCAGTACCGGTGCGACCCCCATGACCATATGAAAATGGGCAACGACGAAATAGGTGTCCGAGAGCGGAATATCCACGATCACATTGCCGAGAAACAACCCGGTCAGACCGCCGACCAGGAAGGTGACGATAAAGGCCAGGGCAAACAGCATCGGCACGGTCAGATGAATGTCGCCGCGCCACAGGGTCAGCACCCAGTTGTAGACTTTCAGTGCGGTCGGCACCGCGATGATCAAGGTGGTGACGGCGAAGAAAAAGCCAAAATACGGGTTCATTCCGCTGACATACATATGGTGCGCCCAGACCACAAAGCTGAGTACGCCAATCGCAATAATGGCCCACACCATCATCCGGTAGCCGAAGATATTTTTCCTCGCATGCGTGCTGATCAAGTCGGAGACCAGACCAAACGCAGGGAGAGCCACGATGTAGACTTCCGGGTGGCCGAAGAACCAGAACAGGTGCTGGAATAATATCGGGCTGCCACCCTGGTGATCGATCTGCTGCCCCAGCGAGATCATCGCCGGCATAAAGAAGCTGGTGCCCAACAGCTTGTCAAACAGCATCATGACCGCACTGACGAACAACGCCGGGAAAGCCAGCAAGGCCATGATCGAGGCCATGAAGATGCCCCATACGGAGAGCGGCATGCGAAACAATGTCATGCCGTGCGTGCGCGCCTGCAACACCGTGGTGACGTAGTTCAACCCGCCCATGGTGGCTGCAACAATAAAAATCGCCAGTGAGACGAGCATCAGAACGATGCCCCACTCGACCCCAGGTGTCCCCTGAGAAATGGACTGCGGCGGATAGAGCGTCCAGCCCGAACCGGTGGGACCGCCAGGAACAAAGAAACTGGAGAGCAACACCACTACCGCTACCAGGTAGAACCAGTAACTCAGCATGTTGACATAGGGGAAGACCATGTCGCGGGCGCCCACCATCAGCGGGATCAGATAGTTACCGAAGCCACCCAGAAACAAGGCCGTCAGCAAGTAAATGACCATGATCATGCCGTGCATGGTCATGGCCTGATAGTAAGCACTGGCATCCATGAACTCCAAAGTACCGGGGAAGCCAATCTGTATGCGCATCAAGCCGGACAACACCACGGCGATAACGCCCACGAATATAGCCGTCAAGGAATATTGAATGGCTATGACCTTGTGGTCCTGACTCCAGATATATTTGGTCAGGAAGCTTTTGGGCTCGTGTAGTGCTTCTGTTTCGGCTTGCTCCGCATAGGCCATCACGTCATCCTCCTGTTCGAAGTTTCGGTGCATTCCTGGCAGCTTTACGGCTACTTCCCTGGCTCCGCCTTGCTCGCATCAGCGTCGGCATTCGCTTTGGATTTGATAAAAGCGATCAGTGCGTTCAACTCCTGATCACTCGGGGTAAAGGCCGGCATGACGGCTGCATAGCCTTTGACGATTTTGGCGCCGGGATTAAGAATCGAATCCTTTATATAACCCTCGTCGGCCTTGATACTCGTACCGTCGGCAAGGGTTACGGTCTCGCCATAGAGGCCCTGCCAGCTGGGGCCGACACCCTTGCTGCCATCGACACTGTGGCAGGCCAGACAGCCGAGCGACTCGGCCAGCCGTTGCCCCTGCGTCGCCAAGTCGTCACCTCTGTCCAGTTTTTCGCTGGCAGAAGGTTCTTGCTCCGCGGCACCCAGTGATTTGATCAGGGTGACGACAGCACCCAGTTCATCTTCAGTGAGAGTATAGGCCACCATGACTGGCGGGTAGCCTTGTACCAGTCGGGCCTTCGGATCGAGGATCGACTCTTTCAGGTAAGCCTCATCGACCAGCGCACGGGTGCCATCGGCAAACTGTTCAGTGCGGCCATACAACCCCTTCCATCCCGGGCCGAGACTGCTACTGCCATCCTGGCTATGGCAGGCACCGCAGCCGTATTTTTCGACCAACAAGCGACCTTTTTCCAGCACGCTGTCCTGACTGGGTTTGGCAGCTGTCGTTAATGTCTGCGCAAAAGTCGGTTGGCTGTTCAGCCATTGATCGAAGGCGCCCTGCTCTTCCACGATCATCTGGCCGCGCATGTTGTAATGACCTACGCCACAATATTCAGCACAAAGGATTTCATATTTCCCGGTTTTAGTTGGTGTAAACCAAAAGTACGACACCATCCCCGGCACCATGTCCATCTTGCTGCGAATTTGCGGGATATAAAAATTGTGCAGCACATCTTTAGAGCGCAGTAAAACCTTCACAGGCTGATCGAGCGGAAGGCGAACTTCATTGTTTTTTATAAGCACATCGTCCTGCCCGACAGGATCCTTGGGATCAAGGCCGAGGGGATTGGTAAAATCAACAAACTTGATATCCGATTTACCCAGCTTCCCGTCCTGGCCAGCAAAACGAAAGGCCCACTGCCACTGCTGGGCGACCACTTCAAGTTCATAAGCATTTTTCGGCACATGGATGAAATCACTGTAAACCACCAGGCCGGGCGCCAACATCGCGGCAATCCCTATCGAGGTCACGATAATCAACCATGTTTCCAGTTTTTTACTTTCTGGCTGATAGTGCGCCCTGGCACCCTCCTTGTGACGATAACGCATCACGGCTACCGCCATAAATACCGTGATAGCAATGAAAAATATTCCACTGATGATCATTGTGATAAACAGGGTGGTGTCTATAGATCCCCAGTTGGAAGCTGCCGGTGTCGCATGCCAAGGCGCTAGTATGTGGAACAACACTGATGCAATAACGATTAGTATCAAGATAATTGCTATTGCCATTTTCTGTTCATCCTATTCCTGTTGTTCACTGGTTATGCAACAGCATCGCCACTGACGTCCAAGCAGGGCAGACAAGTACCATCCATTCCGACGGTAAAGTCAGCAGGAAGTATAGTGCATGGACGGAATACGCGCTTTTTCTGAAAAATCTGCTGACCAGATATTCCAATTCGAACATTAAGTTAATCGTTTAAAGCTATTCGCTACATATAACTATGGATATCAGCATTACGTCTCTCGGGACTAAATGGGCAAGCAAGACCGGGTTGCCAGCTATACTCAATCCTGATGAGAAGAGACAAGAGCTACAGAGTCCAGCAGTCCACGACGGAGGTTTCGTCATGAGTAACCTGACAATCGAAGGCTGGTGCAAACCCAGCGGCGCCCCAAAGTCCACCCCGGTGGGGGAGATCAGCTTTGATGTCGATGGCCCCCTCCATCTGAGTCTAGAGCAAGCTGAAGAACGCCTACAGAAGACTCATGAGCCTGAAGCCATGGTTGATGTCGACATGAGCTCAATGGATTTGGTCTTGCCAGAGGGATACGGCCCCTTGTCCGACTGCCAAATGCGCGTCTACTTGCAGCACGGACGCGGTCAGTTCCATTTGGTCGGGCATCGAGCGAGCGATGGAAGCTTGATCTATACCAACGCGGTTTTGATTGATCAGCTGATTTAGAAGCTACTACTCAATCTCAGTCAGTTAAGCGAGCAACCCCTTTTCGTAGGAGCCTGGCTTGCCGGCGAAAGCGCTCTTAAGGACGCCTTCGCCGGCAAGCCTGGCTCCTACACTTCCGATTCGCCCAACTGACTGACATCCGAAGTGGCCAGTTTTTTATGCATGAAATTTGATCTCCCACGCTCTCCAGCGCCCGGCAAAACCCTGCAATACAGAAAGCCGACCTTCCCCAAGCCATCGCCAAATGCCCTCCTAGACTCATTTCATGCCGCTCTCCCATCAGTGCTCAGGATGCGTTGGTGGTTATAGTGTTGATTAGTGAATTTCAGTAGGTATAGTAACCACAAGCACACCACAGGGAGGTGATGTGAATAGCCGTTTTTTGATAAGCCAAATCGTTGCAGATGGCTGGTATCTGGTACGAATCAAGGGGAGCCATCATCATTTCAAGCATCCAACCAAGCCAGGACTGGTAACGGTTCCTCATCCGAAAAAGGATCTGCTCAAAAAAACGGCCATCAGTATTTTGCAACAGGCGCTGCTCTGACGAGTCGATGGACAGCGCCTTCAGAGGATGACGAACATGCTTTACCCAATAGCAATTTCCATGGGCGATGATGAACACGCCTGGGGCGTGGAAGTACCGGATATTCCGGGTTGTTTCTCCGCCGGCGAGGATCTGGATGACGCCATGGCCATGGCGCGCGAAGCCATCGAAGGCCATTTCGAAATATTGGCCGAAGACGGATCACCGATTCCGCCCGCCAACAAAGTGACCCTGCATGCGGCCAATCCACAGTACGCAGGGTGTACGTGGGCCGTGGTGGACATCGATGTCACCAAATACCTGGGCAAGGCCCAGAAACTCAACATCACCCTGCCCGGCTACCTGCTCAACCGCATCGATGAGTACGTCCTGCATCATCCGGAAGAGAAGAGTCGCTCCGGGTTTCTGGCCTCGGCGGCGCTCAAGGTTTTGCAGCAGGGCTGATGGCTCGAAGGTTGATAAACCAAAGGGACAAATGACCAGGCATGTCCCTTTGTAGGTCAGCGCGTCGCCACCATGAACAACCGCGGAAACGGCAACAGCACTGAACCATCGCTCAGTGCCGGATAGGCCTGCTCGATCGCTGTCAGATACTGCTTGAGATACTGCACCCGCTCCGCTTCATTCAGCGGCTCAAGGAAAGGCCGCAAACCGCTGCCCTTGAACCACTCGACCACACCCGATGCGCCGTCCGCGAGGGGATGATAGTAGGTGGTGCGCCATACATCGACGCGGGTGCAGTGGGCACGCAGCATCGAGTAGTAACCACCCGCATCCTCCATTTCCGTTCGCAGGCCTGCGGCCCTTGCCAGTTTGTCAGCCCAAGGGCCGTTCGCTGCGACCTCGCGCATCAACCTGTGCGACGGTTCGTTGAGGTTGTCGGGCATCTGAATCGCCAGGCTACCGCCGGGCGCGAGCCTGGCCACCAATGACGGCAGCAACCGGGCGTGATCGGGCAGCCACTGCAACACGGCGTTGGCGAAAATCACGTCGAACGGGCCGGTCTCGTTCCAGGCATCAATGTCTGCAGTGTCGAAACGCAGGTGAGGCAAGCGCTTGCGAGCGGCCTCGATCATATCGGGTGAACTGTCCACCCCTCGCACCGCGGCATTGGGAAAGCGCTGCACCAGCAACTCGGTGGAATTACCCGGGCCGCAACCGATGTCGATTGCCGATTGGACGTCCATTGTGGGGATGGCGGCCAGCAAGTCACGCGCCGGGCGCGTTCGCTCATCTTCAAACGCTACGTATTGTTTGGCGGACCAACTCATATCGTTCTCCTGTCGGTGCAGGTTGTAGCCAGAGGCAGACAACCGGTTCGCTACGATACATCGACCGATGTGCTCTGCCCTATCCCGACTTTTGGAGGGCGTAGGATCTGAGTGAGCCTTTTCTTATCGCAAAATCATCGAAAGTCATAACCAAAAGGACCGTTCGTCGACCGAAGGGCGAAGCGATTTTGACAGTATAAAAATGACATCTATAGTCCTACTCGCGGCCTGTTGGAAGGAACCCAACCCGTCATTTCAAGGCAAGGAGCAAGGCCAGCTCGCCCCCGTGATCGAGTGGGTTCCCCAGTAGTGTGTTCGCAACGGCCGCAAGGCAAAGCGTTGTGCCTGGTAGGTAGCCAGGTAATCACTATCAAAGGAGCTTTACTATGTCTCGAGTCACGGATGTACTTGTTTCGATCGACACCGAAACCATTCTGAAAAACTACCCGAACATCAGCAAAAACCCTGCTGCACCGACGATGATCGACGTCAACCATGTGTACATGGTGACCAATCAGAACAACGTGGTGAGTGGCCAGGCCGGTGGCGAGCTCAACCTGAAAGCACAGGTAGGCGATCTGATTCGCTGGCGTGAAACCAGCCTGTCGCTAGGCTTCGAACAAGCAGTGATTTTCTACAAGTTCGTCGGTAACGCAGGCAACGAGTTGATCTCTACGCCCACGCCACGCAAGGCTACCGCCTCCTTTGCAGTCCCTAATACCAGCAATCCGTCGGTGCCCAGCTGCCAGAAGGTCGATAACCATTACTGGTCTTCGGAAACCCTTGCTTGCGGCAGCGTGACCTATCACTTCCAGTTTCTGATCGTGAATCGCGACTGCCAGATCATCGGCTGCTGCACATGGGATCCGTTCATTACCATCCATAACTGATGCTGGGCCGGGCCCCTTGGCAACGAGGGGCCTACCGAGTTCGTTGCCGCCTCGGCTGGAACAGGATGTCTCGCTTGAACCGAAGCGGTTACCGTTTTGCGTCAACATCATGAAAGGATCCATGATGACTTCCGAACCGATTACCTCCCCGGCGAGCGCCGTGATAGCCAGTAGTGTGCTGCTGATCGTCGATGCCGAATCGCTGCTTTCCCGTTATCCACAACCCAGTCTTGAAGCGCAAAAACCGACGATGATTGAAGACGGCTTCATCTTCGCCATCAGCGGTACAGAAACAACAAAAAACACCAAAAATGACAGTAAAGTAACGCTAACAGCCAGTAACGGCCAAGTCTTCCATCTCCGCGGCAGAACCGTCAGCCTGCTGGCCGAACACAGCGTTGTCTTTCACAACATTTCGGTGAGCGATGCCGGGATCCTTTCGCCACCCAAACTGGTCGTCAACGGCGAGCAGACAGTCCCCGCGCCCGACCCGGCCAACCCGACCCAACCGGGCAGTCACAAAGCCGATGATCATTACTGGGAGTGCTCGCAATTGACCCCAGGCGTGGTGGCCTGCGAACTGAGCTTTATGCTGATCAACCAGCGCTGTGAAGTGTTGGGGTACTTCAGCTGGAAGACTGAGGTGACGCTGTTGTGAATAGATAGATACAAAAAAAACAACGCCAGTTCAGGCGCGGAACCTGTGGGAGCGGGCTTGCTCGCGAATGCGGTGTTTCAGGCGACATCAATATTGACTATGCCGCCGTCTTCGCGAGCAAGCCCGCTCCCACATGGATTCGCACTTATTTCTTGGCATGCAACGATACAGCAGCCACTCACCGCTATTTACTATCCGCCCCCTTCTCCTGCATCTGCACCGATGACTTGGTGCCATCAGTATTGTCTTTGGTCTCGTTATCCGAGTTATCGAAGCAGCCCTGCAACGCAAGCAGGCAGCAGCAAAGGTAAAACGTGCGAGCGATGTTCATGCGGGTCTCCAGTTTCACAGGCTTGAAGTAGTGACCCCATGTCGGTGGAAATGGTTGCGACTTTTTCGGCCCCGAACGATCAGCCTCTGACAGAGGGTTCACGCATCCATGCGCAGGCACTATTCAGCAGAATTTTCGTTATGCCCGTGCTGTCTGAAAATCAGGCGCATCCCTATAAGGAGCACGGCAATGAAATTCGCAAAAATTGCACAGAAACTCTCCCTGTGGGCCGGCCTGCCCCGTACATTTCTGGGGGCGATCGTTCTGATTATCCTGTGGGGTTTGAGCGGGCCGATTTTTCATTTCAACGATACCTGGCAATTGATCATCAACACCTCGACCACCATCATCACTTTCCTGATGGTGTTCCTTATCCAGAACACCCAGAACCGCGACACGGACATTTTGCACTTGAAGATCGATGAGTTATTGCGAGTAACGAAAGAAGCGCAGAACGCGATGCTGGGTCTCGAATCGCTGGATCTCAAACAGTTGGAAGAGTTGAGAAAGAAATATCGTCACCTTGGCGAGGGCGAAACGATTCCTCTGGACGGCACTGTCGTCCCGGAAACAAAGAAACAGGATTGAATGAATGTTGACCCATGCCCCGCGGGTGACCGGTGACGTCACCCGCGCCATTGGTGCTAACGACTGGCTTGCAGCTCTCTGGCCATTTGCAGGTGGTTTTGCAGTTTGGGCAAGGTTTCTTCGGCGAACGCTTTGATTTGCGGCACGTCCGTGGTCTGCGCTTGTTGTTGAAGCTGCTCGATGGTCTCTTGGGTGGTTTTCACCTGACTGGCGGCGTACGCCTGATCGAAGGACGCATCGTCCTTCACCTCCGGAATCAGGGTTTTGGCCTTGTCCATCACCTCTTCGCGTGGCGCGACCGGTAAATCGAGTTGCTTGGCAATTTTCGCCAGATGCTGGTTGGCGGTGGTGAGGTCGTTGATCACCACGATGGTGTAGTCCTTGACCTCTTTGGATTCGGTTTTCTGGTGCGCCAGGCGGCTGGCTTCGATGTCGGCCATGCCTTTGGCCGACGCTTCGTTGATGAATTCAGCAGCAGACTGGGCAAAGGCACTGTTGGCAAACAGCCCCAGTAACGTGACAAAACTGGCATTGCGTAATCGGGTGGCCATCCGGCTCATGGTCGCGCCCTCCTTCTTTGAAAATTCAAACGGGAGCTTGCGCCCCCGTCTTTTAATAAAAACCACTTCACTATTACCGGGATTTCTGACCACCTTTGCGGCCCATGCCGCCTTTCGCGGAGTCTTTATCAACGGTCGTCGTGGTGGTTTTCCCACCTTTGCGACCGGCTTCAGACGCTTTCGTTCGATCGTGGGCACTACCCGGACTTGGATTTTTGGAAGTAGGCATGGTTCTCATCCTCTTGGTGATGATCGCTGCGAGCAGCCGCCCGCATAGAATAAGAATTTCCATCCCCAAAAAGGTTTAGAAAAACTGGCAACGCTGCGACGAACGGTGACGGTTTTTTCAGGTCCCAAGACGCAGATGCTGCTGGCGCTTGGCGCTGTACATCGCCTCATCGGCATGCCTGAACAACTGATTTTCTTCTGTCCCGTGTTCGGGGTAGCGCGCAACGCCAATGCTCGGCTGGATGTTCAGGTTATGCCCGTCCAGGCGCAGGGGCTGAACCAGCACCTGACGGATCTTTCCCGCCACACGCTCGGCATCCTCTGCGGCATGGATGCTGTGCAACAACACCACAAATTCATCACCGCCGATGCGCGCCACGGTATCGGTTTCACGCACGCAGCCCTTGAGCCGATTGGCGACCGCTTGCAGCAGCATGTCGCCAACCGTATGACCGTGCGTGTCGTTGACATGCTTGAAGCGGTCGAGGTCGACGTAGAGCAAAGCCATTCGACCGGAGTCTGTTCGGGCCAGCTCCAGCGAGGCTTTGAGGCGTTCGCGCAGCAACTCGCGATTGGGCAACTGAGTCAGTTGGTCGTACTGGGCCATGCGCTGGAGGCGGGCATGCAATTGCTTGCGCTCGATAGCGGTCGCGACCTGCGCGCAAACATACTGCAGCAGCTCTTTGTCTTGCTCGGTGTAACGCTCGCCGCCCGGTACGCTTTTAACGATCAATGCGCCAATGGTGCCGTTCTTCGAACTCAATGGCACGCCCAGCCAGCAGGGCGAATCCTGGCCGGCGACCAGTGCCGCAAACCCCGGCGGCGGATTGTCCTGATCCGGAGTCAGCAGGATCGGCAAGCCGCTGCGAATCACTTCGCTGCAAAGACGTCCGGTCACAGTCCCGGGCTCCTCGGGTTGCGGTTCACGGTCGTCGACGTGATAGGGAAAATTCAGCTGCGCGCAGTGCTCGTCATACAGCGCCACGGAGAAATTCAACGCCGGGAGCCATTCGCCGATGATCAAATGGACGCGTTTGAACAGCGCCAGCAGATCTTCCGCCGCATGGGCCGCCTCGGAGATTGCGTACAGCGCCGCTTGTCGGGACTCGGCCTGTTTGCGCTCAGTGATATCGTGGGCCACGGCAATGCGCAATTGGTCGGCTTCCGACCAGCGCGCAGACCAGAGAATGTGCGCCACCCGGCCATCCTTGCGCAGGTAACGATTTTCAAAATTGAGCTTGGGTTCGCCGCCCATGATCTCCCGCGCGGCGTCGAGGGTGCGCTGTCGGTCGGCGGGATGTACCAGATCGATCATCGGCTGGCCGATCAGCTCGTCGGGGGTGTAACCGAAAATGCGCTCGCAGGCCGCGCTGACAAATACGAAGCGACCTTGTTTATCCACCGCACAGACGGCGTCCAGCAAGAGGTCGATGTAGCTCGCCAGTGGGGCGGAATTTCTGGTTTCCATAATGCCGAGAGCGTGTCCGGACAATGCAACATTGAACAACCCTCCCTGACCGGTCATACGCCCGAGCGATGACTGTACGCTGACGCTTCCCTGCGATCAGCCTCAAGCCTTGTTCGTCACCAACCCAGGCAGCGCATGCACCAAGGCATTGATGGCAAAACCGATGAACATTACCCCGCACAACCGGGTGATCGCCAGTTCATGACGCTGATACAACGTGCGCACCTGACGCGCCCCGACGATGCCTATGAGAATAGCGTAGGCCAAAAGGCCACCAACGAAGCTCAGGATGATCAACCAGGGCAACATCGACCAATGCAGCAATTCTGCACGGCTGGACAACAGCGCAGTAAAGGTCGCCACTGCCACCGGATAAGCCTTGGGATTGGTCAAACCGAACAGGATGCCGTGCCAGAATGGCTGCCGCGCCGGCCCCTGAGGCGCCTCGGCGCTGCCGCGACGAGCCCGCACCGCGCGCAGGCCCAGCCAAAACAGGTAGAGCCCGCTGAGTACGCCCAACACATCGAACGCGGTGCTGCCGATTTCCCGCGCACCGACAATCGCGATCAGCGCCGTGCTGCACCAGACCACGTCGCCCAGCAAATGCCCGCACAGAAACCCCGCTCCGGCCCGCCGCCCGCGCGCCGCGCCGATGCCGAACACCGCCAGCACACCCGGGCCCGGCGTGATGCCATAAATGAAGCCCGAGGCGAGAACGGCCATTAGCAGCGATGGAGTCATGGGAATTCCTGTTGAAACGCCGGATGAATGGACGCAAGTCTATCTCAGGCCCCCAAGCATCGACTCACTGATCGTCGAAGAACTTCATCCCCGCATACGGCCGTTGCCGACACGCCGCCAGCCGCGACGCCAGATCCCCGACATGCGCCTCAAGCTTGTGCCCGTCCGGGTCGAGAAAATAGAACGACGCACCTTCGCTGCGGTTGTCCCGCCATTCCCGCACGTTGGCCGATCGCAGGCGTTCGACGAACAACGGGAAGTCCACTGAATCGATACCGAAGGCGTAATGGGTGTAGTCAGCGGTGGCCGTAGGTTCGCGTAGCGGATCGAGAGAAAGGCACAGCCACAGACCGGGTAATGAGAGATAGGCGCCGGCATCCCACGTGGCTTCAAGCTGAAGTTGTAGCAGATCGCGATAGAACGCCACGCTGCGGTTCAGGTCGGTGACGGCGAGGGTCAGGTGGTTGAGGCCGGTTAGCATGGGTTTAGTAACCTATAGGCTGGGTCCGACCGGAGCGTACAACTTAAACGTCCTTGAGCGTATAGCCGCTGGGGGTTTGTTGGCTGTGAGTCAGTCATCGCGAGCAGGCTCGCTCCCACATTGATTGCGTCGGGCACAGGATTTGTGTCCGACGCCAACCCCTTGTGGGAGCGAGCCTGCTCGCGATGAGGCCGGCCCATCCAATAGAGAACTGTCAGGCCTGACCGCGCAATTGCTCAAACAACATCCGCCTCACCGGCGACAGGGTCGCTTCATCGCGCATCACCAGAATCAATGCGCGATCCGACCCGTCATCCGTCAGCGGTACCGCGTGCAAACCGAACCGTGCCCTGGTCAAAACGCGCTGCGGAAAATCTCCTCGATCTGCCGCTGATCCGCCTTCCGTGGATTGGTCAGTCCACAGGCGTCTTTCAAGGCGTTGCTGGCCAGCACCGGGATGTCGTTGAGCCTGGCACCGAGCTCACGTAAGCCGGCGGGGATTTCCACGTCCTTGGCCAGAGTGCGAATGGCCGCGATCGCTGCCTGAGCGCCCTCTTCAGGGCTGAACCCGCGAACGTCGGCGTCCATCGCACGAGCAACATCGGTCAGGCGCTCGGCGCAGACCAGCGCGTTGAAACTCTGCACGTGAGGTAGCAGCACCGCATTGCACACACCGTGGGGCAAGTCATAGAAACCGCCCAACTGGTGAGCCATCGCGTGAACGTAACCGAGGGACGCATTGTTGAATGCCATACCGGCCAGGAACTGCGCGTAAGCCATGTTTTCCCGCGCGATCATGTCACTGCCGTCGCGTACGGCCAGGCGCAGGTTATTGCTGATCAAGGTGATGGCTTTCAGCGCACAGGCATCGGTAATCGGATTGGCCGCGGTGGAGACGTACGCTTCGATGGCGTGGGTCAGTGCGTCCATGCCGGTGGCGGCAGTCAGGCCCTTGGGCATGGCGACCATCAGCGCCGGGTCGTTGACCGACAGCAGCGGCGTGACGTTGCGATCGACGATGGCCATTTTCACGTGACGGGATTCGTCGGTGATGATGCAAAAACGGGTCATCTCGCTGGCAGTGCCGGCGGTGGTGTTGATGGCGATCAGCGGCAGTTGCGGTTTGGTTGACTGATCGACGCCTTCGTAGTCACGAATCGTCCCACCGTTTGTGGCGCACAAGGCGATGCCCTTGGCGCAGTCGTGAGGCGAACCGCCGCCCAGCGACACCACGAAATCACAGCGACTTTCCTTGAGCAGGCCCAGACCAAGTTCGACGTTGGCAATGCTCGGATTCGGCTTGGCGCCGTCGAAGATCACCGAGTCGATGTCCTGGATCGCCAGTTTCTCGGCAATCATCGTCGCCACGCCAGCCTTGGCCAACCCGGTGTCGGTGACGATCAGCGCCTTGCGAAAACCATACTTGCGAATGGCGTCCATGGCTTCGTCGAGGCAACCGGTGCCCATGATGTTCACAGCGGGAATGAAAAACGTACTGCTCATGCGCGAGTCTCCTGGCTGAAGCCGAATCAACAGCACCGATCCGGCGGGTGCGCACAGGATCGACCCATTAGTCGTGCGGTAACTTGATCTGGCTCAAGTCCGGGTCGTGATAAAGTCGCCGTCCATCAGACCTTTTGCTTTGAGACAACGAACGCAATGACCGATTTCCAGGATGTCGATGCCCAACTTGAAGACTGGAACGCCTTGCGCACCACCGCCTCTTTCGGCGGCCTGCTGGTGGGTAACGGTGCCAGTCGTGCGGTATGGGACGACTTCGGCTACGACTCGCTGTTCGAAAACGCCCGCACTGTCGAAGAAAAGCCTCTGAGCCAATCCGAATTGAGCGTGTTCGAGGCGATGCAGACGCGCAGTTTCGAACAGGTGCTTGGGGCGCTGAAAACCACCAGCCGGGTCAATAAGGCCTTGGCCGTCAGCTCAGCGGCACCGCGCAATCGTTATTACGCGATCAAGGAAGCGCTGATCAATACCGTGCATGCGGTGCACATCCCTTGGCGGTTGGTGGTGCCCTCGACGCTGGCGACGATCAATCAGGAGTTGGGCAGCTATCGAACGGTGTTCACCACTAATTACGATTTGCTCAACTACTGGGCGATCCAGCACCGGCCTGAGGCTATTACCGATCTGTTCCAGGGCACCGAGCCGCGTTTTGACCTGAGCCTCACCACGACAGACAAAACCCGGCTGTTGTACCTGCACGGCGGACTGCATCTGGTGCGCAATCAGGACGGCACCGCACGTAAATTGATGTCGACCGAAGGTACGTTGCTGGGCAGTTTCGCCATCAACAATACGATCAAGACCCTCGACGATGTGCCACTGTTCGTCACCGAAGGTCCGACCCAGGACAAGCTCAAGACCATTCGCAGCTCCGATTACCTGTCGTTCTGCTACGACCAGCTACTGGGCCATGGCGATGGGCTGTGCATCTTCGGGCATGCCCTTGGCGAGCAGGACAGCCACATCATTCATGCATTGCGTCAGGCGAAGCCGAAGACAGCGGCGATCTCGATTTACCCGCGCAGCAAGGCGTTCATCCAGCATCAGAAGCGGCATTACACGAAGGTGTTTGAGGGGACGGGAGTGGAGCTGCGGTTTTTTGATTCGAAGACGCACGCGCTTGGTAGTCCGAAGCTGACTGTACCGGTCGAAGTTTAGCGGCGCCGCGGCCGGCCTCTTCGCGGGCAAGCCCGCTCCCACAGGGATTTGTGAACGCTGCCAAACCAATGTGGGAGTGAGCCTGCTCGCGATAGCGGTCTGACATTCAACATATGTTTGACTGTTATGGCCTCATCGCGAGCAGGCTCGCTCCCACATTAGATATCGGTGTGTTTAGAGCACCGGCAAGGTTTTATCCTTGATCACCGTGGTCGGGCCGTTGGCCTTGACGCTGGCAATGCCTTTATCCCTCGCGGCATCGGATGAGTAGGACTCGCTGCTGCCGATGATCTCGTGATTACCGGCCTTCAGGTTGAAATAAGGGTGACCGTCCTTGGTGGTTTTTTTCTCGTAGCGTTCGTCCAGTGGACTGTTGGCCTGAACCGAGGCGATACCGCCATCGGCCGCACCGCGAGAGGTATACAGCTCACTGGTCAGAATGGTTTCGGCATTGGCCGCTTTCAATACAAACTTGAATTGACCGTTGACGGTTTTGCTCACTTCGTACCATCCAGACATGCTTCTACTCCTTGGCGATTGAGAGGTTTGGCGCTTCAGAGTAAAGACCAAGTCAGGATTTCTGTCGCCTGTACCGGCCCCTTCGCGGGCAAGCCTCGCTCCTACAGGTTTTGGGTCGGACGCAAAAATTCGCGGTCAACCGAAACCTGTGGGAGCGAGGCTTGCCCGCGAAGGCGTCCTCAAAATCCACACAAACCGCTCTATTTCACCGCAGCCCGTACCACCGACAACTCAGGTGTCTGCACCCGTCGCTGGCTCAAGTAACGCATGCAGCTAACCCGCAAGAACGAGGCGAAATTCACCACTTCGCCGCGGTAGTCCATCACCTCTTCATACAGCTTGGCGATCAACTGATTGGTGGTCATGCCGTCGACCTCGGCGATTTCGCTGAGGATGTCCCAGAACTGATTCTCCAACCGCAGGGTGGTCACCACCCCGCAGATGCGCAGCGAGCGGGAGCGCGACTCGTAGAGAATCGGATCGGCCTTGACGTAGAGCTCGCACATGGACTGGTCCCTCGTTACAGCGTGATTTTGGTGCCCAGCAACCCAAGGAAACCGGCCAGCCAGCTGGGGTGCGCCGGCCAGGCCGGTGCAGTGGCCAGATTGCCTTGAACATGACCTTGCGTCACCGGGATATCGATGAACGTGCCGCCAGCCAGGCGTACTTCCGGAGCGCACGCCGGGTAGGCGCTGCACTCGCGACCTTCGAGAATCCCTGCCGCGGCCAACAGTTGCGCACCGTGACAGACAGCGGCGATCGGTTTGCCAGCCTTGTCGAACGCTCGCACCAGGTCCAGGACTTTTTCGTTCAGGCGCAGGTACTCCGGCGCACGACCGCCCGGCACCAGCAGCGCGTCGTAGTCCGCTGCATCTACCTTGGCGAAATCGAAGTTCAGGGCAAACAGGTGACCGGGTTTTTCGCTGTAGGTCTGGTCGCCTTCGAAGTCATGGATTGCCGTGCGCACGGTCTGGCCCGCGGTTTTGTCCGGGCAAACGGCGTGTACCGTGTGGCCGACCATCAGCAGCGCCTGGAACGGCACCATCACTTCGTAGTCTTCGACGTAATCGCCGACCAACATCAGAATTTTTTTAGCCGCCATGGGAAGGACTCCTCTGGAAAATGCATGGGCATGCAGGAGTATTCAAGGTAGTCCTTATCCGGCGGGGTGGGTAATAACCAGTTACTACGGACAATGAGCCTTTGTGGCGAGGGGGCTTGCCCCCGTTGGGTCGCGAAGCGGCCCTAATCCGGTTTATTCACTCAGGCCATGGTCTCTGGTTTTGCGACTGCTACGCAGCCGAACGGGGGCAAGCCCCCTCGCCACAGGGATTCCCCCCAACTGTACGGATAACTCTGCGCCTATCTGTAACAGAGCAGCGCCTGCGGTTTATGGCTAGATAAAGAAACTTCCCCCCATCCTGAATTCTGGTCACCCATCATGTCCTCGCGCGAAAACACCGGCATGGCCCTCGGCCTGCTCGGCGTCGTTATCTTCAGCCTGACCCTACCCTTCACCCGGATCGTCGTGCAGGAACTTCATCCGCTGCTCAACGGCCTGGGCCGTGCGTTGTTCGCGGCGATTCCGGCAGCGCTGTTATTGCTGTGGCACCGGGAGAAGTGGCCCACCTGGAAACAAGTCAAAGGCCTGACGCTGGTGATCGCGGGGGTCATCCTTGGTTTCCCGGTGCTGTCGGCCTGGGCCATGCAGACCTTGCCCGCCTCCCATGGGGCACTGGTCAACGGCCTGCAACCGCTGTGCGTGGCGCTGTATGCCGCGTGGCTGTCCCATGAACGTCCGTCAAAAGCCTTCTGGGCCTGCGCCGCGTTGGGCAGCGCGTTGGTGCTCGGTTATGCGCTGATCAGTGGCGCGGGCAGTATTCAGGCCGGTGATTTGCTGATGCTCGGCGCGATTGCCGTGGGTGGGTTGGGTTATGCCGAAGGCGGCCGGTTGGCCAGGGAGATGGGTGGCTGGCAGGTGATCTGCTGGGCGCTGGTGCTGTCGACGCCGCTGCTGATCGGGCCGGTGGTGTATCTGGCGCTGCAACATCAGGGCGAGATCTCAGCCAAAACCTGGTGGGCGTTTGGTTACGTCTCGCTGTTTTCGCAGTTCATCGGGTTCTTTGCCTGGTACGCCGGGCTGGCCATGGGCGGCATTGCCCGGGTCAGCCAGATCCAGTTGCTGCAGATCTTCTTCACCATCGCGTTTTCGGCGCTGTTCTTCGGTGAACACGTCGAGCCGATTACCTGGCTGTTTGCGGCCGGGGTGATCGTGACGGTGATGTTGGGGCGCAAGACGGCGGTGCAACCCGCGAGTGTTGCCACGGCGTAAGGCAAGATCAAAAGATCGCAGCCTTCGGCAGCTCCTACAGGGGCTGCGATCAGCTTAGGTAACCATCAGCCCGCAGCAGGGTTTCCAGGCAATGTTCGCTGATGTGGTAGAAATCCTTCAATTCCTGGATCTTCACCAACAGCTGAGCCGGGTCCACCGGCTCGGCGCGTTTGACCGCCAGGATCATCTTGTTCTTGTTGGTGTGGTCCAGTGAGATGAACTCAAAGACCTTGGTCTCGTAACCACAAGCTTCCAGAAACAACGCACGCAAGCTGTCAGTAACCATTTCCGCCTGCTGGCCCAGGTGCAGGCCGTATTGCAACATCGGCTTGAGCAGCGCCGGGCTCTGGATCTGCAGGCGGATCTGCTTGTGGCAGCACGGTGAGCACATGATGATCGAAGCGCCGGAACGAATACCGGTGTGAATCGCATAGTCGGTGGCGATGTCGCAGGCATGCAGCGCGATCATCACGTCCAGCTCGCTCGGCGCAACGCTGCGCACGTCACCGCATTTGAACACCAGCCCCGGATGCTCCAGCTTCGCAGCCGCGCTGTTGCACAGGTTGACCATGTCTTCGCGCAGCTCGACGCCGGTCACCTCGCCCTCGGCCTTCAGGGTGTTGCGCAGGTAGTCGTGGATCGCGAACGTCAGGTAGCCCTTGCCCGAGCCGAAATCCGCCACCCGCACGGGCTTGTCCAGCGCCAGCGGCGATGAGGTCAGCGCATGGCTGAAGACTTCGATGAACTTGTTGATCTGCTTCCACTTGCGCGACATCGCCGGGATCAGCTCATGCTGCGCGTTGGTCACGCCGAGGTCTTTGAGAAACGGTCGGCTCAGGTCGAGGAAACGGTTTTTCTCGCGGTTGTGCTCGGCGGACGGTACTTCGCGCAATTGCTGAGGTTTGCTCTTGAACAGCGAAGATTTGCCCTTTTTGCTGTATTCGAGCTGGGCTTCGTCGGTCAACGACAGTAAATGCGCATTTTTGAACGATGCGGGCAACAGCGCAGCAATGGTCGCCACGCCCTCGGCAATTGGCAGGTTCTTGGTGATGTCGCGGGTCTTGTAGCGATAGACGAAGGACAGACATGGCTGATCCTTGACCGTCAGTTGCTTGATGATCAGCCGCTGCAAGTCCGCCTCTGTACCAACGTACTTGGCCAACACCAGTTTGATGAAGGCGTTCTGATCGAGGCTGGTTTGCAGCAGGTCGATGAACTGGGCGTGATGATCCGGCGCGAGGCTGGCGGGAGTGGCGGTGACAGACATGGGAAAAAACGGCCTCGGGCGGTGCGGATCGGGGAATGGTGGGTATTTTAGGGGGGATGGCCGTTCGGGACACGCAGTTATTTGCCGAACGGTGCGATCCGTAGCAGCTGGCGCAGCCTGCGTTCGGCTGCGCAGCAGTCATAAAATCAAAATACGCGGTGTATCAGATAGACCGTGCCAAGCAAATTTACGACTGCTTCGCAGCCGAACGCAGGCTGCGCCAGCTGCTACAAGGAATGAGTCGCAGCCAAAATGCTGGTTGTCAGCTCAACACCACCAACCGATTCGGCAACTCATTGCGCACATGGGTCACCGGCACATGCACCTTGAGCAACTCGCCGCATGCCTCGATGCATGTCACAAACCCCTGCAACGTCTGCCCCTGTTTCACCTGTTGCGTAAACGCCGCCACAATCGCGTCCCAGTTTTTGTTGTCCAGCCGTTTGGAAATACCTTCATCCACCAGAATCTCCACATAGCGCTCGGCCTCGGAGACGAAAATCAGCATGCCGGTGCTGCCGACGGTATGGTGCAGGTTTTGCTCAAGGAACTGCCGACGCGCCAGGTTCGACGCCCGCCAGTGACGCACCGAGCGCGGGATCAGGCGCGTGGTGACTTTCGGAATCCGGAACAGCAGGCACAACACGATGAAACTGAACCATTGCACCAGCAACAGGCTGTGCATGGTCAGCCAGCCCGTCAGGTAATGCACGATACCCGGCACCACCAGCGCCAGCAGACTGGCCCAGAGCAGCGGGATATACGCGTAATCGTCGGCGCGGGCCGCCAGCACCGTGACCAGTTCGGCGTCGGTGTCGCGCTCGACCCGGGCAATTGCCTCGGCGACTTTGCGTTGTTCGTGTTCAGTCAGTAATGCCATGTTTATGAAGGCCTGCTCGCTATTGTTGTTTTTACCTGCAGTGGTATCACCAGCCGCCCGACGAACCGCCGCCCCCGAAACTGCCCCCGCCGCCGCTGAAGCCCCCGCCGCCCCCGCCGCCGAAACCTCCGCCGCCGAAACCGCCTCCCGAGCCGCCACGGCCGCCGCTTGGCAGAATACCGAACATCTGGCCGATGAAGATCGTCAGGATGAACAGCAACACCAGGAACACGAACAACCCCGGCGGCCGCTCAACGGAATCACTCTCCTGATCACCGCGCGATTCATACACTGTCGACGGCTCGTCCAGCGGATTGCCGCCTAGCACCACCAGCATCGCCGCGACCCCGTCGCTGATGCCTTTGCTGAAGTTGCCAGCCTTGAACGCGGGCGTGATCACCTGATGGATGATCACCGAACTCTGCGCATCGGTCAGACGCCCTTCCAGGCCATAACCGACTTCGATCCGCAACTTGCGCTCGTCACGCGCGACGATCAGCAGCGCGCCGTTGTTCTTGTCCTTCTGGCCGATGCCCCAATAGCGTCCCAGCTGATAACCGAAATCCGCGATGTCGGCGCCCTGCAAGTCCGGCAAAGTAACCACCACCAACTGCTCGCCGGTGGTTTTTTCGTGGGCGTTGAGCTGTTGCGTCAACTGCTCGCGCACCGCAGGCTCGATCATCTGGGCGTTGTCCACCACCCGCCCGGTCAATTCCGGGAACTTCAACTCGGCCTGGACCGTCAGGGTAAACACCCAGAACATCAGCACCAGGCCCACTTTCAACACGCGCATTGGCAACCTCATCCTTGGTGACGCTTCAAGCCCGTTCCGGCGCTTACTGGAACTTCACTTCAGGCGCTTTCTCGGCACCAGGACTGGTGGCCTCGAAGGTTTCGCGGATCGGCAGATCGCTATACAACACGGTGTGCCACAGACGACCGGGAAAGGTGCGGATCTCGGTATTGTATTTCTGCACCGCCAGGATGAAGTCGCGACGCGCCACGGCGATGCGGTTCTCGGTGCCTTCAAGTTGCGATTGCAGCGCCAGGAAGTTCTGGTTGGCCTTGAGGTCCGGGTAGCGTTCGGACACCACCATCAACCGACTCAGCGCGCCGGTCAGCTGATTCTGCGCCTGCTCGTACTGTTTGAGTTTTTCCGGATTGTCCAGCGTGCTGGCATCCACCTGAATCGAAGTCGCCTTGGCGCGGGCTTCGATCACCGCGGTCAGGGTTTCTTGCTCATGCCGGGCATAACCCTTGACGGTTTCCACCAGGTTGGGAATCAGGTCGGCGCGACGCTGGTACTGGTTCTGCACCTGGCCCCAGGCGCCCTTGGCTTGTTCGTCGAGGGTCGGGATATTGTTGATGCCACAGCCGGCCAGCAGTGTTGTCAGCAACATCAAGGCTGCAACCTGCAGGCTCGACCGATAATGGTGTCGTACATTCATCTGGTTGATGCTCCCTTGCACATTCCGTTGATGAAACAACCTGCGAACTTTGAACCCGGCTCTTGGGGCATAATCTGCGCCGCTACTGGATTGCAACGAGCCAATGGGCTAAAAGATGCCCCGGCGCTAAAACATTGCACAAGTGTGCTGCATTCACCTGAACAACAATAGTCGCTCCCTAAATTTTGGCTGACCGGCGCGTATTCACTGCCGTTTAGGCTTTCGAGAAAACTATTCATGAAGAAGCTGTGTTTGCTGGGCCTGTTCGTCAGCCTGGCCAGTCATACCGTATTGGCCGCCACGACGCCCGCACCTATAGAGAACAAGGACGCCTTCATCAGCCACCTGATGAAGCAAATGACCCTCGATGAAAAGATCGGCCAGTTGCGCCTGATCAGCATCGGTCCGGAAATGCCGCGGGAGTTGATCCGCAAGGAGATCGCTGCCGGCAATATCGGCGGCACCTTCAACTCGATCACCCGCGCCGAGAACCGTCCTATGCAGGACGCGGCCATGCGCAGCCGGTTGAAGATCCCGATGTTCTTCGCCTATGACGTAATTCACGGCCACCGCACCATTTTCCCGATTCCGCTGGCCCTGGCCTCGAGCTGGGACATGGACGCCATCGGTCGCTCCGGGCGTATTGCCGCCCAGGAAGCGGCGGCTGACAGCCTCGACATCACCTTCGCGCCAATGGTCGATATCTCCCGCGACCCACGCTGGGGCCGCACTTCCGAAGGCTTCGGCGAAGACACCTATCTGGTTTCGCGGATCGCCGGCGTAATGGTCAAGGCGTTCCAGGGCTCAGGCGCGAACGCGGCCGACAGCATCATGGCCAGCGTCAAGCATTTTGCCTTGTACGGCGCGGTCGAGGGCGGTCGCGACTACAACGTCGTCGACATGAGCCCGGTCAAGATGTACCAGGATTACCTGCCACCGTACCGCGCAGCCATCGACGCTGGTGCCGGCGGGGTGATGGTTGCGCTGAACTCGATCAACGGCGTGCCGGCCACCGCCAACACCTGGCTGATGAACGACCTGCTGCGCAAGGAATGGGGCTTCAAGGGCCTGGCGGTCAGCGACCACGGAGCGATTTTCGAGCTGATCAAGCACGGCGTCGCCGCTGACGGTCGCGAAGCCGCGAAACTGGCGATCAAGGCCGGCATTGACATGAGCATGAACGACACCCTCTATGGCAAGGAATTGCCAGGGCTGTTGAAGGCCGGTGAGATCGAACAGAAAGACATCGACAACGCCGTGCGCGAAGTGCTCGCCGCCAAGTACGACATGGGCCTGTTCAAGGACCCGTACCTGCGCATCGGCAAGGCCGAGGATGACCCGGCCGACACCTACGCCGAAAGCCGTCTGCACCGCGCCGAAGCCCGTGATGTGGCGCGTCGCAGCCTGGTGTTGTTGAAGAACCAGGGCGACACCCTGCCGCTGAAGAAAACCGCGAAAATCGCGCTGGTCGGTCCATTGGCCAAGGCGCCGATTGACATGATGGGCAGTTGGGCTGCTGCTGGCCGTCCCGAGCAATCGGTGACTTTGTTCGACGGCATGACCAATGCGCTTGGCGCACAGTCGACGCTGATCTACGCCCGTGGCGCGAATATCACCAGCGACAAGAAGATCCTCGATTACCTGAACTTCCTCAACTTCGATGCACCGGAAGTGGTGGATGATCCGCGCTCGGCCAATGCGTTGATCGCTGAAGCGGTGAAAGCCGCGCAACAGGCCGATGTGGTGGTCGCAGCGGTGGGCGAATCCCGAGGCATGTCCCACGAATCGTCGAGCCGTACTGACCTGAACATCCCGGCCGCCCAGCGCGAGTTGATCAAGGCGTTGAAAGCCACCGGCAAACCGCTGGTGCTGGTGTTGATGAACGGCCGGCCGCTGTCGATTCTCGAAGAGAACGAGCAGGCGGACGCGATTCTGGAAACCTGGTTCAGCGGCACCGAAGGCGGCAACGCCATCGCTGACGTGCTGTTCGGCGACTACAACCCGTCGGGCAAACTGCCGATCACCATTCCCCGCTCGGTGGGTCAGATTCCGACCTACTACAACCACCTGAGCATTGGCCGGCCGTTCACTCCGGGCAAACCGGGCAACTACACCTCGCAGTATTTCGAAGACACCACCGGGCCGCTGTTCCCGTTCGGCTTCGGCCTGAGCTACACCCGGTTCAGCCTGACCGACATGGCCCTGTCTTCGACCACACTGAACAAGACCGGCAAGCTCGACGCCAGCGTCGTGGTGAAGAACACCGGCAAGCGTGACGGCGAAACCGTGGTGCAGCTGTACATCCAGGACGTGACCGGCTCGATGATCCGCCCGGTCAAGGAACTGAAGAACTTCCAGAAAGTACTGGTCAAGGCCGGCGAACAAAAAGTCGTGCACTTCACCATCACCGAGGATGACCTGAAGTTCTACAACGCCCAGCTCAAGTACGCCGCGGAACCGGGCAAGTTCAACGTGCAGATCGGCCTGGACTCCCAGGACGTGACGCAGCAGAGCTTTGAGTTGTTGTAATCCCTGCACGGACTGATCGTTCCCACGCTCCGCGTGGGAATGCAGCCCGTGACGCTCCGCGTCACTGGACGCGGAGCGTCCCTAGAGGCATTCCCACGCGGAGCGTGGGAACGATCTGGGTGACTACCCCCGCCGATCCAGCAGATTCACCACCAGCCGATCCACCCATCCCCACACCCTTTGCTTGACCCGCCGCCACAATGGTCGGCGCTTCCATGCTTCGAGGCTGACTTCCTGGCTCAGGGCAAAGTCATTTTCGAAACTCGCCGCCACCGCCCGGGTCAGCCCGGGGTCCAGGGCTTCAAGGTTGGCTTCCAGATTGAAACGCAGATTCCAGTGATCGAAGTTGCAGGAGCCGATACTCACCCAGTCATCGATCAACACCATTTTCAGGTGCAGGAAACACGGCTGGTATTCGAATATCTTCACCCCGGCCCGGAGCAGACGCGGGTAGTAGCGATGCCCGGCGTAGCGCACCGACGGATGATCGGTGCGTGGCCCGGTCAGCAGCAGACGTACATCGATGCCACGAGCCGCCGCCCGGCGCAGTGAGCGGCGGACTTTCCAGGTCGGCAGGAAATACGGCGTGGCCAGCCAGATTCGGCGTTGGCCACTGTTCAGTGCGCGAGTCAGCGATTGCAAAATATCGCGGTGTTGGCGGGCGTCGGCATAGGCGACCCGGCCCATGCCCTCGCCCATGGCCGGCACTCGCGGCAGGCGCGGCAAACCGAAGTGCGCAGTGGGTTTCCAGGCGCGCCGATGGCGGTTGGCGATCCATTGGCGGTCGAACAGCAACTGCCAGTCGATGACCAAGGGACCGGTGATTTCCACCATCACTTCGTGCCATTCGCTGGTGTCTTCGCCCGGGGTCCAGAACTCATCGGTGACCCCGGTGCCGCCGACCACCGCCAGGCATTGATCCACCAGCAGCAGCTTGCGGTGATCGCGATAAAAGTTGCCCACCCAACGGCGCCAGCTCAGGCGATTGTAGAAACGCAACTCGACACCGGCGGCCATCAGGCGCTGACGCAAGGTCAGGGTGAAGGCCAGGCTGCCGTAGTCATCGAACAGGCAGCGCACCCGCACGCCGCGTTCGGCAGCCTGGACCAGCGCCTGAACCATGGCCTCGGCGCAGGCCCCCGCCTCCACCAGGTACAGTTCCAGTTCGACTTGTTCTTCGGCACGGGCAATCGCCACCAGCATTCGCGGAAAAAACTGCGGGCCATCGATCAGCAGTTCAAAGCGGTTGCCTTCGCGCCACGGGAAAATTGCGCCGCGCATCTCAGCGCGCCGTGAAAATCAGCACCGCACCCACCGGCACCGACAGACTGATGGCCGACAAACCGGCAACCTTGCGCAAGCTTTCCAGGCCCGGGGCCAGGTCGAAATCTTCAGCGCTGATCACCAAAGGTTCGAGGGTCACCACTTGGAAGCGCCGGTCATCGAGACGGGTCGCCAGCAGTTCGGCGTTGTACTGGTGTTGTTTGCCATGCAGGTTGACGGTCAGCGGCAAGCGCAACTCCAGTTGCGCACCGGGCGCCAGGTCGTTGATCGGCCGTAGATCGATTTGCGTGCTGATCAGCGCTTCAGGGAACCTCTGGATATCGAACAGTTCCTTGCGCATGCGTTCGTCGCGCAACGGAATGCCGCTGTTGACCGACTCCAGCTCGACCTCCACCTGCGCGAGGCCCTTGGGATCGACCTTGCCGTGCAGCACCAGAAAGCGCTGCACTTCGGAAATATTGGCGTTTTTAGTGCTGATGAACGACACGCGCGAGGACTCGCCGTCCAGGTACCAATTGGCCTGGGCCGACACGGTGACACCGGCCAGCAGCAGGGAGGCGAGGGTTTTGCAGACAAAGCGGTTGAACATAGAGACTCATGGGCAGATAAACCTGAGCGAACCTTAACTGGCCGTGGGCGCATTGCAAACCGCAAAGATCAAAAGATCGCAGCCTTCGGCAGCTCCTACGGGGGTTGGGTCCACCCGCTACTTCATGGTTGCACGCGGTCAATGTAGGCGCTGCCGAAGGCTGCGATCTTTTCAGGGCATCAACCGACAGCCTTGGCGTTCACCAACCCAAACAGCGCTATGGCTGCGCCCCATACCACCCACCGTCACGCGCTTGTTCGCGGCGTCATCGACGAACCCGCTGGTGGGCAAATACTGCTTCACATAGCCTTGGCAATACTCGGCCGGATTGTTCATCACATAACGGCACGAGCAGTATTCCTTGGCGGTGTAGGCGCTGATGATGTCCGGGAAAGCCCATAGCGCCACCCGCTCCTGCCAGCCCCAGCCAAGCAAGGCGATCAGCAGCACCAGCAACAGCGTGCTGAACGGCCGACGACGAATAAAACCGCGGCGGCTCATGGCTGCACCTTCATGGCAAACGCCTTGAGCGCGAGTTTGAGCAATTCGTTGTGCCGATAACTTCCATCGCGATCATCGCCGTAGCGCACGATCACAATTTTTTCGCTGGGAATCACGTACATCGCCTGGCCCCAATGGCCCAGCGCGGCGAAGGTATCGGCGGGGGCATCGGGCCAAGGCTGTGTCGCACCATCCACCGCGCGATTGAGCCACCAGTGACCGCCGGGCACGGCTTCATCCTGGTTGGCTTGATAGCCAGCGAAAGGCTCACGACTGAAGTCGACCCAATCCTTGGGCAGTAATTGCCGCCCACGCCAACGACCGTCGCGCGCCATCAACAGGCCGACCCGCGCCAGGTCCCGGGCAGTGAGATAGGCGTAGGACGATGCGACAAACGTGCCCGTGGCATCCGCTTCCCACACCGCACTGCGAATCCCCAAGGGTTCGAACAGCGCAGTCCATGGATAATCAGGATAACGGGCCGGGCCGACGATGGTTTTCAGCGCGGCGGACAGCAGGTTGCTGTCGCCGCTGGAGTAGCGGAATGCCTGACCGGGTTTGGCGTATTCGTCGTGGTCGGCAGTGAACGCGGCCATGTCGCGGTGTCCACGGGTGTAGAGCATGGCCACCACCGAGGACTTCAATGGGGCGTATTCATAATCTTCCTGCCAGTCCAGTCCCGAAGCCCAGTGCAGCAGGTCGGCCATGGTCATGACGGGGTGTTTTTCCAGCGCAGGATAGAATTTCTGCACCGGATCCTGGAGTTTGAACATCCCCTCGCCATAGGCCACCCCGAGCACCGCGGCCATGAGGCTTTTGCTGATCGACCAGGTCAGGTGCGGCGTTTGCGCAGTGGTCGGGCCGGCGTAGCGTTCGTAGATCAGTTGGCCGTCGCGGATCACCAGCAAGGCATCGGTGCGAATGCCTTGGTGAGTGGCATCGTCGCGGGATGGGAAAGCGTAGTTTTCCAGAACCTGAAGTGCCGGGCCGGTGACTTTCGGGCCAGGCGACCATTGCTCGGCCGGCCAGTTTTCGGCCTGGGCTGTGAGGCTGAGCAGCATGAGAATCAGGGACAAGCCTTTGAACATGAGGGGCGCTCGGAGGGATGAACCTGCAGAGCCTAGTCGAGCTTGATGACAGTTTTGGAACTTGCGTCGTCCAAGAGATCGCCTTCGCGAGCAAGCCCGCTCCCACAGTTGATCTGCGGTGTTCACACATTTTGTGCTCACCACAAATCCCCTGTGGGAGCGGGCTTGCTCGCGAAGGGTCCCTTCAGCCTTACAACAATCCCGCCAACGCCTTGGCCAACCGCTTACCCCGCGCCCCTGCCGCCAAATCCATCACGGTCTGATCGCGCTGCCACATCGCCGCCCATTGTGACGGGCCATCGGCCAGGGCCTGGTTCACTTCAGCCTTGAGCCCGTCGAACTGCGCAAACAACCCGCCCAGCAACACATGCCCGGCCGGATTGTTCGGCGCCTGGCGGCTGACTTCCGCGCACCCGGCCAGCAGCGCCAGCAAGCGCAGTTGCAAGGTTTGCGGCCAGTCGCTGTCTTGGCCAACGCCAAACAGCCACGCAATCATGGCGCTCAGCACATAGATGTCTTCCAGGGTTCGGAACGGTTTGACGTAAGCGTCCCAGCCATCCCCTGCGAGCAATTCACACAGCGCGTTGTCGAGAAACAACCGGCCGTGGCTGATGTCCGGCATCAGCGGCATGGGCGCGAGCTTTTCCAGACGCACACCCGGTTCGCCGGGGTAAACCACCGCAAGGTTCAAGCGCGGCACTTCGCCGGGTTCTTCACTGCGAGCAGCGACCAATAGCCAGTCGGCGGCATCGCCAGCGGTGACGAAATCCTTGCGCCCGCTCAGGCGCAAATCGCGCAGCCGGGTCTGCATGTCCGCCACCCGCAAACTGCGCTGTTCGGTCGCGCACAACGCGCCGAGGCTCAGCGGCGCGCTCGGCCAGAGCATGCGCAACGCCGCCTGATAGCCCACCAGAAACGCCAGCCCCGGCGTCGCCATCAGCCGTCCGCCAGCCACCGCCAATTCGAACGGCGACACCGCGCCCAACTGTTGCAACAAGGTGGCAAAGCCTTCCCCCAGGTCAGGGTCGGCGGGCAGGCGATCGCGGCGTTTCAACAGGGTTTGCCAGGGCATAAGAGGCTCCTCATGGGCTGTCATATAAGCATCACCAAAGCTTCATGGCGATGACACCGGGGCTACATAGCCTGACTTTGCACAACACGGCTGCATAAAGAAAGTCGATCGGCTGCAACCCAAGACGGGTGGCCAGCCCGCACGGAGACTCACAATGACTCAGATCGCCCGCATCAGCGACACCGGCAATGAACGCCGCCTGCAAGCCGAACGCCTGGTGGGCGCCGAGGCGTTGCAGGAAGCCCAGGCCTTGCGCTTCAACGTGTTCAGCGGCGAATTCAACGCCAAGCTGAAAGGCGCGGAGCTGGGTCTGGACATGGATGACTATGATGTTCACTGCGCCCACATCGGCGTGCGTGACTTGAACACCGGGCGCCTGGTGGCGACCACCCGCTTGCTCGACCACACAGCGGCCAGCAGCCTGGGCAAGTTCTACAGCGAAGAAGAATTCAGCCTGCATGGCCTGGTCCATCTCAAAGGCCCGATCCTGGAAATCGGTCGCACCTGCGTCGACCCGGCCTACCGCAACGGCGGCACTATCGCTGTGCTCTGGGGTGAACTGGCGGAAGTGCTGAACCAGGGCGGCTACAGCTATTTGATGGGTTGCGCGAGCATTCCAATGCAGGACGGTGGCATCCAGGCCCACGCGATCATGCAGCGTCTGCGCGAACGCTACCTGTGCACCGAACACCTGCGAGCCGAGCCGAAGAAGCCATTGCCGACGCTGGATATTCCGTCCAACGTCATCGCCGAAATGCCGCCGCTGCTCAAGGCCTACATGCGCCTGGGCGCGAAAATCTGCGGCGAGCCGTGCTGGGACGAAGACTTCCAGGTGGCCGACGTGTTCATCCTGCTCAAGCGCGACGAGCTCTGCCCGCGCTACGCCAAGCACTTCAAGGCGGCTGTGTAATGAGCCGCTTGCGGGTGTACGCGCGAATTGCGCGAGTGCTTTTGGTGGTGGCGCTGGGCTTGAGCATGGCCAGTGTGTTCGGGTTGTTCGAGCGACTGGGAATTGCCCACTCGATGGTCCGTCGCCAGCGCTGGTCGCGGTTTTTCATGGCGCGGCTGAGCAATGCCCTGCCCTTTCGCGTCACCGTCCATGGTGAATTACCAAAGGCGCCAATGCTCTGGGTCAGCAATCATGTGTCCTGGACTGACATTCCATTGCTGGGCATGCTCACGCCGCTGTCGTTCCTGTCCAAGGCCGAAGTGCGCACCTGGCCGGTGGCGGGCTGGTTGGCGGCCAAGGCCGGCAGCCTGTTCATTCGCCGTGGTTCAGGCGACAGTCAGTTGATCCGCAAACAAATGACCCGTCATCTGGAGCAGGAACATCCACTGCTGATGTTCCCCGAAGGCACCACCACCGATGGCCGCTCGCTGCGTACCTTTCATGGTCGTTTGCTGTCCGCGGCGATCGATTCCGAAGTGGCGTTGCAACCGGTGGCGATTCGTTATCTGCGCGATGGCGAGCTCGATACCCTGGCACCGTTCATTGGCGATGATGATTTGCTCTCGCACCTGATGCGCTTGTTCGCCAATGATCGGGGTGAGGTGGAGATTCATCTGCTCAAACCGATCGAGTGCCAGGACCGGGAACGTGCGGCGCTGGCGTTCGAAGCGCAGCAGGCGGTGCAGAGGGCGTTGTTTGGGGCGATTCCGGAAATGCAGCAAGCACCAATGCGACCCGCAATCGCGGCTTAAACACACACATCCCCTGTGGGAGCGAGCCTGCTCGCAATAGCGATTTAACATTCAATGATGATGCTGAATGTCACACCGCTATCGCGAGCAGGCTCGCTCCCACAGTGGTTTTATGTCGCTGGATAGTTTTGGACAAAGTCCTGCAACTGCGGATAGAACAACCGGAAATCCTCGCTCAACGGTTCATACAACCGTCGTAACTCCTGCATCGCCTCGGCCAACTCCTCGGGCCGGGTCAACCTGCGCGAAATCCCCCGCAGTACCTGCTCAAGCACTTCGAACTCCTGATAAGCACCCAACCAATCATTGGCCACCATGTGCGGTGCAATCCGCGCCAGGCGCTCCGGCAGCTGCGGTTCGGCGGACAGCACCCGATAAACGTGCGCGGTGAACTGCTCAAGCGGTTGATCTGCGTAAAGCGTCCAGTCCCGCGCCAGGCAGTGGTCGAAAAACACATCGAGCACAATCCCGGCGTAACGCCGGCGCGTGATGGAAAACCGCGACAAGGCGATGTCCACCAGCGGATGGCGATCGGTAAACACGTCGATGCTGCGGTGCAACTGGATGGCCGCTTCGATCTCCGGATCGAACTGCCCTTGCAGCCGTCCTTTGACGAAATCGCCATACAGACTGCCAAGCATTTGACCGGGGCGCTGGCCACCGAGGTGCAGATGTGCGAGATAGTTCATGCGCGCAGCTTAACACTGCGCTATCCATATCGTTATAACCCGATATACCGATTCATGCGGTCATCAGACCAAAAACATATTGGTATATCGCGAAATACCGATTTAAAGTTCGCCTCATCGCGATATAGCGTTTTACTCATCACGAGCCCAAACCATGACCATCGACCTCGACGAAATAATAAAAGCGCTGGCACACCCAGTACGCCGAGACATCCTCATCTGGCTGAAAGACCCCAAGGTCCAGTTCCCGGAACAGCTCCACAACCACGAGTACGGCATTTGCGCCGGACAGATCGATCAACGCTGCGGCCTGTCGCAGTCGACCGTGTCCGCCCATTTGGCGACCTTGCAACGGGCGGGACTGATCAGCAGCCAGAAAGCCGGTCAATGGCACTTCTTCAAACGCAACGAGGACGTGATTGAGGCGTTCCTCGACGCCATCGACAAGGAGCTCCGCGCTCCGACAAGGAACTGACAATGCCCCTCTCGCTACTCATTCTGGCCTTGAGCGCCTTCGCCATCGGCACCACCGAGTTCGTCATCATGGGCCTGTTGCCCGAGGTGGCGGCCGATCTCGGTGTGTCGATCCCCGGCGCCGGCTGGCTGGTGACCGGTTACGCCTTGGGCGTGGCCATCGGTGCACCGTTCATGGCACTGGCCACCGCCAGATTGCCGCGCAAGGCCGCTTTGGTAGCGTTGATGGGCATCTTCATCATCGGCAATCTGCTCTGCGCCCTGGCCAGTGACTACAACGTTTTGATGTTTGCCCGTGTGGTCACCGCGCTGTGTCACGGTGCCTTCTTCGGCATCGGTTCGGTGGTGGCGGCCGGTTTGGTGCCGGCCAACAAACGTGCATCGGCCGTGGCCCTGATGTTCACCGGCCTGACTCTGGCTAACGTTCTCGGCGTGCCGCTGGGCACCGCGCTCGGTCAGGAAGCCGGCTGGCGTTCGACCTTCTGGGCGGTGACCGTGATCGGTGTGATTGCGCTGATCGGCCTGATCCGCTTCCTGCCGGCCAAGCGCGATGAAGAGAAACTCGACATGCGCGCCGAACTGCGCGCCCTCAAGGGAGCCGGCATCTGGCTGTCGTTGAGCATGACCGCATTGTTCGCCGCTTCGGTCTTCACCTTGTTCACCTATGTCGCCCCGCTGTTGGGCGAGGTCACCGGAGTCTCGCCACGTGGCGTTACCTGGACCTTGATGCTCATCGGTCTGGGCCTGACGGTCGGCAACATCATCGGCGGCAAGCTGGCAGACAAAAGCCTGGCTGCGACGCTGATCGGGGTGTTCATCACCATGGCGGTCGTGTCCACCGTGCTGACCTGGACCAGCATCGCCGTGATCCCGACCGAAATCACCCTGTTCCTCTGGGCCACCGCGTGCTTCGCCGCCGTACCCGCCCTGCAAGTGAACGTTGTGACCTACGGCAAGGCGGCACCGAACCTGGTATCGACCCTCAACATCGGCGCTTTCAACGTCGGCAACGCGCTCGGTGCCTGGGTCGGCGGCAGCGTCATCGCCCATGGCTTCGGTCTCACCCGCGTGCCGCTCGCGGCAGCCGCATTGGCGGTACTCGCACTGCTGGTGACCTTGATCACTTTCCGTCAGAGCGGCAATGCCGAGCTGGCCCCTGTTACTAACTGATCTTTAACGAGGGTTGTATTAAATGACGACTATTTTCGATCCGATCAAACTGGGCGACCTCGAGTTGGCCAACCGCATCATCATGGCGCCGCTGACCCGTTGCCGCGCCGACGAAGGCCGTGTGCCGAATGCGCTGATGGCCGAGTACTACGTGCAGCGCGCCTCTGCCGGCCTGATCCTCAGCGAAGCCACGTCGGTCACGCCGATAGGCGTGGGCTACCCGGACACCCCCGGTATCTGGTCCAACGACCAGGTGCGCGGCTGGAGCAACGTTACTAAAGCAATCCACGGCGCTGGCGGCAAAATCTTCCTGCAACTGTGGCACGTGGGCCGGATTTCCCACCCCTTGTACCTGAACGGCGAAGCACCGGTCGCGCCGAGTGCCATCCAGCCCAAGGGTCATGTCAGCCTGGTGCGTCCATTGGCCGACTTCCCTACCCCGCGCGCCCTGGAAACCGCGGAAATCGCCGACATCATCGACGCTTACCGCGTGGGTGCCGAGAACGCCAAGGCGGCCGGTTTCGACGGTGTGGAAATCCACGGCGCCAACGGTTACCTGCTCGACCAATTCCTGCAAAGCAGCACCAACCAGCGCACCGACAACTATGGCGGCTCCCTGGAAAACCGTGCGCGCCTGTTGCTGGAAGTGACCGATGCCGCCATCGAAATCTGGGGCGCGGGCCGCGTGGGTGTGCACCTGTCACCACGTGCCGATCTCCATGACATGGGCGACGACAACCTGTCCGAGACCTTCACTTATGTCGCTCGCGAACTGGGCAAGCGTGGCATCGCCTTCATTTGCTCGCGCGAGAAAGAAGCCGGCGACAGCCTCGGCCCACAACTGAAAGAAGCCTTCGGCGGCCCGTACATCGCCAACGAACGCTTCACCAAGGACAGCGCCAACGAGTGGCTGGCCAGTGGCAAGGCTGACGCGGTGGCATTCGGCGTACCGTTTATCGCCAACCCGGACCTGCCGGCGCGCTTGAAGGCCGATGCGCCGTTGAATGAAGCACGTCCGGAACTGTTCTATGCGAAGGGGCCGGTCGGTTACATCGACTACCCGGTGCTGTAAACATCCGCCGTTGAAATGCAAAAGCCCCGACTCGAAAGAGCCGGGGCTTTTGCGTATGGAAGATCAAAGGATCGTTTGGCGGCTGCAATACTGTCAGCGCTTGCGCTGTCCCCAGGCGACCGCAAGACCGCTGAGGCAAATCACCGTGATCCCGATCACGCCGAAGCTGTCCGGGGTATGGTCGAAGATCAAATACCCGTACATCCCCGCAAACAGGATCTGCCCGTAACTGAACGGTGCCAACATCGCCGGCGCTGCATGGCGGAAGGCCTGGGTCAACAACATGTGACCGAGCATGCCGCAAGTGCCCAGCCCGATCATGAACAGGCCGTGCAGCAACGTTGGCGTGCTCCAGAAAAACGGCAACAACGCAGTCATGATCAGGCTGTTGAGAATACCGGTCAGAAAGTTGCTGGTGGTCGGGCTGTCGATACCGCTGAGCAGGCGGGTGAGCAATTGATAGAAGCCAAAACACAGCGCCGAACACAGCGGCAGCAGAATCGCCGGGGTGAACAGCGCACCGCCAGGCTGTACGACGATCAACACGCCAACAAACCCACCCAGCACCGCCAGCCATTGGTTACGCGTCACCCGCTCATGCAGCAACGGCACAGACAGCGCCGTCACTAACAGGGGTGCAAGGAAGTTAACGGCCGTGGCTTCGGCCAAGGGGATGTAACGCAGGCCGGTGGTAAAAAACAGGCTGGTGCCGATCAGGCACAGGGCCCGCAGAAACTGCAACCCGGGCCGTTTGGTGCGCACCACCGCTGAAAAACCAGTGCGCGGCACGAAAATCACCAGCATCAACAAGGTGTGCACCACGTAGCGTGCCCACACCACCATCACGATCGGGTAAAAACCGGACAGGTATTTGGACAACGTATCGTGACTGGCGAATAACAACACCGCCAGGCAAATCAGTGCGATACCCTTTATCGGCTGCTCGGCGCCCTTGTAGCCCGGGTTGTTAACATTCATTCACAGACTCGACACAAAATTCCTACAAAATACGTAGCTCGCTACCTATCAACTCGGCGAACGTACCTATATAAAAGCACCCCATTACAAAAAGGCGAGTGAAGCGAGGGCGTCTTCTCGCTTCAAGTCTTGACACAAATGGATCCAATTACGCATTTTGTTTCATTTGCGCAGACTGGGACTCAAGCGCAGCATATCCAACCCTGTATCGACACAGCGCTCGGCTTCGGTGTGCAGTTGAAAACTGTCGGGAGCCAATAGCCACTGATACAGAATGCCATCGACGTACGCATGCAGGCTGATGGCCGCGCGAGCAGTGTCAAGGTCTTCCGGCAACTGCCCGCGATTCACCGCATTACTCAGGGCCAGCGCGATTCGCACATTGCAATCGAGACTGACCGTTCGGCGCTGCTGGCGCAGGTCGCACATTTCATCAGTGAATTCGCACTTATGAAACAGAATCTCGTTGATGCGTCGGGTTTTCGGGTCCAGGGCAACTTGATGAAACAAATGAATCAGCAGCTTGCGCATGCAGCCCAGCGGATCGAGTTCATCTTCGCTTTCACTGGCCTTGGCCATTTCATCCAGCGGCTCATGCAAGGTATCGAGCATCGCCTGCACCAGATCCGCCTTATTACTGAAATGCCAGTAGATGGCCCCGCGAGTCACGCCGGCCAGGGTAGCGATATCCGCCAGCGTCGTGCGGGCCACGCCCCGCTCGTAGAAGGCTTTTTCTGCCGCTTCGAGTATCTGGCTTCGGGTTTCTTGAGCTTCCTCTTTGGTACGACGGACCATGGCAGTAAAACCTCAATCAGGGGTGCTTCAGCGACGTCTGAATATCAGCTGAAGAAAAGTGGGGCGAGCGCTCTCGGGCTTCGTCTGCGGCCTACAATTCAAACCTTTGGATGGCTTTTGTAACCGTGTGGATACTCTGCCAAGCCTTTACAAACAACCATGAACGTAAGTATATTCCTTAGCAAGCTACTTATCCACCCGGCAAAAAATTTTTAACCTTCCACATTTCTTGTGCGCAATTGCGCGCCTGACCCGAGGATCTTCATGCAATTCAAGCCAGCTGTTACCGCTCTGGTTACTGCCGTCGCCCTGGCATCGCTGCTCAGCGGATGTAAAAAGGAAGAGGCGGCACCTGCCGCACCAGCCCCTCAGGTCGGCGTCGTAACCCTGCAACCTCAAGCCTTCACCCTGACGTCCGAACTTCCGGGGCGCACCAGTGCGTTCCGCATCGCCGAAGTTCGCCCACAGGTCAACGGCATCATTCTCAAACGACTGTTCAAGGAAGGCGGCGACGTCAAGGCCGGTCAGCAGCTTTATCAGATCGACCCATCGGTCTATGACGCGACCCTGAAAAGCGCCGAAGCCAACCTGCGTTCGACCAAGTCGATCTCCGACCGCTACAAGCAACTGGTCGACGAACAGGCCGTCAGCCGTCAGGAATACGACACCGCGCTGGCCAACCGCCTGCAATCGGAAGCGTCCCTGCAAAGCGCCCAGATCAACGTGCGCTACACCAAGGTTTACGCACCGATCTCCGGTCGCATCGGCCGTTCGTCGGTGACTGAAGGCGCGCTGGTCAGCAATGGCCAAACCGACGCCATGGCCGTCATCCAGCAACTGGACCCGATCTATGTCGACGTCACCCAGTCTTCGGTGGAGCTGCTTGAGCTGCGTCGCGAACTGGAAAGCGGTCGTCTGCAAAAGGCCGGCGATAATGCCGCCGCGGTCAAGCTGACGCTCGAAGACGGCAGCCAGTACCAGCTGGACGGCAAGCTCGAGTTCTCCGAAGTGTCGGTTGACCAGACCACCGGCTCCGTCACCCTGCGTGCCGTGTTCCCGAACCCTGATCACACCCTGCTGCCGGGCATGTTCGTTCACGCTCAGTTGCAGGCCGGTGTGGACAGCGCGGCGATTCTGGCCCCGCAACAAGGCGTGACCCGCGACCTCAAAGGCTCTCCGACCGCGCTGGTCGTCGGTCCGGACAACAAGGTCGAACTGCGTCAGCTCAAGGCCAGCCGCACCGTCGGTAACCAATGGCTGATTGAGGACGGGCTGAAGGCAGGTGATCGCGTGATCACCGAAGGGCTGCAATTCGTCAGACCTGGCGTTGAAGTGAAAGCCACTGAAGCCACTAACGTTGGCGCAAAGAGCCCGGCCACCGCACAGGCAGCTAATACTGCTGCCGGCGGCAAAGGGGAGTAAACCATGTCGAAATTTTTTATCGACCGTCCGATTTTCGCCTGGGTAATTGCCCTGGTGATTATGCTGGTCGGGGCTCTATCGATTCTCAAACTGCCGATCAACCAATACCCGAGCATTGCGCCTCCGGCCATTGCGATCTCGGTGACCTACCCGGGCGCGTCTGCACAAACCGTGCAGGACACCGTGGTGCAAGTGATCGAGCAACAGCTCAACGGTATCGATAACCTGCGTTATGTCTCCTCGGAAAGTAACTCCGACGGCAACATGACCATTACCGCGACCTTCGAGCAGGGCACCAACTCCGATACCGCGCAGGTTCAAGTCCAGAACAAGCTGAACCTGGCCACCCCGCTGCTGCCGCAAGAAGTGCAGCAACAGGGCATCCGCGTGACCAAGTCGGTGAAAAACTTCCTGATGGTCATCGGCGTGGTATCGCGCGACGGCAGCATGACCAAGGACGACCTGTCCAACTACATCGTGTCGAACATGCAGGACCCGATTTCGCGCACCGCCGGTGTCGGTGACTTCCAGGTCTTCGGTGCCCAGTACGCGATGCGGATCTGGCTGGACCCGGCCAAGTTGAACAACTACAACCTGACCCCGGTGGACGTGAAAACCGCCATCGCGGCGCAGAACGTCCAGGTCTCGTCCGGTCAACTCGGCGGTTTGCCTGCCCTGCCCGGCCAACAGCTGAACGCGACGATCATCGGCAAGACCCGTCTGCAGACCGCCGAGCAGTTCAAGGCGATCCTGCTGAAGGTCAACAAGGACGGCTCGCAAGTACGTGTCGGCGACGTTGCGGAAGTCGGTCTGGGTGGCGAAAACTACTCGATCAGCGCCCAGTTCAACGGCGCCCCGGCTTCCGGCCTGGCGGTGAAACTGGCCAACGGCGCCAACGCCCTCGACACCGCAAAAGCCCTGCGCAATACCATCGACACCCTCAAGCCGTTCTTCCCGGAAGGGATGGAAGTGGTGTTCCCGTACGACACCACCCCGGTGGTGACCGAGTCGATCAAGGGCGTGGTTGAAACCCTGGTCGAAGCGATCGTGCTGGTGTTCCTGGTGATGTTCCTGTTCCTGCAAAACTTCCGCGCCACCGTCATCACCACGATGACCGTGCCGGTGGTATTGCTGGGTACGTTCGGGATCCTCGCGGCGTTCGGCTTCAGCATCAACACCCTGACCATGTTCGGTATGGTATTGGCCATCGGCTTGCTGGTGGACGATGCCATCGTCGTGGTGGAAAACGTCGAACGGGTCATGAGCGAAGAAGGCCTGTCACCCAAGGAGGCCACGAAGAAATCCATGGGGCAGATCCAGGGTGCCCTGGTCGGTATCGCCCTGGTGCTGTCGGCGGTACTGCTGCCGATGGCGTTCTTCAGTGGCTCCACCGGTGTGATCTACAAGCAGTTCTCGATCACCATCGTTTCGGCCATGGCCTTGTCGGTATTGGTGGCGTTGATCTTCACCCCGGCGCTCTGCGCAACCATGCTCAAGGCGATTCCGAAAGGTGAGCACGGCACGCCGAAACGCGGCTTCTTCGGCTGGTTCAACCGCAGCTTCGACCGTGGCGTCAAAAGCTACGAGCGCGGCGTGGGCAACATGCTCGCGCACAAGGCTCCATACCTGCTGGCGTACCTGATCATTGTGGTCGGCATGATCTGGCTGTTCACCCGTATTCCAACGGCGTTCCTGCCGGAAGAAGACCAGGGCGTACTGTTTGCGCAAGTGCAGACACCGGCCGGTTCCAGCTCCCAGCGTACACAAGTGGTCGTGGACGAAATGCGCGAATTCCTGCTGCGTCCGAGCTCGGAGGGCGGTGAAGGCGATGCAGTGGCCTCGGTGTTTACCGTGACCGGCTTCAACTTCGCCGGCCGTGGTCAGAGTTCGGGTATGGCGTTCATCATGCTCAAACCGTGGGAAGAACGTAACGCCGACAACAGCGTGTTCAAACTGGCGGCCCGTGCCCAACAGCACTTCTTTACCTTCCGCGACGCCATGGTGTTTGCCTTCGCACCACCGGCGGTACTGGAACTGGGTAACGCCACCGGTTTCGACGTGTTCCTTCAGGACCGCGCCGGTATCGGTCACGAAAAGCTGATGGAAGCCCGTAACCAGTTCCTCGGCATGGCGGCGCAAAGCAAGGTCCTGTCGCAAGTCCGTCCTAACGGCCTGAACGACGAGCCGCAATATCAGCTGGAAATCGACGATGAGAAGGCCAGTGCCCTGGGCGTGACCCTCACCGACATCAACAACACCCTGTCGATTGCCCTGGGCAGTAGCTATGTGAACGACTTCATCGACCGCGGTCGCGTGAAAAAGGTTTACATCCAAGGCCTGCCTGGCGCTCGCATGAGCCCCGAAGACCTGAAGAAGTGGTACGTGCGCAACAGCGCCGGCACCATGGTTCCGTTCTCGTCGTTCGCCAAAGGTGAGTGGATCTACGGTTCGCCGAAACTGGCCCGTTACAACGGCGTAGAAGCGATGGAAATCCTCGGTGCCCCGGCGCCAGGCCATTCCACTGGTGAAGCGATGGCCGAAGTCGAAGCCCTGGCCAAGAAACTGCCGGCCGGTGTCGGTATTTCCTGGACGGGCCTGTCGTACGAGGAACGTCTGTCCGGCTCGCAAGCGCCAGCGTTGTACGCCTTGTCGCTGCTGATGGTGTTCCTGTGTCTGGCGGCGCTGTATGAAAGCTGGTCGATCCCGATCGCGGTGATGCTGGTGGTACCGCTGGGGATTATCGGTGCGCTGATGGCGACCAGCATGCGTGGCCTGTCCAACGACGTGTACTTCCAGGTGGGGCTGTTGACCACGATCGGCCTGGCGGCAAAAAACGCCATTCTGATCGTCGAGTTCGCCAAGGAACTGCATGAGCAAGGACGCAGCTTGCGCGATGCCGCGATCGAAGCCTGCCGGATGCGTCTGCGACCGATCATCATGACCTCGCTCGCGTTCGTGCTCGGTGTGGTTCCGCTGGCCATTTCCACGGGCGCAGGTTCGGGTAGCCAGCATGCGATCGGTACCGGGGTGATTGGCGGTATGATCACAGCCACTGTGCTGGCGATCTTCTGGGTCCCCTTGTTCTTTGTCACCGTGTCGTCCATGGGCCAGCGCAAAGTCGCCGATCAGGATGACGCCATTGAACCATCTAAAGAGGCTGGCTAATGAGCAAGTCGCTACTCTCCATCGCAGTCGCCGCCTTCGTGCTGAGCGGCTGCTCGCTGATACCCGATTATCAGCAGCCTGAAGCACCGGTGGCGGGCCAATACCCGCAAGGCCCGGCCTATTCGCCGGCCCAGGCGCCTAACCAGGCCGCTGCCGAACAAGGCTGGAAGCAGTTTTTCCACGACCCGGCGCTGCAACAGCTGATTCAGACCGCGCTGGAGAACAACCGTGACCTGCGCGTCGCGGCGCTGAACATCGACGCTTATGCGGCTCAATACCGCATTCAGCGTGCCGATCTGTTCCCGGCCGTTTCGGCCACCGGCAGCGGCAGCCGTCAGCGAGTTCCGGCACGGGCCTCGCAGACCGGTGAAGCAGCCATCTCCAGTTCCTACTCGGCCACCGTCGGCATCAGCGCTTATGAACTCGACCTGTTCGGTCGGGTTCGCAGCCTGAGCGAAGAAGCCCTGCAGAAATACTTCGCCACTGAAGAAGCACGCCGCAGCACGCAGATCAGCCTGGTGGCCAGTGTGGCCAATGCCTACCTGACCTGGCAGGCTGATAAAGAGCTGCTGAAATTGACCCAGGAAACCCTCGGCGCCTACGAGGAGAGTTACAAGCTCACCTCGCGCAGCAACGAAGTGGGTGTCGCCTCGGCACTGGATCTGGCCCAGTCGCGTACCTCGGTGGAAAACGCCCGTGCGCAACTGGCCAAATACACCCGTCAGGTTGCCCAGGATGAAAACAGCCTGGTGCTGCTGCTCGGCACCGGTATTCCGGCCAATCTGCAAGCGGCCAAGCCACTGTCGGACGACGTGCTGAGCGAAGTGCCGGCCGGCCTGCCGTCGGACTTGCTGCAACGTCGTCCGGACATCCTTCAGGCCGAGTACAACCTCAAAGCTGCCAACGCCAACATCGGCGCGGCACGGGCCGCGTTCTTCCCGAGCATCAGCCTGACCGCCAATGCCGGCTCCCTGAGCCCGGACCTGTCCGGTCTGTTCAAGGGCGGTTCGGGCACCTGGTTGTTCCAGCCGCAGATCAACTTGCCGATCTTCAATGCCGGCAGCCTGCGCGCCAGCCTGGATTACTCCAAAATCCAAAAAGACATCGGCGTGGCGAACTACGAGAAGTCCATTCAAACGGCCTTCCAGGAAGTCGCCGATGGCCTGGCCGCACGCCAGACCTACACCGAGCAGTTGCAGGCTCAGCGTGATTTCGTCAGCGCCAACCAGGACTACTACCGTCTGGCCGAGCGTCGCTACCGCATCGGTGTCGACAGCAACCTGACCTTCCTCGATGCCCAGCGCCAGTTGTTCAGTGCCCAACAGGCGCTGATCACCGACCGTCTGGCGCAGCTGACCAGCGCAGTCAATCTGTACAAGGCGTTGGGTGGTGGCTGGAATGAACAGACGGCGAAGAACGAGCCGTTGAAAGAAGAAGCGCCGAAGATGAAGTTGTTCTGATAGCGCGGTAAAAACACGAAGCCCACCGATTGGTGGGCTTTTTGTTGGCGGTGGGAAAAGCCAGATAAAAAGATCTTTTGCCGTTCGATAATCGCCCAGAACCCGCCCTCGCCGATTGAACCGTTTAGTCCCTTTCCCTCACCATCTGTCGCACAAAACCAATAACAACAGGTTCGACACCATGTCCCCGCGCCCTGCCCTGTCCGGCTGACTTCGCCCCCACTTTTCTGAATTCGACATCTTATGTCTGCAACCCAAACGTTGCGGCACCGCCCCGTTTCATCCCCAAGAATTAGAGAGACCCGAGCCCATGACCCCTTCCACCGCGCAGTATTTCTTTCCCAGCCTCATCGCCGTTGCACTGGCCAGTACGGCCCTGCCCGCCATGGCCGAGGAAGCGGGTTTTGTCGAAGGCGCCAAGGTCAACCTGAACCTGCGCAATTTCTACATCAACCGTAACTTCACCAACCCGACCAAAAGCCAGGGCAAGGCTGAAGAGTGGACGCAAAGCTTCATCCTCGACGCCAAGTCCGGGTTCACCCAAGGCACCGTCGGGTTTGGCATGGACGTGCTGGGTTTGTACTCGGTCAAGCTCGACGGAGGCAAAGGCACCGGCGGTACGCAGTTGTTGCCGCTGGATCACGATGGTCGCCCGGCGGATAACTTCGGTCGCACCAACGTGGCGTTCAAGGCCAAGCTGTCCCAGACCGAAGTGAAGGTCGGCGAGTGGATGCCGGTGCTGCCGATCCTGCGTTCGGACGACGGTCGCTCGCTACCGCAAACCTTCCGTGGCGGCCAGATCACCTCGAAGGAAATCGACGGCCTGACCCTCTACGGCGGCCAGTTCCGCGCCAACAGCCCGCGCGACGACAGCAGCATGAATGACATGTCGATGACCGGCAAAACGGCGTTCACCTCAGACCGCTTCAACTTCCAGGGCGGTGAATATGCCTTCAACGGCAAACGCACTCAGATCGGCCTGTGGAACGCTGAACTCAAGGACATCTACAGCCAGCAATACGTCAACCTCATCCACACCCAGCCACTGGGCGACTGGACATTCGGCGCCAATTTGGGGTTCTTCTACGGCAAGGATGACGGCAGTGCCCGGGCCGGCGAGCTGGACAACAAGACCTGGTCGGGCCTGTTCTCGGCCAAATACGGCGGCAACACCTTCTACGTCGGCCTGCAAAAACTCACCGGTGACAGCGCCTGGATGCGGGTTAACGGCACCAGCGGCGGCACCCTGGCCAACGACAGCTACAACGCCAGCTATGACAACGCGAAGGAAAAATCCTGGCAACTGCGCCACGACTACAACTTCGCCGCCCTCGGCGTGCCGGGCCTGACGTTGATGAACCGCTACATCAGCGGCGACAACGTACACACCGCAACCACCAGCGACGGCAAGGAATGGGGCCGCGAAAGCGAACTGGGCTACACCGTGCAGAGCGGCACGCTCAAGGATCTCAATGTCAGATGGCGCAACTCGACCATCCGCCGCGACTTCAGCAACAACGAGTTCGACGAGAACCGGTTGATCGTCAGCTATCCGATCAGTTTGTTGTAAACACAGACCAAATGTGGGAGTGGGCTTGCTCGCGAAAGCGGTGCATCAGCTTGCATCAATGCTGAATGTTAAACCGCTTTCGCGAGCAAGCCCGCTCCCACAAGGGGTTGTGGTGGACAGTTACTCCCGCGACTCCACCCCCAACTCATCCCACACCGATTCAGCCAGGTGGAACGTCGCGTTGGCCGCCGGGATGCCGCAGTAGATCGCGCTCTGCATGATCACTTCCTTGATCTCGCCGCGGGTTACGCCGTTGTTGGCGGCGGCGCGCAGGTGCAGTTTGAGTTCTTCGTTGCGGTTCATGCCGATCAGCATGGCGATGGTGATCAGGCTGCGGGTGTGGCGCGGCAGGCCCGGGCGGGTCCAGATGTCGCCCCAGGCGTGGCGGGTGATCATCTCCTGGAACTCCGAGTTGAACTCGGTCAGTGCGTTCAGGCTGCGGTCGACATGGGCGTCGCCCAGTACTGCGCGGCGAACACTGAGGCCCTCGTCGTAACGTTGTTTCTCGTCCACAACAATCCCCTCAATGAGCTGACAAAAAAGCCAGTACTCGGTCGCTGAATACAGCGCCGGCCTGGACGTTGGACAGGTGCGCGGCGTAGAACTCGGCGTACTCCGCGCCCCGCACATGTGCCTGAATGAAATGCCCGCCGGACGGTGGCGTCACCGCATCTTCGCTGCCGGAAATCACCAGCAACGGCACCTGAATCGACGACAGCTGATCACGGAAATCGGCATCGCGCACCGCCGCGCAATTGGCCGCGTAACCTTCAGGCGACGTGGCCGCGAGCATGTCGGTAATCCGCTTCACCGCTGCCGGATTGGCCTCGGCAAAATCCGCAGTGAACCAACGCGCAATCGACGCATCACGCAATGCGACCATAGCTGCCGCTCCGTCACGCAACACGGTTTCGATCCGTGGATTCCACACCGTCGGGTCGCCGATTTTCGCCGCGGTGTTGCACACGATCAGTTTGTTCAATCGCTGACCGGCATTGATCCCCAGCCACTGGCCGATCAACCCGCCCATGGACAAACCACAGAAATGCGCGCGCTCGATGTGCAGCGCATCCAGCAGCGCCAGTACGTCGCGGCCCAGTTGCTCGATGCGGTACGGCCCCGGCGTCACCAACGATTGGCCGTGACCACGGGTATCGAAACGCAGCACGCGAAAATGCTCGCTGAACGCCGGGATCTGCGCGTCCCACATGTGCAGCTCGGTGCCCAGCGAGTTGGACAGCACCAGCACCGGCGCCTCGTTAGGGCCCTCTATTTGGTAATGCAGTTCGCCCTCGGCGAGTTGTACGAATGCCACGGCAGTCTCCTTCAAGCTATCAACGCAAAATGTTCAGCCACCGATCGCTCGACCCAGGTATGGGCCTGACCGAGGTAATGGGCGGGGTCCAGCAGACGATCGAGTTCGGCCTCCGACAGCTGGGCAGTCACCTGCGGCTCGTCACCGAGCACCGCGCGCAAATGACGTTGCTCGGCCACTGCGCGCTTGCAGCACTGCTCCAACAGATGGTGCGCAGTGTCGCGACCGACCCGTTGTGCCAGCACGATGCTCACGGCTTCGGCCAGTACCAGGCCTTGGGTCAGGTCGAGGTTGCGTGTCATGCGGTCGGCCTCCACTTCCAGTCCGTCGGCCACCAACAGCGCTTGCTGCAGGCTGCCTGACACCAAACAGCAAATCTCCGGCAGGGTTTCCCATTCGGCATGCCACAGGCCCAGGCTGCGTTCGTGTTCCTGCGGCATCGCGCTGAACAAGGTCGAGAGCAAACCCGGCACCCGCGTCGCCGCACCGATCAGCACCGCCGCGCCCACCGGGTTGCGCTTGTGCGGCATGGTCGAAGAACCGCCCTTGCCCGGCGCCGACGGTTCAAACACTTCGCCGGCCTCGGTCTGCATCAACAGGCTGATGTCGCGACCGAGTTTGCCGAGGCTGCCGGCGATCAGTCCAAGCACCGCGCCGAACTCCACCAGACGATCACGCTGGGTGTGCCAGGGTTGATCCGGCAAGGTCAGTTGCAGTTCTGCGGCCAAGGCTTCGGCAATCGGCATCGCCTGCTCGCCGAGGGCCGCGAGGGTGCCGGAGGCACCACCCAATTGCAGCACCAACAGGCGCGGTTTGAGTTCCCGCAGACGCTGACGGCTGCGCGTCACCGCCCCCAGCCAACCGGCGATTTTCATGCCGAGGGTGACCGGTGTCGCATGCTGCAGCCAAGTGCGTCCGGCCATTGGCGTGGCGACGTAACGCCTGGCCTGGGTCGCGAGGGTTTCCCCCAATTGCGCCAGATCAGCTTCGATCAATTCCAGCGCGCGGCGCAGTTGCAGCACCAGGCCGGTGTCCATTACATCCTGGCTGGTCGCGCCCAGATGCACGTAACGCTCGGCTTCGGCATTGTTCTTTGCGATCTGTTTGCCCAACGCCTTGACCAGCGGAATCGCCGAATTGCCCGCCGTGGCAATCGCCTCACCCAGCGCGGCGAAGTCGTAATGCTCGGCCCGACATGCCGCGTCGATAGATGCGACAGCCGCCTGCGGAATCAGCCCGACCCGCGCCTCGGCCCGGGCCAGTGCCGCTTCGAAATCAAGCATGGCCTGAACCCGGCCCTGATCGCAGAACACCTCACGCATGTCGCGTGCCGTGAAGTAGGCATCGAACAATTGATTGCCCGGTCGCTGATTCATAAACAGTCCTTGCAGGCGAGGGCCGGTCAGGCCCTCGCGTAAAGATCAAAGGTCGTTTTGCAAATACTTCGCCTGTTTTGGCAGACGCAGGCTGAACAGGAACGCGACCGCCATCATCACCGTCACGTACCAGTAGAACGAGTTTTCCATGCCGCCGGCTTTAAGGCTCAGCGCCACATACTCCGCCGAACCGCCGAAGATTGCATTGGCCACCGCATACGCCAGGCCGACGCCCAAGGCGCGTACCTCTGGCGGGAACATCTCGGCTTTCACCAGACCGCTGATCGAGGTGTAGAAACTCACGATTGCCAGCGCCAGGGTAATCAGGACAAAGGCCAGGAACGGACTGCTGACACTTTTCAGGCTCAACAGAATCGGTACGGTGCACAACGTCCCGAGGGCGCCGAACCACAGCATCGAATTGCGCCGGCCGATCTTGTCGGCGAGCATGCCGAAGAACGGTTGCATGCACATATAAAGGAACAGCGCGCCGGTCATGATGTAGCTCGCGGTCTTGGCGTGCATGCCGGCGGTATTCACCAGGTACTTCTGCATGTACGTGGTGAAGGTGTAGAAAATCAGCGAACCGCCGGCGGTGTAACCCAGCACGGTGATGAACGCAGCCTTGTGATCGCGCAACAGTGCACGGATGCTGCCGGCGTCCTTGTTTTCGCGCATTTCCTTGCTGGTGGTTTCCTTGAGCGCACGACGCAGGAACAACGAAATCAATGCCGCAGCCGCACCGACCACGAACGGAATTCGCCAGCCATAGGCACGCAATTCATCCTCGCTGAGAAACTGCTGCAGGACCACCACCAGCGACACCGCCAGCAACTGCCCGCCAATCAGCGTCACATACTGGAATGAGGCAAAGAAACCGCGCTGGCCCTTGAGGGCGACTTCGCTCATGTAGGTCGCGGTGGTGCCGTACTCACCGCCCACCGACAAACCCTGCAGCAAGCGCGCGAACAACAGCATGATCGGCGCCCAGACCCCGATGCTGTTGTAGGTCGGCAGGCAGGCGATGAGCAACGAACCGAAGCACATCATCAGAATCGAGATCAACATCGAATTCTTGCGCCCGTGTTTGTCCGCCACCCGACCGAAGATCCAACCGCCGATAGGCCGCATCAGAAACCCGGCAGCGAATACGCCCGCCGTGTTTACCAGCTGTACCGTGGGGTTGTCGGACGGGAAAAACGCCGGGGCGAAATAGATTGCGCAGAAGGCGTAGACGTAAAAGTCGAACCATTCAACCAGGTTGCCGGACGAGGCGCCGACAATCGCAAAGATCCTTTTGTTGCGTTCTTCACTGGTGTAGAGAGCTGTGAGGGTTGTCATCGTTCTTCACTCTTTTGGGGACCGTGAGAGTCTAGACACACCTTGCAACAATCCCGTTCCACAATTGGCAATGCTATCCCTGTGGGAGCGGGCTTGCTCGCGAAGACGGCGGCACAGCCAACATTGATGTCGCCTGACACACCGCCTTCGCGAGCAAGCCCGCTCCCACAGGTTTTGCGGCGCTCAATCAATAATCAAAAAACACCGTCTCGGCATCCGTTCCCTGCAAAATCACATTCCACTGATAAACACCCGCAGCATCCTTCTTCGCCAGCAAGGTACTACGGCGTTCAGCGGGCACGCACTCCAGCAACGGATCCGCCACGTTGGCCGGTTCGCCATCAAAGTAAATCCGCGTCAGCAAGTGCTTTACCAACCCGCGAGCAAACACCAGTACCACCAAATGCGGCGCCTGGGTCGTGCCCTTCAGGCCTTCCACTGTGCCCGGTTTGATCGTGGTAAATCGAAAGCGCCCTTCTGCATCCACCGGCACCCGGCCAAACCCTTCGAAGTTCGGGTCCAGGGGTTTGTCTTGATCGTCTTCGGGGTGGTCGTACTTGCCGGCGGCGTTGGCCTGCCAGACTTCGAGCATGGCGTCGTTGACGAAGTCGCCATTGCCATCGACAACTTGCCCAGTGATCGCCACGCGCTCGCCGAGGGTTTGTGCAACGGTCAGGTCTTCACGGTTCAGCCAGGTCAGGCCGATGTGGTAATACGGCCCGACGGTGTGGGACGTGGTCGCGTTCAGCGTCATCTTATTTCTCCATCGGCGTGGCATCGCGGCCGCGCAAGACGATGTCCCAGCGATAACCGAGGGCGTAGGAAGGGATGGTTTTTTCCAGGTCGAAACGGGCGATCAGGCGCTCTTTGGCGCTGGTATCGGGCACGCAGTTGTAGATCGGGTCGTAGGCCAGCAACGGGTCGCCCGGGAAATACATCTGGGTCACCAGGCGCGTCAGGATGCTCGGCCCGAACAGTGAGAAATGGATGTGCGCCGGGCGCCAGGCGTTGTGATGGTTACCCCACGGATAGGCGCCAGGCTTGATGGTCTGGAACTGATACCAGCCATCGGCGTCAGTCACGGTGCGGCCGGTGCCGGTGAAGTTCGGGTCCAGCGGCGCGTCGTGCAGGTCGCGCGCATGGTTGTAGCGACCGGCGGCGTTAGCCTGCCAGATCTCCACCAAAATGCCTGGCACCGGCAGACCGTTTTCATCCAGCACACGGCCGTGAATGATGATCCGTTCACCCAGTGGTTCGCCCGAGTGCTGGGCAGTCAGGTCATTGTCCTGCTCCTCGATGCGCTCGGCGCCGATGGTCGGCCCGGTGATTTCCGACAGCGAATGAGGCAAAAACACCAACGGCTTGGAGGGCGAGCGAAGGTTGGTGGATTGATAAGGAGGGTGCAGGTATTCCGGCTGAGTGCCCGCCTGCGGGCGACGGTAACCAGGCTTGTCAGTCATTACGCTTTCCTCAGTTCTTATTAGTCGACGCTTTATTCACAGCCAAGGGCGTCAGACCCGTTCGATCGCCAAGGCCAGACCCTGGCCGACACCGACGCACATGGTCGCCAGACCTTTCTTGCCACCGGTCTTTTCCAGCTGATGCAGCGCGGTCAGTACCAGACGCGCGCCGCTCATGCCCAGCGGATGGCCCAAGGCAATGGCGCCACCGTTCGGGTTGACCTGGGCCGCGTCATCCGCCAGCCCCAGTTCACGCAACACCGCCAAGCCTTGGCTGGCGAAGGCTTCGTTGAGTTCGATCACGTCGAAATCGCTGACGGCCAGGCCCAGGCGCTCGGTCAATTTGCGCACAGCTGGCACCGGGCCGATGCCCATCACCCGAGGTGCAACGCCGGCACTGGACATGCCGAGCACTTTGGCGCGGGCGGTGAGGCCGTGCTTTTTAACTGCTTCGGCCGAGGCCAGGATCAACGCCGCCGCACCGTCATTCACACCAGAGGCATTGCCAGCGGTGACGGTTTTGTCCGGGCCATTGACCGGTTTGAGTTTGGCCAGGGTTTCCAGTGTCGTGTCAGCACGGGGATGCTCATCCTGCGTGACCACGCTTTCACCCTTCTTGTGGGCAATGCGCACTTCGACGATTTCTTCGGCGAAAAATCCTGCTGCCTGCGCGGCGGCCGTGCGTTGCTGACTGCGCAGGGCGAACGCATCCTGATCGGCGCGGGAAATCCGGTAATCGTCGGCCACGTTATCGGCGGTCTGCGGCATCGCATCCACACCGTATTGGGCTTTCATCAACGGGTTGATGAAACGCCAGCCGATGGTGGTGTCTTCCAGTTTCATGTTGCGCGAGAACGCCGCATCGGCCTTGCCCATCACGAACGGTGCGCGAGACATCGACTCGACGCCGCCGGCAATCGCCAGCTCCATCTCGCCGCTGGCGATGGCCCGAAACGCCGTACCGATCGCATCCATGCCCGAAGCGCACAGGCGATTGAGGGTGACCCCGGGAATGGTTTCCGGCAAGCCCGCCAACAACAACGCCATGCGTGCCACGTTACGGTTGTCTTCGCCGGCCTGGTTGGCGCAACCGAGGAACACCTCGTCCACCGCGCTCCAGTCCACCGAGGGGTTGCGCGCCATCAGTGCCTTGATCGGCACGGCGGCCAGATCATCGGCGCGAACCGTCGACAGGCCGCCGCCGAAACGGCCGATGGGGGTGCGAATGGCGTCGCAGATATAAACGTCACGCATCAGGCTTCTCCGGGTGCTTGGTCGTGGGCGGCAGCGGTGCGGGCTTCCAGATCACGCAGCGCCGTCAACTCGACATCGGTGGGCTCGGCGGTGTTTTCCACCTGATCGGCAAAACGAATCGCCCAGCCGGTGGCGGCAATCACTTGCTCGCGAGTCACGCCTGGGTGCAGCGCGGTCACCACGAATTCATGAGTATCCGCTTCGGGTTCCATGATGCACAGGTCGGTAATAATGCCGACAGGACCGGCGCCCGGCAGGCCGAGATGCTTGCGTGAATCACCGCCCTCGCCATGACCGACCGAGGTGATGAAGTCGAGCTTGTCGACAAAGGAGCGCGCTGACTGCTTGAGGATGATCAGTACGCTTTTGGCGGAACCGGCGATCTCCGGCGCGCCACCGGCGCCCGGCAGGCGAACTTTCGGCTGATGGTAGTCGCCCACCACCGTGGTGTTGATGTTGCCGAAACGGTCGACTTGCGCGGCTCCGAGGAAACCGACGTCGATGCGCCCGCCCTGCAACCAGTAGCGAAAAATCTCACCGGTCGGGACGACAGTGTCGGCGGTTTCCGCCAGTTCACCGTCGCCGATCGACAACGGCAGTACGCTGGGCTTGGCACCGATCGGACCCGATTCATAGATCAGGACGACATCTGGCGAAGAAGTCAGACGTGCCAGGTTGGCGGCTTTCGACGGCAGGCCGATGCCGACGAAGCATACCGAACCGTTTTTCAGACGGCGGGCGGCGGCGACGGTCATCATTTCATTGGTGGTGTAAGTCATTACTTGGCCTCCGAAGCAGCGGCCAGCTTGGCCTGGAACTCACTGAAGTCAGCGCAACCGTGGATGTACTCGTTGATCCACGCGGTGAAGGTTTCACGGTCGCGGGCAATCGGGTCCCAGGCTTGATAGAAGCGGTTGTCGCGTTCGGTGTAACCGTGGGCGTAGGACGGATGCGCGCCCCCCGGTACATGGCAGACCGCGCTCAAGGCCCAGGTCGGCAGCACGCAAGCGTTCATCGGTGCGTTGAGGTCGTCGACGATTTCTTCAACAGTGACGATGCAGCGCTTGGCGGCCAACGCCGCTTCTTTCTGCACACCGAGAATGCCCCAGAGCAGTACGTTGCCTTTGCGGTCGGCTTTTTGCGCGTGAATCACGGTGATGTCCGGGCGCACTGACGGCACCGCCGCCAGCACTTCGCCGGTGAACGGGCACGTGACGGTTTTGATCAGCGGGTTGACCTTCGGCAGGTCGGAACCGGCGTAGGCACGCAGAACCGCGAACGGTAAGCCCGAAGCGCCCGCGACGTAGGCATTGGCCAGGTCGGCGTGACTGTGCTCTTCGATTTCCAGCGCATGCGGCCACTGTCTTTCGACCGCGTCACGCAGACGGTGCAGCGAGCCCACACCTGGGTTACCGCCCCAGGAGAAAATCAGCTTGCGAGCACAACCGGCGCCGATCAACTGGTCGTAGATCAAGTCGGGCGTCATCCGCACCAGGGTCAGATCTTTCTTGCCCTGGCGGATGATTTCGTGACCCGCCGCCGTAGGAATCAGGTGAGTAAAGCCTTCGAGCGCGACGGTATCGCCGTCGTTGACGAACTGCTTTACCGCGTCATGCAGCGAAAGGATTTCAGCCATGGGGCAGGCTCCCGTTTTGTTATGAACCGACAGTGGTAGAAAAAGGCGCGAGGTTCGGCGCCGGAATGACTGAAGGTTAAGCCCCTGAAAAACGCTAAACAATCCGATAATCGACTGAGTGTTCGTTTATCGAACAGATTGTTGTCTCACTACCGATCTCCTGCGCCGATCGTTCCCACGCTCCGCGTGGGAATGCAGCCCGGGGACGCTCCGCGTCCCAAAAGCGGACGCAAAGCGTCCGTTGAGGCATTCCCACGCGGAGCGTGGGAACGATCACTGTCGAAACTTGCCCTCAGGTCGCATCCGCATGGCTGACCATGCCCTTGATCACCACCGCCGTGGTCGCCAACGCGGCCGGAATCACCAGCGCCGTCAGCACCTGTTCGAAGTTCCAGCCCAGGCCCAGCAACGTTGCGCCCATCCACGCACCGAGGATCGCGCCGAAGCGGCCAATCCCGAGCATCCACGACACACCGGTTGCCCGCCCTTGAGTCGGGTAAAATCGCGCCGCCAGCGACGGCATCGCCGATTGCGCGCCGTTGACACACATCCCGGCTACCAGCACCAGGGTCGCCAGCAATGTGATGTTGCCCAGGCTCTGCCCTACCGCGTAGGCAAATACCCCGGCGAATAAGTAGAAAATGCCGATGACCTTGTGCGGATTGAACCGGTCCATCGCCCAGCCCACACCCACTGCGCTCAACACCCCACCGAACTGGAACAGCGCACCAATGAACGCCGCCTGTTCCATGCTCGCGCCGCTGTCGCGCATCAGTGTCGGCAACCAACTGGTCAGCAGGTAAACGATCACCAGGCCCATGAAGTACGTCAGCCACAGCAACAACGTGCCGGTGCTGTAAGTGCCGGAGAAGATCACCGCAAACACATTGCGTGCCTTCACGGTTTTCTGTTCCGGCACGCTGAAGCTCGAAGCCTGAGCCACTACCGTCGGGTCGATCGGCGCCAAGGCCTTGCGCACTTTGTCCGTGCCACGATTGCGCACCACCAGGTAGCGCGCCGACTCCGGCAACCAGAACAGCAAGACGACAGCGAGGATCAGCGGCAGAACCCCGCCGATCATCAACAGACTGTGCCAGCCGAAGGCCGGGATCAGTTTGGCCGAGATGAACCCGCCCCCGGCCATGCCAAGGTTGAAGCCGCAGAACATGCTGGTCACCAGCAGGGATTTTTTGCGCTCCGGGGTGTATTCGGACAGCAGCGTGGTGGCGTTCGGCATGCCGGCGCCCAGGCCCAGACCGGTGAGGAATCGCAGTACCAGCAGTTGATCAACATTGGTGCTATAGGCCGACGCCAGGCTGAAAGCGCCGAACACCAACACCGCGCCCACCAGTACGACTTTTCGCCCGAAGCGGTCCGCCAATGGGCCGGAACCCAAGGCGCCGAAGACCATCCCGATCAACGCCGCACTCATCACCGGGCCGAGACTGGCGCGATCGATGCCCCAGTCCTGGGACAGTGCCGGCGCGATAAAACCCATGGCCGCGGTGTCGAGGCCATCGAGGAAAACAATCAGGAAACATAGAATCACCACCCGCCATTGGTAGCGCGAAATGGGTTGAGTGTTGATGAAGGACTGCACGTCGAGGCAGTTTCCTACAGCAGACTGAGGCTGGTTCATTATTTTTATTCCACGCAAAGAACGCAGTCGAACAGGTGCCAGCCGGGGCTGACGCTATGACAAGAAAGGAGGTCGGGATCAGGCAATCCGGTTTCGGCAGCTAAACCGATGGAAACAGCGACAGTCGGGAAACGTGCGCATGACGATGCCTCTTCTCATTATTATTGGGGCGTGATCCGGCGACTGACTGAAGACCCGAAGTGCCGGATGACGCTGCCGCGACATTAATGATGCAAGGGAAAGAGCGTCAATTCGATAAACGCGACTCTGTGCGTTTATCGAACAGCTTAGGCAAAGAGTTGCGCGCTCAGGTCACGACTGGCACTTAACAGGCCTGGCAAGAAACGTTGCTCCAACTCGTTGCGACTGACCCGGCCGGCGTGGGTGCTGACGTTTAAGGCCGCCACCACTTGGCCGGACGCGTCGTACACCGGCACGGCAATTGAGCGCAGGCCCTGCTCCAATTCCTGATCAACGATGCACCAGCCTTGCTGCCGTACCTCTTGCAGGCATTCGAGCAACGCCTCGGGGGTATGCAACGTGCGACTGGTCTTGGCTTGCAGCTCTGCATGGTCGAGGTATTCGCGCAGTGACGTGTCGTCCAGCGCGGCGAGAAGAATCCTGCCCATGGACGTGCAATAGGCCGGCAATCGCCCGCCCACCGAGAGGTCGACGGAAATCAGCCGCTGGGTGGTCGCCGAGCGTGCAATGTACAAAATGTCATCGCCCTCCAGCGTGGCCATGTTGCAGGCCTCATGCAGTTGCTCGCTCATGCGGTCCAGATACGGCTGGGCAGAAACCGCCAATGGCGTCGACGACAAATAGGCATGGCCCAGGGTCAGTACTTTGGGCAACAGCGAATAGGTGCGTCCGTCGGTGGTGGCGTAGCCGAGCTTGATCAGGGTGTGTAGGCAACGTCGCACAGCGGCGCGGGGAATTTCCGTGCGATGGCTGATCTGCGCAATGGTCAGGTGCCGCTTGCGCTCCTGGAACGCTTGCACCACCGCCAAGCCACGGGCCAGGGAGGTCATGAAATCCGGGTCACCGGTCAGCGCCTGGATTCGCTTGGCGGGCGAGGCAACGATCGGCGGTGCCACTGAAGCGAAGGAATTGCGCATTTGATCGTTCATATCGGTTGTTTCCCACACGGATCAGCGACTATTACAAGCGGCTCCCGGTCTGACACACAAGCCACCGGCCACCAAGATCGGGCGATTATCGAACCATAGGCCGATAATCGCAATCAGCGGTTGCTTATAGTGAGCCCTACTGCTTTCATCCCCCTGCAATATATTTGTTATTTTCGGTCACGTTTTAAAGAAGCATCGGTGTACTAATTCGTTCGGCTTAATGGCGCCAGAAAGTCACCGCTGTAACTGGCATCACGGCACCGTAGTTACCGGTAAAAGTTTGCGAGTAACAAAACAATCACACACCAGGAACTACTTTTAACTCTCAAGAGATAGTGTTCTTCGGATCGACCGCTATAATGCATCTCAGTGGCGACCGGTTTTTTACGTGCCGATTTCGCCAACCGGCAGCGCAATATCCATTGCCGCTGTCCGCAGCAAGCGCCTGACGCTCATTTCATATGCTCCGCCAACGCGCTCGCTGAAACAGGAGACTGATGCTACGTCAGCTGTTTTTCTCTGGTGCCGTGGCCGCCTGCAACAAGGACGAATTGATTGCTCCGAGGGAACGATGCCGTGTCAGGCATTGTCCCTTCAACGAGCGTGGTCAATAAATCGATGCAGCGCGTTTCACCAGAATTAATCTCAACTCAATCAGGTAGCACTGTGACGAAAGACGAACTGCGCGCGGAACTTGAGCGCCAGGAACAACGTTACAAGGAAGTTTACGGCGGGGAAGTCACCACCTACGCCGCTCAGCCCGAACCCGAACGCAAACCCTGGCGCAAACGCGCCACCGTTCAGGACCAGGCCTTCTCCCAGGAATTGCAGAAGATGGAAAAGGAACTCAAAGCCGAAGAGCCATGACTGCCTCGGTTTGAATTCTTTCAAGAGCCTGCATCTACACCTGTTAAAAGCGGGCTGTATCGATGATGCTTTTCGCGCCCGCTACAAGCGGGCGGCGGTCCCCTCATCCATTGGATGAGGTAAATGGCTCCTGTCCGACCTTCTTCTCAGATATTTCATACACGCGTTCAAGCCTCTCGCCCTGCCGGGAGAAACCCTTGTGGCTACGGCCTTTGCAAGTAAATTCAATGACTTGTAAAACCCCGAAAAAACCTGGGGCCTGGGGGATTGCCACAAAATAATTCGTTGAAGAATGTAACCGATGAGCAGCTAGTGCATCGATTACCCATCTTTTCTGGCATAATCGCGCCCCCTTACGACCGGGTCAGAAAACCTTCATGATCGATTTATTCAGCGGACTGGATGCTTGGGTGCTTGTGAGCCTCTTGCTCGCCCTGGCCTTTGTCCTCGCCTTCGAGTTCATCAACGGCTTTCATGACACCGCAAACGCGGTGGCCACTGTTATCTACACCAAAGCCATGCCGCCTCATCTGGCGGTGTTCTTTTCCGGTGTGTTCAACTTCCTCGGCGTGCTGCTGGGCGGTGTGGGCGTGGCGTATGCCATCGTCCATTTGCTGCCGGTAGAACTGCTGATCAATGTGAACACCGGTCACGGACTGGCCATGGTGTTCTCGTTGCTCGCCGCGGCCATCACCTGGAACCTGGGCACCTGGTACTTCGGTATCCCCGCCTCCAGCTCTCATACGCTGATCGGTTCGATCCTCGGTGTCGGCCTGGCCAACGCCCTGATCAACGACATTCCGTTGGCCGATGGCGTGAACTGGCAGAAGGCGATCGATATCGGTGCCTCCCTGGTGTTCTCGCCAATGGCCGGTTTCCTGATCGCAGCCCTGGTGCTGATCAGTCTTAAATGGTGGCGTCCGCTGTCCAAGATGCACAAGACACCAGAACAGCGCCGCAAGATCGACGACAAGAAACACCCGCCATTCTGGAACCGTCTGGTGCTGGTGATTTCGGCGATGGCTGTCAGCTTCGTACACGGCTCGAACGATGGCCAGAAAGGTATTGGCCTGATCATGCTGGTGCTGATCGGCATCGTGCCGGCGCAGTTCGTTCTCGACCTGAACAGCACCACCTACCAGATCGAACGTACTCGCGATGCGACCCTGCACCTGAGCCAGTTCTACAAGCGCAATGCCGATACGCTGGGTGAATACCTGGCCCTGGGCAAGAGCGTACAAGGTGATCTGCCGGAGAAATTCCGTTGCAACCCGCAACAAACCGAACCGACCATCGCCGCCCTGCTGGACACCCTCAAGGGCGTAGCCGACTACCACTCGCTGCCGTCGGAAAGCCGCATCGAAGTGCGTCGTTACCTGCTCTGCCTGGACGACACGGCGAAGAAAGTCAGCAAGTTGCCTGGCCTCGCAGCCCGTGAAAAGGCGGACCTGGACAAGCTGCGCAAAGACCTGACCACCACCACCGAATACGCCCCGTTCTGGGTGATTCTGGCGGTCGCACTGGCCCTCGGCCTGGGTACCATGGTCGGTTGGAAACGCGTGGTCCTGACCATCGGCGAGAAAATCGGCAAGCAAGGCATGACCTATGCCCAAGGCATGTCGGCGCAGATCACCACAGCGTGCATGATCGGCGCGGCGAACATCTTCAGTCTGCCGGTTTCCACCACTCACGTCCTGTCTTCAGGCGTGGCCGGTACCATGGTCGCGAACAAAAGCGGCCTGCAAGGCGGCACCGTCAGAACCATCCTGCTGGCCTGGGTCCTGACCCTGCCAGCCACCGTGGCCCTGTCGGCCGGCCTGTTCTGGCTGGCGTCGAAAGCACTGGGTAGCTGATACGCAGTGGCACAAAAAAGGCGCGTTCCGTGGGGTTCGCGCCTTTTTTATTGCTGCAATCTTCCAAAAAGACACCACAAATCAAATGTGGGAGCGGGCTTGCTCGCGAAAGCGGTGTGTCATTCAACATTGATGTTGGCTGACCTGACGCCTTCGCGAGCAAGCCCGCTCCCACAGTAGCTCTATGTACATCCGACAGATTTTTGCAGGCAAAAAAAAGGGCGACCGAAGTCGCCCAAAATGCCTTGCGTGCTCATTGCTCCAGAAAGACCCTACGTTTTTTTCCGCTTATGCGAATCCTTCCAGATAAAAAATCCAAACCCTGCAAAAAACAGAACCATGAGGCCGACAGTCAGCACTCCGGCGATCACCACGTTGTCAAAAAACATGACTGGCCTCCTGCACTTGCCCTGTTGCGATGGGGCTAAGTTAACCAATTGGGCAGGAGAGAAAATTGACCGGGATCAATGCCGCCCGAGACGGGCGTAAAAGGAAGGGAAATAACTGACCTGCATCAACCGATGCAGGGTGTTTCAACGCTTTTTCGGTTTGTTCTTCGGCTTTTTCTTCGCTTTGCCCAACGGCATCGCCTGCTCGAACGCCTGGCGTACTTCATTCAGGCGCTTTTCATTAAGGTCATGAACCCGCTTGGCGCGTTCGGTGTTGAGGTCGATCAGCTTGTCATCTTGGCTCATGGCGTTCAGTGCATCGCTTGGAAATGAATTCAACTGCCGGTAAAGGCGACAGGATTACGTCAATAATGCGGTCTGGCGCGGGCGCTGACCAGTGATCCGACACTTCAGATCTCGATATCGACCCACAACCCCTGACGTGGCTGATCCTCCATCAACGGCACCACCGGTACGGTGTTGTCGGCATTGAGCTCATTACCGGGAATCGCCAGGTGCTCTTCAGGATCCTCATCGGCCTCACGACGACGGCGCTCGCGCTCCTGTTGCCGACGCTGTTCCTCGCGCAGTTGCAGACCCGCCTCTTCCGGATCGCGTTTTTGCAGGTCGATGGTGCTTTCGTTGGAGCTTTCCTGCACCGGCACCACAGGCGGAATATCCGGGCGCTGGCGAATCGGATCCTGCTGTGAAGTGATTGGTACGGCGCTCAAGGGGAGCATCGGTGGCAGCATATTATTAGTCTCCTGTCAGCAAGCTGTCGGCTGCGGGAATGGCGACTTGAGCCATCGGTCGCAAACTTGTGACCCGCCTGGCACCGTAGGAGCTGGCGCAGCCTGCGATCTTTTGATCTTCATCTCCCGAAAAGTTCGTATCCTCCATCAGCGCGCGCATGTAATCCTTTGGTCCTGAAGGCTCATTCCGTTAAGATAGCCCGCTTTTTCAAGGTGGGAGTCAGGCAGCATGGCGCAGCAGTATCAACCGGGGCAACGCTGGATCAGTGACAGCGAAGCCGAGCTGGGTTTGGGCACCGTTCTGGCACAGGACGGCCGCTTGTTGACCGTGCTCTACCCGGCCACTGGCGAGACTCGCCAGTACGCGCTACGGAATGCGCCCCTCACCCGCGTGCGGTTTTCGCCGGGTGACAGCATCACTCACTTCGAAGGATGGAAGCTGACCGTCCAGGAAGTCGACGACGTCGATGGCCTGCTGGTCTACCACGGCCTCAACGCGCAGAACGAAGTGGTCACCCTGCCGGAAACCCAGCTATCGAACTTCATTCAGTTCCGTCTGGCCAGCGACCGTCTGTTCGCCGGACAGATCGACCCGCTCGCCTGGTTCTCCCTGCGATACAACACCCTGGAACACACCAGCCGCCAATTGCAGTCCTCGCTCTGGGGCCTGGGCGGCGTGCGTGCGCAACCGATCGCGCACCAGTTGCACATTGCCCGTGAAGTCGCCGACCGCATCGCGCCGCGGGTTCTGCTGGCAGACGAAGTGGGCCTGGGCAAGACCATCGAAGCCGGTCTGGTGATCCATCGCCAACTGCTTTCGGGCCGCGCCAGTCGCGTATTGATCCTGGTGCCGGAAAACCTCCAGCACCAGTGGCTGGTGGAGATGCGCCGCCGTTTCAACCTGCAAGTCGCGCTGTTCGACGAAGAACGCTTCATCGAAAGCGATGCCGCCAACCCGTTCGAAGACACCCAGCTCGCACTGGTTGCACTCGAATGGCTGGTAGATGACGAGAAGGCCCAGGACGCGTTGTTCGCGGCCGGCTGGGATTTGCTGGTGGTCGACGAAGCGCACCACCTGGTGTGGCACGAAGATCAGGTCAGCCCTCAGTATTCGCTGGTGGAGCAACTGGCCGAAGTCATTCCCGGCGTCTTGCTGCTGACCGCGACTCCGGAACAACTGGGTCAGGACAGTCACTTCGCGCGTCTGCGCCTGCTCGACCCGAACCGTTTCCATGACCTGCACGCCTTCCGCGCCGAGAGCGAAAACTATCGCCCGGTGGCCGAAGCCGTTCAGGAGCTGCTGGACAAAGGGCGTCTGTCGCCTGAAGCGCACAAGACTATCCACGGTTTCCTCGGCAACGAAGGCGAAGCCCTGCTGACCGCCGTCAATGATGGCGACACCGAAGCCAGCGCCCGTCTGGTCCGCGAACTGCTGGACCGCCATGGCACCGGCCGCGTGCTGTTCCGTAATACCCGCGCCGCCGTGCAGGGTTTCCCGGAGCGCAAACTGCACCCGTACCCGCTGCCATGCCCGGCCGAATACCTCGAACTGCCATTGGGCGATCACGCCGAGCTGTACCCTGAAGTCAGCTTCCAGGCCCAGCCGGACGCCAACGAAGAAGAGCGCTGGTGGAAATTTGACCCGCGTGTCGAGTGGCTGATCGACACCCTGAAAATGCTCAAGCGCACCAAAGTGCTGGTGATCTGCGCCCACGCCGAAACCGCCATGGACCTGGAAGACGCCCTGCGCGTGCGTTCCGGCATTCCGGCCACGGTCTTCCACGAAGGCATGAACATCCTCGAGCGCGACCGCGCCGCCGCCTACTTCGCCGACGAAGAATTTGGTGCGCAGGTGCTGATCTGCTCGGAAATCGGCAGTGAAGGTCGCAACTTCCAGTTCTCGCACCATCTGGTGCTGTTCGATCTGCCGTCGCACCCGGACCTGCTGGAGCAGCGTATCGGTCGCCTCGACCGGATCGGTCAGAAGCACATCATCGAGCTGCACGTGCCGTACCTGGAAACCAGCCCGCAAGAGCGGCTGTACCAGTGGTATCACGAGGCGCTGAACGCGTTCCTCAACACCTGCCCGACCGGCAACGCCTTGCAGCATCAGTTCGGCCCGCGCCTGCTGCCGCTGCTGGAAAACGCCGACGATGGCGAGTGGCAGGCGCTGATCGACGAAGCCCGCACCGAACGTGAGCGTCTGGAAGCCGAACTGCACACCGGTCGCGACCGCTTGCTGGAACTCAACTCCGGCGGCGCCGGCGAAGGTGATGCGCTGGTCGAGGACATCCTCGAACAAGACGATCAGTTCGCCCTGCCGATCTACATGGAAACCCTGTTTGACGCCTTTGGCATCGACAGCGAAGACCATTCGGAAAACGCGCTGATCCTCAAGCCAAGCGAAAAAATGCTCGACGCCAGCTTCCCGCTGGGCGACGACGAAGGCGTGACCATCACCTACGACCGCAACCAGGCGCTGTCTCGCGAAGACATGCAATTCATCACCTGGGAACACCCGATGGTTCAAGGCGGCATGGATCTGGTCCTGTCCGGTTCGATGGGCAACACCGCCGTGGCGCTGATCAAGAACAAGGCGCTGAAGCCGGGCACCGTGTTGCTGGAACTGCTCTACGTCAGCGAAGTGGTTGCCCCGCGTTCGCTGCAGTTGGGCCGTTACCTGCCGCCGGCCGCGCTGCGCTGCCTGCTCGACGCCAACGGCAACGACCTGTCGACCCGGGTGTCGTTCGAAACCCTGAACGACCAACTGGAAAGCGTACCCCGCGCCAGCGCCAACAAGTTCATCCAGGCCCAGCGCGACCAGCTGACACCACGGATCAACGCCGGCGAAGAGAAAATCACCCCGCGTCACGCCGAGCGCGTCGCCGAGGCACAACGTCGTCTGGCGGCGGATACCGACGAAGAACTGGCACGCCTGACCGCGTTGCAAGCGGTCAACCCGACCGTGCGCGACAGCGAACTGGTTGCCCTGCACAAGCAACGTGAGCAAGGCCTGGCCATGCTCGACAAAGCCGCACTGCGACTGGAAGCGATTCGGGTGTTGGTGGCGGGTTAATCTCCTGCTCCACCGCTGAAACAAGAAGGCCCGCAGCGATGCGGGCCTTTTTTTCTGCTTGATTGTTGTGGTGTTGCTGATGGCCTCTTCGCGAGCAAGCCCGCTCCCACATTCGAGTGCATTTTCCCTGGAAGAACTCGGTCGAATGTGGGAGCGGGCTTGCTCGCGAAGGCGATTAAGCCGTCACCGCAGAACCCGCAGGCTCAACCACCGCCTCCAACCCCTCCTTCATCCGCTTGGCATCCCTGACAAAACACCGCGAGGCCAAAAACAGAAACACCATGGTAAAGAATAGGGCCACTGGAATCAGGTACATCGCGTCATGCAGACCGACCGCTTTGTACGCCTCGGTCATCTGTTCGGCACCAGCCGAGAGCATCGCGCTGTGGGCGAAGTGATCCGACAATCCGCCAACCACCACCGGCCCCAATCCCCCACCCAGCAAATACAGACCGGCAAAGAACAACGCCATCGCCGTGGCCCGCAAACGCGGTTCGACCACGTCCTGGATCGCCGTGTATACGCAGGTATAGAAGTTGTAGGCGAATAACCATCCCAGGCTGAACACCGCGACAAACACCCCGATCTCGATGCGTCCGGCGTGCAGCGCCCAAGCGGTACACACGGTCGAAATGATCAGGCTGAACGCCGCGAACAGCAGCCGCCCATTGGCCACGCGTTGGTGAATCTTATCGGCGATCCAGCCGCCGAGCGTCAGGCCGAACAGCCCGGTCACCCCGACGATCACCCCGGTCGCCACTGCTGCCTCCTGCAATGGCATCAGGAAATATCGCTGCAACATCGGCACCAGAAACGAGTTGCAGGCGTAAGTCGCGAAGTTGAAACACAGCCCCGCCATGACCAGCCACAGGAAAGTCGGCACCGCCAGCACTCGACGGATCGGCCGGTCCACGCGTTCCTGCGACACTTGCACGCTTTCCGCCGCGCCGCGTTTTGGCTCTTTGATGAAGAACATGAACACCGCCAGGATCAGCCCCGGTACTGCCGCGATAAAGAACGGCGCGCGCCAGCTGTCGAACGTCTTGACCATCCAGCCGATGGTGAAGAACGCCAGCAGTAACCCCAGCGGAAGACCCAGCATGAAAATGCCCATGGCCCGAGCCCGACGATGAGCCGGGAACAAATCGCCGATCAGCGAGTTGGCGGCCGGCGCGTAACTGGCTTCACCGATGCCGATGCCCATGCGCACGATCAGGAAACTCCAGAAACTGCCCACCAGCCCGTTGACCGCAGTCAGCCCGCTCCATGTTGCCAGGCCCCAGCCCATCAGTTTGCTGCGCGAACCGGTATCGGCCAATCGCCCAAGGGGCAGGCCGGCAATGGCGTAAACGATGGTGAATGCGGTGCCGATGATCCCCAGTTGAAAGTCGCTGAGGTGCCATTCCATGCGGATCGGCTCGATGATGATGGCCGGGATGGTGCGATCGAAGAAGTTGAACAGGTTGGCCAGGAACAGCAGGAACAGAATGCGCCAGGCATTCGCCGCTTGGGTCGAGTTCTGCATGGGTCCGTCTCTTTTATTGTTATGAAGGCGTCGCTGCCCCCGGAAACTGCAATCTAGTCAGGCGCGCGCGGCGTGTCTGTCATCATTCGCCAGCCTGATATCAGCCCATGGCAACCGAACCCTCCCAAACGCCACAATAACTTGTGGGAGAACCCCGACCGACCATTGAAAAATACCTCTGTGCCCCCCTTCCCAAGCCCAAGGCAAAGCCTAGAATAGCGGCCTTGCTGCCCACCGTGTCCCCCATCCCTCTTTGACTATCGCCCATGTCCGAAGCCAGTCCGTGTCTGAATTGCGGTGCCTGCTGTTCTCATTTTCGCGTGTCTTTTTTCTGGGGTGAATGCATCTCGGCAGGGGGGACGGTGCCCGATGAACTGGTCGCGCCCATCAGTCCCAGCCGGGTGGCCATGCTCGGCACAGACTGCAAACCGACCCGCTGCGTCGGGCTGGTAGGTGAGGTGGGCAGCACCGTGCAGTGCTCGATTTACGATCAGCGCTCCAGCACCTGCCGGGAGTTCGACGCCTCGTGGGCCAATGGTGAGGTGAACGTGGATTGCGACGCGGCCCGGGCCGCGTTCGGGTTGCCAGCCCTGCAACCGGAGTTCGAAATGCCTTATGAACGGAGCGCTTGAGACTTAGCGCCAATCGCTATCACGCTAATACCAAAATTATTGGCGTCACCGTGCCATCACCTCTTGCGCTCCGTGCAAGGCCTCTATACTGCAAGCATTCGCCAGCGCGCATGGCGCAGGCCAGGATGATTCGGAGATGGGGCATGCTATGGAGTGGCTTGGTTTGCATTTCATGACCGGGCTGCCAGAGAGCGGACAGGTCATACTCGATTGCACCCATAACCCGTTTTTGGTGCTGCTGGCCTATCTAGTGGCTTGCGCGACCGGTTTCGCCACGCTGGGCATGACCGAGCGAGTCGGCCATGTGGAAAAACCTGTCTCCCAACGACTCTGGCGCTGGGTCGGTGCTGGGTGCTTGGCAGGTGGTATCTGGGCCATGCATTTCATCAGCATGCTGGCGTTCCAGGCGCCGATCGAAATCCATTACCACTTGCCCACTACCCTGCTCTCGCTGTTGTTCGCCCTGACCGCCTCGTGGCTGGCCATGCACACCCTCAGTCATCCTCAGCTGAATTTCTGGCAATACCTGCGGGCCGCAGTATGGATCGGCCTGGGCATCGCAACCATGCATTACGTGGGCATGGCCGCCCTGCGATCGAATGCGATGGCCTACTACCAACCCGTCCTGTTCGTGCTTTCCATTGTGATCGCCATCGGTGCCAGCCTGGCCGCCCTGCTGATTTCCAGTCACCTGCGCGATGGTGCCGGCGTGTTTCATCAATTGCTCAAATACACCGCCAGCCTGGTGCTCGGAGCCGGCATTGTGAGCATGCATTTCACCGGCATGGCGGCGTTCAGCCTGGTGCTGCCCCTTGGCAGCCTCGAGCCCCTGCCCAGCGACAACAATCACCTGCAACTGGGGCTGACGGTAGCGGTAATGACGCTGCTGATCATCGGCAGCGGCATCAGCGCTGCATGGGCGGACAAGAAACTGCAACACAAAGAGCATGACCTGCAACGGGTCAACGCCCTGCTCAGCCAACTTGATCAGGCACGCATGTCGCTGCAACAGGTGGCGCATTACGACCCCTTGACCAACCTGATCAACCGACGAGGCTTCAACCAGATCTTCGCCGAGAAACTCATCGAGAAAACCAATGAAGGCGGCATGCTGGCGGTGATGTTCCTCGACATCGACCATTTCAAGCGGATCAATGACAGCCTCGGCCATGACGCCGGTGACGAATTGCTTAAAGTTCTGGCCAGCCACATCAAGGCTGCAGTGCGCAGCCATGAAGACGTGGTGGCGCGCTTCGGAGGCGACGAATTCTGCATCCTCATCACCCTGTATGACCGTGAAGAAGCGCGTCAAATGGCCCAACGCATCATGCTGAAAATGAAGGAACCCATCGAGTTGTCGGGGCGGCGCATGGTCATGACCACCAGCATCGGCATCAGCCTCTTCCCCGAAGACGGCAAGACCTGCGAAGAACTGCTGAAAAACGCTGACCTGGCGCTGTATCAGTCCAAGGATTGCGGTCGTAACGCCCTGCATTTTTTCAGTGCAAACCTGAAAACCCGCGCCACCCTGGAGTTGCAACTCGAAGAGGAACTGCGTCACGCCCTGCGCGAAGACACCGGGTTGATGCTGTATTACCAACCGATTTATGACCTGAGAATCGGCCAGGTCACCAAACTTGAAGCGCTGATTCGCTGGCAACATCCGGTTCACGGATTGCTCACGCCCGATCGGTTCATCGCCATTGCCGAAGCGAACGGCCTGATCGCCGAGCTGGACAACTGGGTGCTGCGCAAGGCCTGCGAGGACTTGGGCGAGCTGTCCCGGCACGATTGCGAAGAACTCAAAATCGCGGTGAATTGCTCGCCCCTGAACCTGGCGCGAGAAGAACTGGCCAATGAAATCGAACACGCCCTGCACGCCTTCGGGGTGGCACCACACCGGCTGGAACTGGAAGTCACCGAGAATGCGCTGATGGGCAATATCAGCAACACCCTGGTGTTGCTGCGCCAGATTCGCGCCCTCGGGGTCTCGTTGTCGATCGATGACTTCGGCACCGGCTATTCATCCCTGGCCTACCTCAGGCGCCTGCCATTAAACACGTTGAAGATCGACCGCTCGTTCATTCAAGACATCCCCAAGGCCACCCAGGACATGGAAATAGTCCAGGCCATTATCGTCATGGCTCACACCCTGCATTTGCAGGTCGTCACCGAAGGCGTCGAAACCTTCGAGCAGTACGACTTTCTCGAACGCCACGGCTGCGATTTCGTTCAGGGCTACCTGCTCAGCCGTCCGGTGCCGCTGGCCGAGTTGCGTCCAGTGCTGGCCGAAATCAATCAGCGCAAGCACATGCACACCTTCAATCCCTTGAGTCTGGCTCGCGGTACAACTGCACTAGCGTCGACGGATCCTTTTCCAGGAACCCCTGCCCCCCATGGAGGCGCATCAGTTGTGCGGCCAATCCGCTGATCGGCGTGGCCGAACCCTGCTCGCGGGAAAATTTCACGGCGGTGTCCAGATCCTTGAGCAGTGTGCGTACGTGCCACTTCACCGGTTCGAAACGGCTGTCAGCCATTTGCGGCGCAAGAATCTGCAGCGGTTTTGAATCGGCGAAACCACCGGCGAGCGCCTCGGCGATCAAGCGGGCGTCGACCCCGGAACGCTCGGCCAAGGCCACCACTTCGGCAATGACCAGGGCATTGCACGCCACGATCATCTGATTGCAGGCCTTGGTCACCTGCCCCGCACCGACGGCGCCCATGTGGGTCACACGCTGGCCAAGGGTCAACAACACCGGCCGCACGCGCTCAAGGTCTGCCGCCTCGCCACCGACCATGATCGCCAGGCTGCCGGCCTCGGCACCGACCACTCCGCCGGACACTGGCGCATCGAGCCAACTCATACCGGTTTTACTGGCCAATGAGTTCGCCATTTCCCGCGTCGCGGTGGGCTCCAGGCTGGAAAAATCCACCAGTAGCTGGCCGCTTTTCGCCCCCTCGGCAACGCCTGCCGCGCCAAACACCACCTCACGTACAACAACTGTGTCGGCCAAGCACAACATCACCAGGTCCGCGTGTCGGCACAGTTCGGCCGGTGTCGCCACTTGCCGCGCGCCGGCCTCGACCAGCGCTGCGCACTTGTCAGGGTTACGGTTCCACACCGTCAGCGGATAACCCGCCGCCAACAGGCGTCGGCACATTGGCAAGCCCATCAAACCGATTCCGGCAAACCCCAGCGCTGGCAACGTTGCCATCATTTAGCCTCCCTTTGATTAAAGATCATCGAATATTGGCCGATTCATCATGATTAAGGAAAGGATTCCCCCGAGCGACGCACAGGCCAAGACCCTGACGCTTGGGCCACATTCGCGCTGCAAAAAGACGCGAGATCTCATTCCGTGATGACTCGATGACACTTGTCGCCGAGCCGACCAGTCCAGGTATATGGCGCACAATGACTTCTAAAAATAATCCGGCCACCGCGGTATCCGACCTGACCCTGAGCCCCGCGGCGAACAGCCCCTCAGCGTCGAAGCCATTGACCCCGTCGCGTCCGCTGGCGACTCAGCAATACCTGTACTTCACCGAAACCAATACCGACCGCATCCTCGACAACCTCGACGGCCTGCGCGACATGGTGTTCCCGCGCCCGCCCCATCTGGAAGGCGACAACGAACAGCACAGCGATCAGGAATTCCCTTCGGTGTGCCTGATCGGCCTGGGCCGCTGTGGTTCGAACATCGCACTGGACGTCGCGGAGCTGGTGTACAACGCCCGCAAGTTCTACCTCAACGAATTCAACAACGAAGACCGTCTGTCGCCGGACAAACGCTACGCCGAAAAGGGCTACAGCCCGGCGCAATGGATCCGCAACAACCTGCGCCTGGGGACGAACAAGGCCAGCAAACCGGTGTTTCTGGTCGAGCCGCTGGTGATGCTCGGCGACCTGGACAAGGACATCGCCGGTCGCATCCGTTTCTCGCGCAAGGGCGAAAAAAGCGGCTTTTTGCGCGACTACAGCAAAATGAAAATCATGGACTTGTCGGAAGTCCACGCCGGTGGCGCCGGCAACGCGCCGATCCTCGGCCAATACCTGGCCAAGATCATCCTGAACAAGGACACCCAGCGCTTCTCCAGCCCTGACTGGAAGATGATTCACTCGTACCTGATCGACAGTTGCGGCATCAAGGCCAACCAGTCGCGCCTGTATTTCTCGATCTTCAGTGCCGGCGGCGGTACCGGTTCGGGCATGGCCTCGGAGTTCGGCCTGGCCCAGCAGCACTCGTACATGAACAAGACATTCGACACCAAGCCGATGGACGAGCACGACAGCAAGAGCGGTCATTCCTTCGTCTTCGAACCGATCTTCACCAGCGGCATTTGCGTACTGCCCAATATTTCCGATCACCGCAGCGAAATGTCCGAGGCGCTGCACATCAACGCCGGTCGCCTGTTGTGCAAATACCTGTCGGAAGAGTGGGACTTCTCCTACAACTTCGCCAACGAAGACAGCAGCGAAGCCAGCGTCATGGGCCGTATCCGCCCATGGAACGCGATGATGCTGATCTCCAACGACATCATGCGTTACGCCGAAGAAAGCGATGACGGCAACATCCAGAACATTGATGTCAATGCCATGGAAAAGCACGCCAACCAGTACATCTCACAGCAGATCTTCAACATTCTGACAGCGCAGGCGGTGACCACCGACTACGACCAGAACTATTTCCGTCGTGCCGGCATCGACATTGGCGAAACCATTCGCCTGGACGCCAACGACCTGTTCATGAGCCTGGCCGGCCCCGTGGCGATTGCCTACGCCGAGTCCGTGGTGCCGGAAACCCCGCCGCCGAGCAGCGACAAGTTCAAGGTGTTCGAAAAAGAGCCGCAGCGCCTGAACATCGACGACCTGTTCTTCCGCTCCATCGACCTGCCGCACTTCAACAAGGTCACGCAGGCAATCGAAGGCATCAGCCTGTTGCCGATCGAGTCCAAGCGCTATCGCGCCTCGCTTGAGCAGTACAAGAATTCGGGCTATGACGCAGCCGCGTTGCACGACCTGCACTTCTTCAAGAATTGTTCGTCGGTGGTGTCGATTGTGTCCTTGCCCAAGGACTACAAGCTGTCCTACATGGACCTGAACCGGCTGAAGACCCACCTCAACAGCTTGTTCCCCAACACCACGCTCAAGCGTTATGCGCTGGTAATCGGCGCCTCGGCCAACTTGTCGCTGACCACCCTCATCGCCAAGAGCCCGTGCCTGTCGGACGACTTTTTGACCCTGATCGTGGCCTTCATCAAGCGCTGCTTTGCGAAAAACCCGTACCGCTTCGACGAGACGCTGGACAACTCGATCCTGGACTTCATCATCAATGAAGACTTCGACGAAAACCGGATCGATGAACTGCTCAACGAATTCGAAAACCCGGCGAAAATACTCGATACCAACTGGTACGCGATCAAACCGATGTATGAGAAAAAGTACCGTGAGCTGATCAACGACAAGGACAAGTTTGTCTCGATCAATGACATTCGTTTGTCCCGGGATTGCGTGAAGAAGGCGATCAAGTATCTGCGCGAGATTTACCGTCACCGGATTGGCAAGACCAAAGTTATTTCTTTGAATAACCATACGGGCAAGACGGCTTAACTCACCTACTACTGTCGATCGTTCCCACGCTCTGCGTGGGAATGCCTCAATGGACGCTCTGCGTCCGCTTGGGACGCAGAGCGTCCCCGGGCTGCATTCCCACGCGAAGCGTGGGAACGATCACAATTAAGCAGCCAATCGGCTGCTCAATAAACTGTTCCCGTTACGTTTACGTCACCCTCGCCAAGACCCTTCTGTGGCCTTTCTCTACGGCAACATGCCATCACGCTACTCGGCTACACACTTTTAACCGGCAGCGCGGCGCACCAATTAAGTGCAAGCGTTCAGCTCATCGCCCTTTCCTGGATCAGAATCCACGGTGAAACCACCACGGCCCACAGCTCGGGATCGCGCTCGAAAAGATCCAGCGCCCGCGTTTCAGACAGCTTGGCGACCTTGTCGGCGGCCAGCCAGGCAGCGACTTTCTCGCCTTCATCGGTTGCCACCGCCTCTGCCGCAGCGATCAAATCAAGGCCTGGATCGACCCACAATAGGGCACCCCTGGCAAAGAACGGCTCCAACTCTTTCCAGGTAATAGATGCGGTCTCACCAAGCAGCTTGGCATAGAGGGTGCTAGGTTCTTGAGTCATGGGTTTCTGTCCGCAAAGAAAATCGACGTGAATGATAACGTCGGTATTGCGCCAGAAAAACCCGGATGCAATTGCGTTACCGATTGAAAAACGCAGGAAAGCCAAGGAATGCTGCTGAATCAAGTATTAGCCAGCTAACATCCCGCCGTGATTCTGTCTTTTTCTTTCAATAAAGCGACACCCTCAGGTTTTGCCCCCCGGCGCTGCCTTCCCAGGCTAACAATCGGCGCTCTACACTGTACCGGTACAGTTGCCGGGGGCATTTTCCGGAGGATATCAACGATATCTGACCCGGTTCTGCTGCTACGGCGCCAGGACTATAAAAACTACAACAGTAAGAGTGGAGCACTATGACTAAGGCTACTAAGCAGATTTCAAAACTGTTTGCCGCTATGGTTCTGGCCGGGGTTGCCAGCCATTCGTTCGCCGCTGACACCATCAAGATCGGTATCGCCGGCCCTAAAACCGGCCCTGTAGCCCAATACGGCGACATGCAGTTCAGTGGCTCGAAAATGGCCATTGAACAAATCAACGCCAAGGGCGGCGTCGACGGCAAGAAACTCGTCGCTGTTGAATACGACGATGCCTGCGATCCAAAACAAGCGGTTGCTGTTGCGAACAAAGTCGTCAACGACGGCGTCAAGTTCGTGGTGGGTCACCTGTGCTCCAGCTCCACTCAACCGGCGTCCGACATCTACGAAGACGAAGGCGTGATCATGATCACTCCGGCTGCCACCAGCCCGGACATCACCACTCGCGGCTACAAAATGATCTTCCGTACTATCGGTCTGGACAGCGCCCAGGGCCCTGCCGCCGGTAACTACATTGCCGATCACGTCAAACCGAAAATCGTTGCTGTGCTGCACGACAAACAGCAATACGGTGAAGGCATCGCCAGCGCCGTTAAAACCACCCTCGAGAAGAAAGGCGTCAAGGTTGCCGTGTTCGAAGGCATCAACGCTGGCGACAAAGACTTCTCTTCGATGGTCTCCAAGCTCAAGCAAGCCAACGTCGACTTCGTCTACTACGGCGGCTACCACCCGGAGCTGGGTCTGCTCCTGCGTCAATCCCAGGAAAAAGGCCTGAAAGCCAAGTTCATGGGGCCGGAAGGCGTGGGTAACGACTCCATTTCGCAGATCGCCAAGGAAGCTTCCGAAGGCCTGCTGGTGACCCTGCCGAAATCCTTCGACCAGGATCCGGCCAACATCGCCCTGGCTGACGCGTTCAAAGCCAAGAAAGAAGACCCGAGCGGTCCGTTCGTGTTCCCGTCCTACTCGGCTGTGCAAGTCATCGCCGAAGGCATCAAGGCCGCCAAGAGCGAAGACACCGCAAAAGTGGCTGAAGCTATCCACAAGGGCACGTTCAAAACCCCGACCGGCGACCTGTCTTTCGACGAAAAGGGCGACCTGAAGGACTTCAAATTCGTGGTTTACCAGTGGCACTTCGGCAAACCTAAAACTGAAGTTTCGCCTCAGTAAGGCCTGGCCTGACTGACTGCCAATAAAGCCCACGGCGTGCCGTGGGCTTTGTTTTACGAACGTATTGGGCCGCGCTGGCGTGATCCGCCAGTCTCCCCACCTGAAAATCTCAAAACCGTCATCAGCGGTTCGCTGGCAAACCTCGAATTCGAAGTGGATGCAGATCCACGGGGCTCGAGCGGGAAAATGACTCCACCAGTGAAATGCGTATCAGGTTTTTAGGAGCGCTGTAATGCCTGACATCTATCACTTCTTCCAACAGCTGGTTAATGGTCTGACCATTGGCAGCACGTATGCCCTGATCGCCATCGGCTATACGATGGTTTACGGCATCATTGGAATGATCAACTTCGCCCACGGCGAGGTGTACATGATCGGCTCTTACGTGGCGTTCATCGCCATCGCCGGGCTGGCCATGCTGGGACTCGACAGTGTCCCTCTCTTGATGACCGCGGCTTTCCTCGCGACCATCGTCGTGACCAGTGCCTACGGTTACAGCATCGAACGGATCGCCTACCGCCCCCTGCGCGGCAGCAACCGTCTGATCCCGCTGATTTCCGCCATCGGCATGTCGATCTTCCTGCAGAACACGGTTCTGCTGGCGCAAGACTCCAAGGACAAATCCATCTCCAACCTGATCCCTGGCAACTTCGCCATCGGGCCAGGTGGCGCACATGAAGTGCTGATTTCCTACATGCAAATCGTGGTGTTCGTGGTGACCCTGGTCGCCATGCTCGGCCTGACGCTGTTCATCTCCCGTTCTCGCCTGGGCCGCGCCTGCCGCGCCTGTGCCGAAGACATCAAGATGGCCAACCTCTTGGGTATCAACACCAACAACATCATCGCCCTGACCTTCGTCATCGGTGCGGCACTGGCGGCCATCGCGGCCGTGCTGCTGAGCATGCAATACGGCGTGATCAACCCGAACGCCGGTTTCCTGGTCGGCCTCAAGGCCTTCACCGCCGCAGTACTGGGCGGTATCGGCAGCATCCCCGGCGCGATGCTCGGCGGGTTGGTGCTTGGGGTGGCGGAAGCCTTTGGTGCCGATATCTTCGGCGACCAGTACAAGGACGTTGTGGCGTTCGGTCTACTGGTTCTGGTGTTGTTGTTCCGGCCAACCGGCCTGTTGGGCCGTCCGGAGGTTGAGAAAGTATGACTAGGAATCTTAAACAGGCGTTGTTCAGCGCCTTGCTGGTGTGGGCGGTTGCCTACCCGGTACTGGGTCTGAAACTGACCATTGTCGGCATCAACCTCGAAGTCCATGGCACCAGCACTGCAACGCTGATCACCATCGCCGTGTGCTCGGTGCTGATGTTCCTGCGGGTGCTGTTCGACCAGCAGATCAGCTCGGCCTGGAAAGCCTCGCCCAACCTGCCGGTGATCCCGGCCAAGGCCAGTCACTTCCTGACCCTGCCGACCACCCAGCGCTGGATCATCATCGCATTGATCGTCGGCTCACTGGTCTGGCCGTTCTTCGGCTCCCGCGGGGCGGTGGACATCGCCACGCTGGTGCTGATCTACGTGATGCTCGGCCTGGGCTTGAACATCGTGGTCGGCCTGGCTGGCCTGCTCGATCTCGGTTATGTCGGCTTCTACGCCGTGGGCGCCTACAGCTACGCGCTGCTGTCGCACTACTACGGCCTGAGCTTCTGGATCTGCCTGCCGATCGCCGGGATGATGGCGGCCACGTTTGGCTTCCTGCTCGGTTTCCCGGTACTGCGTTTGCGCGGTGACTACCTGGCAATCGTGACCTTGGGTTTCGGTGAAATCATCCGTCTGTTCCTGCGTAACCTGACCGACCTCACCGGCGGCCCGAACGGCATCAGCAACATTCCCAAGCCCACGCTTTTCGGGCTGAGCTTTGATAGAACTGCCGCAGAAGGTCTGCAGACCTTCCACGAGTACTTCGGCCTGGAATACAACTCGATCAACAAGGTGATATTCCTTTACCTGATCGCGGTGTTGTTGTCGTTGTTCGCGCTGTTCGTCATCAACCGCTTGCTGCGCATGCCCCTGGGCCGTGCCTGGGAAGCGCTGCGTGAAGACGAAATTGCCTGCCGTGCACTGGGTCTCAATCCTACGGTCATCAAGCTGTCGGCCTTCACTCTGGGTGCCTGCTTCGCCGGTTTCGCCGGTAGCTTCTTCGCCGCGCGCCAAGGCCTGGTGACACCGGAGTCCTTCACCTTCATCGAATCGGCGACCATCCTCGCCATCGTGGTGCTGGGCGGCATGGGCTCGCAACTGGGCGTCGTACTCGCCGCCACGGTGATGATCCTGTTGCCGGAAATGATGCGTGAGTTCAGTGAATACCGCATGTTGATGTTCGGCGCCTTGATGGTGCTGATGATGATCTGGCGTCCACAAGGTCTGCTGCCGATGCAACGCCCCCACATGGAGCTGCGCAAATGAGCCGTGAGATCCTGAAAGTCACTGACCTGAGCATGCGCTTCGGCGGCCTGTTGGCGGTCAACAGCGTGGCCCTGACCGTCAAAGAGAAACAAGTGGTATCGATGATCGGCCCCAACGGCGCCGGCAAGACCACCGTGTTCAACTGCCTGACCGGTTTCTACCAGCCCACCGCCGGCAGCATCGTGCTGGACGGCGAGCAGATCCAAGGGTTGCCGGGCCACAAGATTGCCCTCAAAGGCGTGGTGCGCACCTTCCAGAACGTGCGGCTGTTCAAGGAAATGACAGCGGTCGAGAACCTCTTGATCGCGCAACACCGTCACCTGAACACCAATTTCCTGGCCGGTCTGTTCAAGACCCCCGCGTTCCGCAGAAGCGAACGCGAGGCCATGGAATACGCCGAGTACTGGCTGGAAAAGGTCAACCTCAAGGAATTCGCCAACCGTCCGGCCGGCACCCTGGCCTACGGTCAGCAACGTCGCCTGGAAATCGCTCGCTGCATGATGACCCGCCCGCGGATCCTCATGCTCGACGAACCGGCTGCCGGCCTCAACCCGCGGGAAACCGAAGACCTCAAGGCACTGATCGGTATCCTGCGTGAAGAGCATGATGTGACCGTGCTGCTGATCGAACACGACATGAAACTGGTCATGAGCATTTCCGACCACATCTTCGTGATCAACCAGGGCACGCCCCTGGCCAACGGTACGCCGGAACAGATCCGCGACAATCCTGAAGTGATCAAAGCCTACCTGGGGGAAGCGTAAATGCTGCAGTTCGAAAACGTTTCCACCTTCTACGGCAAGATCCAGGCGCTGCACAGCGTCAACGTCGAAGTCCGCCAGGGCGAGATCGTGACCCTGATCGGCGCCAACGGTGCCGGCAAGTCGACCCTGCTGATGACCCTCTGCGGTTCGCCGCAGGCCCACAGCGGCAGCATCCGCTACATGGGTGAAGAGCTCGTCGGCCAGGACTCGTCGCACATCATGCGCAAGAGCATCGCCGTGGTCCCGGAAGGTCGTCGGGTGTTTGCCCGTCTGACCGTGGAAGAGAACCTCGCCATGGGCGGATTCTTCACCGACAAGGGCGATTATCAGGAACAGATGGACAAGGTCCTCGGACTTTTCCCACGCCTGAAAGAGCGCTTCGCCCAACGCGGCGGCACCATGTCTGGCGGCGAACAGCAAATGCTCGCCATCGGCCGTGCGCTGATGAGCAAGCCCAAGCTGTTGCTGCTCGACGAGCCATCGCTGGGCCTGGCACCGATCATCATCCAGCAGATCTTCGACATCATCGAACAACTGCGCAAGGACGGTGTGACAGTGTTTCTGGTGGAGCAAAACGCCAACCAGGCGCTGAAAATCGCTGACCGTGCCTATGTGCTGGAAAACGGCCGGGTGGTGATGACAGGCACTGGGGAAGCGCTGTTGACCGACCCGAAAGTGCGCGAAGCGTACCTCGGTGGTTAAGCGATTGCGGTAAACAAAAAAACGGCCTTCGCAGGCCGTTTTTTCTGCCTGTCACAAACCTCACAACAACAAAGATCCAATGTGGGAGCGGGCTTGCTCGCGAAAGCGGTGGGTCAGTCACCACCTATTTTGAATGTCAGATTGCATTCGCGAGCAAGCCCGCTCCCACAGGGGATTTTTGGTGTTTTGGAGAACGTGTTTAATCAGTGTCAGCGTTACTTCCTGCAAGCTACACATCCTTGCGCCTGACGTAACAGGTTCGCCCTCGTAGGAGCTGCGTATTCACAATATAAGCTTGCTCTACAGATACATTGTTAATATATTTGCATCTACAGACCAATTCAAAGTGACCGCCATGACAGCAACCTCCCAGGCACAAGCATTCAGCAAAGACCAGTGCGTGACTGGTTTGCGAGCGGCTGTCGGCATACTCGAAAAGTGGCAAGCGTCGAGCGATCAGGCCTGTCGTATCTTGCGCATTTCCCGCAGTACGTATTCCCGGGCAAAGCAGCGCGATCCCGATTGGTCCGTCAGCCTGGATTCAGACCAGATGCAGCGCATCAGTTTTATTCTCAACATCCATGCCACCCTGCGCCTTGTCTTTGATAACCCTGAAAATGTCTATGGTTTTGCGGCGATGGCGAACGAAAACGAGTTCTTCAACGGGCGTAGCCCGCTCGAAATCATGTCCCAAGGGGATATGATCTCCCTGTACGAGACGTTTCGGCGGATCGACATGCTGCGAGGCGCACAATGGTAACGGTGAGCCAGCTGGCTGTATTGGCCGGTGAGCAGTTGCAGGCCTACCGATTGATCAATTCAAAATTTCCGCCCATTGCGCTGTTTGACGACGTGGCAAACGCGGACGAATTTGATGTGCTGTATCAGATCCAGGCCCTCACCAATCCGAGGCTGCAAAATGAAGTCGGCCGGCTTGAGCTGATACCGCGTGCGCAGATTCCCTTCGGCATCCCTGGGTGCTCTTACGCAATCGCTCCTTTCACCCACATCAACCCAGCGGGTTCGCGTTTCAGCGATGGCAGTTTCGGCGTGTTGTACCTGGCTGCCTCGATGGAAACCGCACTGGCTGAGGTGCAGCATCATCAGAATCAGTATTGGTCGAAAGTCCAGGGGCTCAATTACGAGAGGTTTGTTTTCCGGGGGTTATCCTGCACTTTCGTTGACGAAGCCATGAGGGATGCCGCATCCATTCCGATGGACGATCCTGTCTACGATCCTGTCGATTACACGTACTCCCATCGCTTGGGGAAGGCCATCAAGGATGCTGGGGTCCCTGGTCTGCGGTACAACTCCGTGCGCATGCATGGGAGCTACTGCTGGGCACTGATGACCCCCAGCCCCCTCTCATCAATCACTCAAACAGCCCACTACGAGATGATCTGGAACGGTCAGATCACCAGCGTCAGTAAAATCAGCATTGCCTGACGACCTTATCGGCATCTCCTCTCAGAGGGAATTGATGGTGTTTTGAGGATTTCTGAAAAAATTTGGGATGGTCTGTAACGCATCGCCCTGTCGTTTCTCTAGAGCAGTAAGCAAGCACAAACGCTTGCCAATCCAAGCTCAATCTCGGAGAAACATCATGACTGCTACCACCCGCACCCTGTCCGCCACCGCCCTGGTTCTGGCCCTCGGTTCTGCCCTGAGCATTGCCGCTGTCTCCACCGCCCATGCCGCCGACGACAACATGGAAAAATGCTTCGGCGTGGCCATGAAAGGCAAAAACGATTGCGCCGCAGGCGCTGGCACCACTTGCGCCGGCACGGCAAAAACCGACTACCAGCCAAATGCTTTCAAACTGGTTCCTAAAGGCACCTGCGCCACCACGATGAGCAAAACCTCGCCAACCGGTTTCGGCCAGATGGAAGCCTACAAAGCCAAGTCGTAATCAGCACCCAGCCTGAGTGTCGACCATGAACCATTCATCCTCCGGGCTCCCGCCCCGCTCCGGGCTGGGGCTCAAGACCGAGCACTTTCGTGAAGTGCTCGGTGCTCAACCGGACATCGGTTTCTTCGAAGTCCACGCCGAAAACTACATGGTGGCCGGCGGCCCGTTTCATCATTTTCTGGGGTTGATTCGCGAGCAGTATCCGCTATCGCTACACGGCGTTGGCCTGTCCATTGGTGCCGAAGGTCCGCTGGATCTTCAGCATCTGCAAAGGCTTGCCACGCTGATCGAACGCTATCAACCCCAATCCTTTTCCGAACACCTGGCCTGGTCCAGCCATGGCCCGGTGTTCCTCAATGACCTGCTGCCCCTGGCCTACGACGCGCCGACGCTGAACCGCGTCTGCGAGCACATCGAACAGGTGCAGTGCTCCCTCAAACGCCCGATGCTGCTGGAGAACCCGGCAACGTATCTGGCGTTCCAGCGCTCGACAATCGATGAGGCTGACTTCATCAGCGAAGTCATTCGCCGCACCGGCTGCGGCCTGCTGCTGGACGTCAACAACGTCTACGTCTCCTGCATCAATCATCAAAGAGATCCGCTGGCTTACATCGATGCGCTACCGCTGCAGGCGGTGGGAGAGATTCATCTGGCCGGGTTTGCCGAAGACACCGACAGCCTCGGCGACCGTCTGCTGATCGACGATCACGGTGCGCCCATCGATAACGCGGTGTGGGCGCTGTACAGGCAGGTACTGGAGCGAGTTGGCCCGATCGCCACGTTGATCGAGCGCGACAACCAATTGCCGGCCTTCAGCGTGCTGCACGCCGAAGCCCGCCAGGCCGATGAGTTGCTGCATTGCGCGGGGGACCGATCATGAGCACTCAAGCTGCGTTTGCCGCCGCTCTGCTCGATCCGCAACGGCCCTGCCCCGACGGTTTGTTCAGTACCAATGGTGCCGATCCCGCCAGCCGTTTCGCGGTGTATCGCAACAATGTGCAGAGCTCGCTGATCAACGCCCTGGCCGACAGTTACCCCGTGGTTTTGCAGTTGGTGGGCGATGAGTTCTTTCGGGCGATGGCGGGGCTGTATGTGCAGAGTTACCCGCCTCAAGGCCCACTCATCAACGACTACGGTAAGGACTTTTCCGAGTTCATCGACAGCTTTGAACCGGCAGCCAGCGTGCCTTATCTGGCCGACATGGCGCGGCTGGAGCTGTTGCGCGTTCAGGCCTATCACGCCGCCGATGCGCAGCCCTTGCGCCATGAACAGATTGCCGCCGCGCTGTCGGACCCGCAGGCGCTGAGCGGCCTGACGGTCGGGTTTCATCCCTCCCTGAGTCTGCTGACTTCAGCTTTTGCCGTGGTTGCGATCTGGGCGGCGCATCAACAGGACGCGACGCTGGCCGGGATCGACCTCGGCCACGGGCAAAACGCCCTGGTGCTGCGCAACGATCTGGAGATTGAGGTCTTTGCCATCGACCACGGCGCCAGCACCTTCATTCAGAGCCTGCAAAATGACCAATCCCTCACCCAAGCGTTAGAAACAGCGCCCGACTTCGACCTCAGCCAAACCCTGGCGCTGCTGATCAGCCACAACGTCATTAGCCATTTACACCACAAGGTATCGCCATGAACCCCATCACCCGCTCCATCGCGCTGCTGGAAAAAATCCCTCTCAGCCTGATCGCCTTTATCGCGCGTTTTTCCATTGCCGCGGTGTTCTGGAAGTCCGGACAAACCAAGGTGGAAGGCCTGGCCATCGACTTGATCGACGGCACGTTTCAACTCGGCGTACCACGGCTGGCGGACTCGACTATTCCGTTGTTCGAGAGCGAGTATCACCTGCCATTGCTCTCCCCGGAACTGGCGGCGCACCTGGCAGCCTTTGCCGAGCATTTCTTTCCGGTGCTGATTCTGATCGGCTTCGCCACCCGCTTTTCGGCTCTGGCGCTATTGGGTATGACCCTGACCATTCAGCTGTTCGTGTACCCTGATGCTTATCCGACCCACGGCACTTGGGCGGCGGTGTTGCTGTACTTGATGGCGACCGGGCCGGGCAAGTTGTCGATTGATCATCTGATTGCCAAGCGGTATGCCCGCTGATCCCTACCTCAGACCTCCAGACGATAAAGAACTAATGTGGGAGCGGGCTTGCTCGCGAAAGCGGTATCACATTCAACAGATATGTTGGCTGACACACCGCTTTCGCGAGCAAGCCCGCTCCCACAGGGGGGTTGCGTGGTGAGACGTTATCGTTGAAGCCGATCCAACGCCTCGCCACTGCGCTTGAACCAACCGATCAAATAATCCGCCAACACTTGGGTACGTTTCGGCAAACCGCCTTGATACGGGTGCACCAGGTACATCGGCATGCTGCGAGTCTGATAATCGCGCAAGAGCCAACGCAAACGCCCGTCAGCCAATTCCTCTTGCAGCAAATACGACGGCAAACGCGCAATGCCCGCATCCGCCAGCGCGGCTTTCTTCAAGAGGTTGTAGTGGTTGCTGGCGAACGGCCCCGACACTCGCACCCGCAGTAACTCGTGCTGTTGGTGATAGAGCCATTCTTCGCGACCACTGTAATGGCTGTTGAGCAGGCAGCGGTGTTCGGCCAGTGCCTGAGGTGTCAGCGGTTCACCGAATCGCTCAAGGTACGCGGGGCTGGCGCAGGTCATCTCGTGCCAGGCCAGCAGCGGACGGGCGACCAGACGTTCGTCGTTGGCCACTTCCGAGCGGATTGCCAAATCGAAACCGTCCCGGGACAGGTCGCGGTAGTTATTGTTGAGCTCCAGTTCGATCTGCACCTCAGGGTATTGCCGGGAAAACTCCAGCAGCGCGCCGTCAAAGAAGGTTTCCCCCAGTGAAACCGGAACCGTCATCCGCACAGGGCCGGCCATGTCGTCTTTTAACCGCGCCAAGGCCTGACGTGCTCGCTCGACTTGAACCACCAGCGCCTGGGCTTGCGGCAACAACGCCGCGCCCGCCGCCGTCAGGCTCAAGCGGCGCGTAGTGCGTTGTAACAACACCACGGCAAACCGCGCTTCCAGCAGGCTGATGCGTTTGGAGAGTTGCCCTTTGCTGCAACCCAGTTGCTGGGCAGCCAAGGTGAAACTGCCCGCCTCGATCAACACCGCGAACGCCGCCAGGTCGTCCATTTCGCTCATGGATTGTTTCCATTTGAAAACCAAAGGTTGCCTATTAGCCCGCTTATCTATGGAAAAAACCACTCTAAACTTAAATTTAAATCCAACCCATTCAGGTACATCACGATGAAAATTCTTTTGATCGGCGCCTCTGGCACCGTCGGTTCGGCCATTGACCATGAACTGTCCCAGCGCCACGAAGTCATCCGTATCGGCCGCAAGAGCGGTGAGTTTCAGGTCGACATCAGTGACAGCGCCTCGATCCGCAAATTGTTCGAACAGACCGGCAACTTCGATGCGCTGATCTGCGCCGCTGGCAGCGTCAACTTCGTGCCACTGGCGACCATGACCGAACAAGACTTCGAGCTCGGCTTGCGGGACAAGCTGATGGGCCAGGTCAACCTGCTGCTGATCGGCCGGGAATTCGCCAATGACGGTGCATCCTTCACCTTCACCACCGGCATCCTCAGCCACGATCCGATTCGTACCGGCAGCTCGGCCTCCATGGTCAACGGCGCCCTGGACAGCTTCGTCCGTGCAGCAGCGATCGAACTGCCGCGCGGTTTGCGCATCAACTCGGTCAGCCCGAACGTGCTGGTCGAAGCCATGGGCAGTTATGCCCCGTACTTCCGTGGCTTCAAACCGGTTCCCGCCGCCGAAGTGGCGCTGGCTTACGCCAAAAGCGTGGAAGGCTTACAGACCGGCCAGACCTATCGCGTCGGCTAAACCGCCATCTTGATTCTGGGAGAGCGAGGACGTTGCAGGGTTGTGATGAACGGTCAGGCTGAGTAACGTGGCGACACTTGTCAGGAGACTCAAAGATGCGTGTTGCCCGTTCCTTGGTACTTGTTGCCGTGCTTCCGTTGTTCGCCGCCTGTCAGTTGCTTGATGGCCCGCGCGAAAGTGCTTCCCATGTTGGCCAGACCCGCCTGCAGGGTCAGTTGACGGCGGCCGACGGCAAGTTGCTGTTCCAACCGTGCAATGAGCAGCGCAGTTATGTGGTCAACGACACCGGCGGCACCAGCGTCCTGCAAGAAGCCGCAAGCCTGGCCGATGATCAGGGCAAGCTGTTCGCCGACGTGCGCGGCCGGATCACCGCCAGCGGCCAGCTCGATCTGGAGCAGTTGTACCGCGTCGAACGCTCGGGCACGGCGTGCGACGATCCCGATTTCAAGCAGCTGACGCTGCGCGCCGCCGGCCATGGCCCGGAATGGAACGTCAGAGTCAGCGGCAAAGGCATGGTCATCGACCGCGCCGGCCAGCCGCCCCTGGCCCTGCCGTACGTTGAAGAGCAACTGGGCGATGGCCGCTTCAACCTCAGTACCGAAGCCAATAACCAGCGCATCGAGCTCTGGGTCGCGCCGCAACGTTGCGTCGACAGCAGCACCGGCAGCGTGCAGCACATGAGCGCCGAACTGCGCATCGATGGCCAGGTGCAACGCGGCTGCGGGTATTTTGGCGGATCGCGTAACGACTGATCGTTTTTGCCTCACGGGAATCATCCTTTGAGGCTTATAATCGCGGGCTTCAAACGCCTTGGCGCAGTTGTGCGCCCCGCGAACCGGATCCCGTCATGTTACGAATCACCGAACTCAAGTTGCCGATCGACCATCCCGAAGAAGACCTGCGCCCTGCCATCGTGCAGCGGCTGGGCATCGCCAGTGATGACCTGCTCGATTTCACCTTGTTCAAGCGCAGCTACGATGCGCGCAAAAAGTCCTCCGAACTGTGCTTCATCTACACCATCGACCTCAACGTTCGCGGTGAGGCGGCGGTGCTGCACAGATTCGCCGATGACCGTAACGTCAACGTGGCGCCGGATGTCAGCTACAAAGTGGTCGGCCAGGCACTGGCTGACCTGAGCCAGCGCCCGATCGTGGTCGGATTCGGCCCGTGCGGAATCTTCGCCGGGCTGCTGCTGGCGCAAATGGGCTTCAAACCGATCATCCTCGAACGTGGCACCGAAGTGCGTCAGCGCACCAAGGACACCTGGGGCCTGTGGCGCAAAAGCGTGCTCAACCCCGAATCCAACGTGCAGTTCGGTGAAGGCGGCGCGGGTACGTTCTCTGACGGCAAGCTCTACAGCCAGATCAAGGACCCGAAATTCATCGGTCGCAAAGTCTTGCACGAGTTCGTCAAGGCCGGCGCGCCGGAAGAAATCCTCTACGTCAGCAAACCGCACATCGGTACGTTCCGTCTGACCGGTGTCGTGGAAAACATGCGTGAGCAGATTCGCGCCATGGGCGGCGAAGTGCGCTTCCAGCAGCGCGTCACTGACGTCTTGATCGAAGACGGCCAACTGGTCGGTGTCGAGCTCAATGGCGGCGAGCAGATCCATTCGAAACACGTGATTCTGGCCCTCGGCCACAGCGCCCGGGACACCTTCCGCATGCTCCACGGCCGCGGCGTGTACATGGAAGCCAAGCCGTTCTCGGTGGGTTTCCGCATCGAGCACCCGCAATCGCTGATCGACCGCGCGCGCCTGGGCAAGTACGCCGGGCACCCGAAACTCGGCGCTGCCGACTACAAACTGGTGCACCACGCCAGCAACGGCCGTTCGGTCTACAGCTTCTGCATGTGCCCGGGCGGCACCGTGGTGGCGGCGACCTCCGAGCCGAACCGCGTGGTCACCAACGGCATGAGCCAGTACTCGCGTAACGAGCGCAACGCCAACTCCGGGATCGTTGTCGGCATCACCCCGGAAGTCGATTACCCAGGTGGCCCACTGGCTGGCATCGAGTTGCAGGAACGCCTGGAATCCCACGCCTTTGTGTTGGGCGGCAGCAATTACGAAGCGCCAGCGCAATTGGTCGGCGACTTCATTGCAGGCAAACCGTCGACCGAATTGGGCAGCGTCGAGCCGTCCTACAAACCGGGCGTTGCCTTGGGCGATTTGGCCCTGGCGTTGCCGGCGTTCGCCATCGAAGCCATTCGCGAAGCCTTGCCGGCGTTCGAGAAGCAGATTCGTGGCTACTCGCTGCACGACGCCGTGCTGACCGGGATCGAGACGCGCACGTCATCGCCACTGCGCATTACCCGCAACGAGTCGATGCAAAGCCTGAACGTGAAGGGCTTGTTCCCGGCCGGTGAAGGCGCGGGTTATGCGGGCGGGATTCTGTCGGCGGGTGTCGACGGGATTCGCATCGCTGAAGCGGTGGCCCGAGACATCCTTGGCCTGGATGCCTGACCGGCAATTCCTGAAACAACGCAAAACCCCTGTGGGAGCGAGCAAGCCCGCTCCCACATTTGATCTTCGGTGAGTCAGATGTTTGCGCGCAACACGCTGGCCGGCAACGGCTCGCCGCGCTCGACACTCGCCGCTACGGCATCCATCAAACCACTCAACTCATACCCCTGGGCCTTGAGCCAGGCCTGATCGTAATAGGTGGTGGCATAGCGCTCGCCGCCATCGCACAGAATCGCCACGATCGACCCCGACTCCCCCGCCGCTTTCATCTGTTGCGCCGCCATCAACGCGCCAATCAGGTTGGTGCCGCTGGATCCACCCACATGCCGACCCAAACGCTGCGCCAGATAATGCATGGCCGCCAGCGACAAGGCGTCCGGCACCTTGACCATCGCATCGATCACCTTGGGCAGGAACGACGCTTCCACTCGCGGACGACCAATGCCTTCAATCCGTGACCCGCAATCCAGGCGCAGGCTGGCGTCGCCGGTCTGGTAATAGTCGAAGAACACCGAACGCTCGGCATCGGCGCACAGCACGCGGGTGGAGTGCTGGCGATAGCGCACGTAACGGCCGAGGGTCGCGGTGGTGCCTCCGGTGCCGGGGCTGGAAATCAGCCAGCTCGGTTCCGGATGCAGCTCGAAACGCATCTGCTGGAAGATCGATTCGGCGATGTTGTTGTTCGCCCGCCAGTCGGTAGCGCGTTCGGCGTAGGTGAACTGGTCGATGAAGTGCCCGTCATGTTCGCGAGCCAGGCGTTCGGACTCGGCGTAGATCTGCGTAGGATCGTCCACCAGATGGCTCTTGCCACCGTAGAAAGCGATTTGCGCGATCTTTTCCTTGGACGTGCTTGCGGGCATCACCGCAATGAACGGCAAACCCAGCAACCGGGCAAAATACGCCTCGGAAATCGCCGTCGAACCGCTGGACGCTTCGATCACCGGCGCACCGGGTTTGAGCCAGCCGTTACACAAAGCGTAAAGAAACAACGAGCGCGCCAACCGATGTTTCAGGCTACCGGTGGGATGGCTCGACTCATCCTTGAAGTACAACTCGATGCCCGGCAACCCCGGCAGCGGCAAGGGGATCAGGTGGGTATCGGCGCTGCGCTGGAAGTCGGCTTCGATGATCCGGATGGCTTCGCGGGCCCACTGTCGGTTGTCGCTCATGATGGTTTTCTCGTTGAATCAGGCAAAGAGTCGGCCTTGTCGCAAGGCTCAGCCCACAAGCTTAGGAAAGAACCTACATCATGCACAGATACAGCTGAGGTCCAATACGTCCGGCAACTGCTAGGCTCGCCTTTGCTGACCGTCCGCGTTGTAACGGCATATAACAAAAAAGAATATAACTTTTGTTTTAACAACTAACGGTACGGGTTAGGGTGTGCCACCTTTTGAATTCATCGATGGAGAGCGACCTTGCCTCTGCGTAGCACGTTCACGCGTTTCTTTCAGTTGGAAGCTGCCAGCGGTCTGTTATTGATCGCCGCGGCCGCTCTCGCCCTGATCATCAACAATTCATCACTGTCGTGGCTCTATAGCGGGCTGCTGGACACCCCCGTGGTGGCTCAGATCGGCGCGCTGAAAATCGCCAAGCCACTGTTGCTGTGGATCAACGATGGCCTGATGGCCCTGTTCTTCCTGCTGATTGGCCTGGAAGTGAAACGCGAAGTCCTCGACGGCCAACTGTCGAAACCGTCGCAAATCGTCCTGCCCGGCGCGGCGGCGATTGGCGGCATGGTGGTGCCGGCGCTGATCTACTGGTTCCTCAACCGCGACAACCCGTCCGCCCTGAGTGGCTGGGCCATTCCGACCGCCACCGACATCGCCTTCGCCCTCGGCGTACTGGCCCTGTTGGGCAAACGCGTGCCGGTGTCGCTGAAACTGTTCCTCATGACCCTGGCGATCATCGACGACCTGGGCGCGATCATCATCATTGCGATCTTCTATTCCGGCGCACTGTCGACCTTGTCCCTGGCATTGGCCGCAGCCTGCATCGCGGCGTTGATCGGGATGAATCGACTCGGCGTGGTCAAGCTCGGGCCGTACATGATCATCGGGCTGATCCTCTGGGTCTGCGTACTCAAGAGCGGCGTGCACGCCACGCTGGCCGGCGTGACCCTGGCCTTCTGCATTCCACTGCGCACGAAAAACGCCGAGCCTTCGCCGCTGCTGACCCTGGAACATGCCCTGCATCCGTGGGTGGCCTACGGCATCCTGCCGCTGTTCGCCTTCGCCAACGCCGGCCTGTCCCTGAGCGGCGTGACGGTCGAAAGCTTCACCCACGACGTGCCGATGGGCATCGCCATCGGCCTGCTGCTGGGCAAGACCATCGGTGTCTACGGCCTGACCTGGCTGGCGGTAAAAATCGGCATTGCCACCCTGCCCCAAGGCGCCAACTGGGGTCAGGTGCTGGGTGTGGCGATCCTCTGCGGCATCGGTTTCACCATGAGCCTGTTTGTCGGTTCCCTGGCCTTCGTGCCCGGCACCAGTGAATACGCCGGGATGGATCGAATGGGGATTCTGACCGGCTCGATACTGGCGGCATTGCTCGGTTATGCGGTGACGGCAGCAGCGAGTCGCAAGAGCACTGCGCTGCAGTCCTGAACGATAGAGAACACTCTTAGCGACATTCAGGATTCGTCCTACAGCCACGATTAGCCACGTTCGTTAACGTCGCGCAGCCCCTCTTTCAGGGGTTGCCGATGGACGAGCGAAAGGACAATCAGTGGCTGGCAACAAGGACATCCCCCGGGTTAAAAACCCACCGTCAGGCGATGGGCATCACGTCACCCACCGCTACATGACGGCCACCGAACTGGCCGAGCGGGACGCCAGGCAAAATGCCTACGACACCATGCTGGCGAGGCAGTGGGCCTTCGAAGACAGCCTTCAAGTCGCTGCGAAAAAGGACGACGTTGTCCGCGCGGGCTGCGTGTTCGCCAAGTCCTGCAAACTGCCCGACGCAATCATCGACTACACGAATCCCACTGGCGTTGTTCCGACTGACAGTCTGAAAGACTACGGCGAACTGGTTCTGCTCGGCGCTCGCGAGGCCGATGAAAGCGGTGTTGTACCGCTCAAGAAAATCAGTGGCACTGCGGTTCCGGCGGGTTTCGGCAGCTTTGCGCTAGCCGGCTCAGCGTTCACCGCACTGCCCGCCGTCGCCGCCAGCACCGCCGCGGCTACCTTGGCAGGCCTGGTGGCCCTGGTCATACCGTCGAGCCTTGGCGACAGCTCGCTCTACACCGAAGACCAACTGCGATCCCTCAAACAGGCCCGCACCCGCGTACGCCTGCGGGTCGAGCAACAGGCTGACGGCAGTCTCAAGGGATACGGTTTCTACACCGGTAAAAACCGTGACTGGGAGATGGTCGATGTCGTGCAATTCACCTCGCGCGGCAGTCAGCAGGTGGCTGATCTTGGGGATGGTATAGAGCTGATCTGGACACCGGCCGAAGACGGTTCAAACATTCTCGGCATCCCCGCTTTGGAAGCCGCACCACAAGCGCCACATATCTGGGTTTATCCGCCGACGAAGGCGGCTGACAGCATCATCGTGAATCCGGTGTATCCGCCTGAGTACAAGGATTTCATTCTTGTGTTTCCGGCGGATTCGGGGGTGTTGCCGGTTTATATTGTGGTGAGTGTTTCAGGAAGACGGGTTCCTAACCCCGATCACGACTATCACTCTGCACCTGAAACAGAGGAAATCACTGGTTTCTTGGGCTTGAAGGAAGCAAAAAAGAAAACCCCACGACAAGGGGGCGGTGGACTTCGAGAGCGTTGGATTGATGCCAAAGGTCGAACAATTTATGAATGGGACTCTTTGCATGGGGAGCTGGAAGCTTATCGGGCAAGTGATGGAAGCCATCTAGGCTCGTTCGACCACCTGACAGGCAAGCAAATAGACCCGCCTAAAAAAAACCGCAGCATTAAAAAGTATTTGTGAGGCCAAGATGGGACTGAAGATCAGATTGGACTGGTATGACAAAGAAACGGAAATAGCAGCCGGAAAAGAATACTCCGCTGATCTTGGTGATGACGGTTCAGTAATCGATGCATTAGGCCTGATGGCGGAAAGCGAGATCTACGACGGTGGATTTGACGTTTTATCGGCGTGGGTGCCAGAGCTTCAGCCTCTGTTCAAGCATAAGATCAATATTGCCGCTTTTGATTACCAAGTTGCATTTCGATATCGGAAAGTATGGTAATTCCCCCAAAAAACAAAAAACCCCGACCAGTCACCTGATCGGGGTTTTCTTTTACCCGTATTCCCGCTTAGTGCGCAACGCGGCTCGTACCATCAACAGTAGCAATCCGCACCCGCTCACCCACGCGGAACACTTCGTTTGGCTGAACTTCCTGCACGTAGGCGCGCATGCTGCCATCGTCTTCGCGCACGGTGATTTCAACACCTTGCGTGCGGGTCAGGCCTTCTTCGGCAGCCGAGCCCATCAGGCCGCCGGCGACAGCGCCGATGACCGCTGCGACGATACTGCCGCGACCGCCGCCGATGGCGCTACCGCCGACACCACCCACGACTGCGCCCGCGGCGCTGCCGATCGGGGTTTTGGTGCCTTCGATTTTCACCGGACGCAGGGCTTCGATGGTACCCATGCGAATCGTCTGCACACGACGCGCTTCGTCACGGGAGTAGGAGTCACCGGTCAGGCTCGATTGGCAACCGGAGAGCAACATCGCCATCGTGGAAAAGGAAGCAACCAGCAGAACAGACTTACGCATAGCATCAAACTCCATAGGACAGGTATCCATTAAACTCCGCAGCTTGACGCCTGTCACGGCATTGCCCGGATAAAATTGGTTTCATTCAGGCCCGATACAGGCGCTTTTTCGAACTCACACACAGTAGCGACAAATTACAAAATCTGCGCCGCAGACCCAAGGATTTTCATGGATTACTTCATCATTGTCGTCACGACCGTCGCCGGCTTGTACTTCCATTGGTGGCTGTACGTGCGGATCAAACGCTGGATGGACCGCGATCTGGCGTTGTCACTGGCGGGTAAAGACGAACAGAAAAGAGCCTTTATGCTCCAGCAACTGGCGAACGCTCAAGCGCAGAAGATCAAGCGGCGGGACCTGCCTCAGTGGCTGGCGGCCGCTGCGGCAGGGTATTCCGATCGGTAGGCTATTTACGTTACGGTGCCAGGCGTTCACGAACCCAGTCGGCGCCCTGCAAGCGGTAGTTGAGGCGATCGTGCAGACGGCTCGGACGGCCCTGCCAGAATTCGATGCGCTCGGGTAGCAAGCGATAGCCGCCCCAGTGTTCGGGGCAGTGAGGCTGAGTATCGCTGAAACGTTGCTCGGTGTTCTTGAGCAGCGCTTCCAGTTCGCCGCGATCGGCGATCACCCGGCTCTGGGGCGAGGCCCAGGCACCGAGACGGCTGCCCAGAGGACGAACCTGATAATAAGCATCGGACTCTTCAGGCGTGACCTTCACCACCCGCCCTTCGATGCGCACCTGGCGCTCCAGGGCCGGCCAGAAGAACGTCATGGCCGCAAATGGATTGGCTGCCAGTTGCTGCCCCTTGTCGCTATCGTAGTTGGTGAAAAAGGTGAAGCCCTGCTCGTCCAACCCCTTGAGCAGCAGGATGCGGCAATGCGGCCGCCCCTGCTGATCGACGGTGGCCAGCGTCATGGCATTCGCCTCCACCGGCACTTGCTCGGTTTTCACCGCGTCGGCAAACCACTGATGAAACAGCGCGAACGGCTCGGCCGGGGCTTGCGCCTCGGTCAGGCCATCTCGGGTGTAATCGCGACGCATATCTGCCAAGGGCCGGGTCATGGCGCATTCCTTTTGGTTAACGAATCACTTCTTTGTGTCATCGGCGACAGCGACTTTCTTGGTGTCGACAGCGGCTTTGGCCGGCGCGGTCTTCTTAACCACGGCTTTTTTGGCTGGCGCCTTGGCAGCCGCTTTCTTGGACGGTGCCTTTTTCGTCGCCGGCACAGCCGCTTTCTTCGCAGCAGGCGCCGGGGTCACAGGCTTGGCCACTGGCTTGATGTCTTGCGCAGCGACCATGGTTTTCACCGGTGCAGGAGCCGGCATGTTGTACTTGCTCAGCAGCGCGACCATGGTGTTTGCCGGCGTCACCAACAGCTCGACGCGACGGTTCAAGGCACGACCTTCAGAACTGTCGTTGGCGGCGCGCGGAGCCTCACCACCCATGCCACGCAGCATCAGGCGATCACGCTGCAGACCGCTGAGACGGAAGATCGCCGCCACCGCTTGGGCGCGCTCCTGGCTCAGCTTCACGTTGGCCGGTGCGGCGCCCGACGTATCACTGTGACCGAGTACCAGCACGGCAGTCTTTGGATCGACTTCGAGGATTTTCGCGACACGGGTGAACGGGCCGAGGGTCACCGGCAACAGCATGGACGGACGGTCAGGGTTAAACGAGCCTTCTACCGGTGCCGTGACAACCAGCACGTTTTCGCGGCGCTCGAGTTTCAGGTTGCTGTCCTTGATCGCCTCGCGCAGGCGCGGTTCGTAGTCGTCGAGCCAGGCCTGGGTGACTTTCGGGTCGGGCATCGGCACGACCTTGGCGGTGCTCTGCTCCTTACCGCCGAACGGCCACCACCAGTTGCCACCGGCATCGGCTTCAGCCTTGGCTGCAACGACCGGCTTGGCTTCAGGTTTAACTTCCGGCTTCACGTCCGGTTTGGCCACTTTGTCGGCAGCGTCATCGGAACCGAACGGCCAGTACCAAGGGGATGCACTGTCAGCCTTGGCGACGGGGGCTGTTGCAGCAGGTTTCAACGGAGCGGGGGCCGGTTCTTTGGTCGCAACCTTGTCGGAAGAGCCGAACGGCCACCAGCTGCCGCCGTCTGCGTCATTTTGTGGGGTTTGTGCGCAACCGGTGATAGCGAAGCACAGGGCCAGGGCGAGAGTTTTATTGGATGACATTGGATATCCACAAAATGAAGTAATGAAGAATCAGACCGGGTTGGCCCGGATAAACAGCGCTTTGAAACCACAAAGGCTTTCGGGTTCCGGCCCTGGCCCCCTTAAGCGTGATTTACAGACAAGTGGCCAGTACTCGCACAAGCTGTTGGGCTCGTGGATCCATCAAGACGTACGGCCCCAGGGTATTTGTCACAAAGCCGAAGGCCACATCGTATTCCGGATCAGCAAAACCGATGGAACCGCCAGCACCCGGGTGACCGAACGCCCGTGGGCCGAGGCCGTAGGTGGCGTTGGGTACATCCGGTTGATCGAGCATGCAACCCAGGCCGAAGCGGGTCCGGGTCAATAAAGTCTTGTCTTCGCCGACGCTGTGTTCGCGGGTCAGCTCCTCGAGCATTTCGCTTTCCAGCAGGCTGCCGTCGAGCAAACCTGAGTAGAACCCGGCCAGGCTGCGGGCATTGCCGTGGCCATTGGCGGCCGGCTGCTGCATGCGCCGCCATTCCGGTTTGTTGGTGCTAGTCATTATAGACGGCGGGTTGGTGAAGGCCCGCGTGCTCATGGCCGTCGGCTCGCGCATGGTCACTTGCAGCAAGCGCTGGGCCGCGGCGTCGCCGAGGTTGCCCTTGCTACGGCCAATGTGCGCGACGCGATGAAACTCTTTGTCGGCGAGGCCAACGTGGAAGTCCAGTCCCAAAGGCTTCGCGACCCGTGCCACGATGGACTCGCCCGGCCCACGACCGTCGGCGCGACGCAGCAATTCACCGACCAGCCAACCATAGGTGATCGCCGCATAACCGTGACCTTGACCCGGCGTCCACCATGGTGCTTCGGCAGCCAGGGCATCGACCATGGTCTGCCAGTCGTAAAGTGCTTCTGGCGCCAGCAACTCGCGCAGCGCAGGCAGGCCGGCCTGATGGCAGAGCAAGTGGCGCAGGGTCACGGATTCTTTGCCGGCGGCAGCGAACTCGGGCCAGTAGCGAGCGACCGGGACATCCAGTTGCAGTTTGCCTTCGGCCACCAGTTGCAGCGCGGTCACGGCGGTGAAGGTCTTGGTGCAGGAAAACAGGTTGGCAATGGTGTCGCTGTGCCAGGCTTCGGTGCCGTCCTTGTCAGCGGTACCACCCCAGAGGTCGAGGACAGTTTCACCGCCGATGCGGATGCACAACGCCGCACCACGCTCCTGAGGATCGTCGAACAGCGCCGCAAAAGCTTCGCGCACCGCTTCGAACTTAAGCTCGTAATGACCCTGAATCTGCACCCACAACGCTCCCGGATAAACGCTCTATAAAGTGGCCCGCATTGTTCCAGCCCTTGAGGGATTTGGGAACAGGGTCGGGCCGGGCGGTCGCCCATGGAATTAATCAGGAGCCTCTGTGGCGAGGGAGCTTGCTCCCGTTGGGGCGCGGAGCGGCCCCTTATCCCCAGAATGGGACTGCTGCGCAGTCCAACGGGAGCAAGCTCCCTCGCCACAGGGGATCTCAGTGCTTAATGACCATTGCCCGAATGCCCACCCGCATGGCCGGCGCCCTGCTCCGCACCTTTGCCGGCAGCGCCTTGCTTGCTGCCCTCGCCTTCATGGTTCCCGGCGGCTTTTTCCGCCTCGGCCCTGGCCTTCTCGGCCTCTTTGCCAAGTTGATCGACTGTCTGCACATTGCTTTTGCGCACACTGTCGACAAAGCCCTGGAACGGCAGATCAGTAATACCCACCAGCCCGAAGTGACCGTTCTCGCCATCCAGCAGGCGACCGGTCACCGGTTGATCGAGGTACTGGAACCAATGCACCCCGACAATCGACGGTTCGCTCATCGCCTGCTTGAGGAAATTGGCGTAGGCCGGGCCGCGGTCTTCTTCTTTCGCCAGTTGCGTCACGCCACCCCAGAACGGGCCGCGATCCGTCGAACCGAAATTGAATTCAGTGATCAGCACCGGCTTGTCCAGGCTGCGCAGTCTGGCGAAGTCATAACCGTCCTGGGGTTGCAGGGTGTACATATTGAAGCTCAGCACGTCGCAGTATTGCGCGCAGGACTCGACGGCTTCCGGGGTGCTGACGGCAAAACGACCGCCCAGTAACAATTGGTTCGGCGCATGCCACTTGAGCGAGTCGGAGACGGTTTTGAAGTACGTGTCGGCGAACACTTTCTGGAAGTATTTGAAGTCGGCTTCGATTTCCGGGTACTCGGCGCTCGGCTGCGGTGGCACGAAGCCCGGGTCTTCCATCAATTCCCAGGCCGGCAGATCAATGCCCCATGCCTTGGAAAGGCCCGCCTGGTTGCGGTACTTGTCACGCAGTTGTTTGAGGAAGGCACGTTTGGCCGGCACATCGGTGGTCATTTTCAAGGTCCCGTAGGCCAGCGCGTAACGGGCTTTCGGGTCATCGCCGGGACCGGCCCAGGCCAGTTCGTTATCGGCGAAGTAACCGATCAGCCAAGGATCGTCGCGATGGTCGCGGGCGGCGATGGCTACGGCGCGCTCGGTGGCCATGGCGAAACGCGGATCGAACGGATCGGGCATGCCGCCCCACCAATCGGTGCCGGTGCTGATGCTGGCGTAATCGCCGACGATCGACAGCGGCAGGGTGTATGGCACTCGGTCAGCGTTGCCAAACACCGGTGCGCTCCAGTTGCCGAGGGTGTTGAAACCCCATGCTTGCAGGCGATCGAGGGTGTGACTGGCCCAACGCTTTTCGTCGAAAACCACTTTGCAAGGTTCGGCGGCCGTTTGCTCGGCCGCTTTTTCGACTAACGCTTCAACGGCGCCGGTCTTGGCCGCTTCAGCGACGCCGGCCGCGGATTCGGTCGCCGCAGGATCGGCTGATGGTGCGGCGGCCTTATCGGCCGTCGCCTCGACCGCATCGGCCTTGGCCGCTTCGGCGACACCGGCCTTGGTGTCGCTGCCCGGTGTGCAAGGCTCGCCATACAGGCGCTGCAGGTTGGCGCCATAAAAATCGTACCAGCGCCCGGCATTGTAGGCTCGGCCCTGATCGGCGCCATTGCCGCCACGGTTGTCGCCTTCGCCATAGTAGCTGGCAAGGGGCTCGTCGGGTTTGGGCAGGGACTCGAACATCCACTCGCGACCGGCGACGTAGGTCTGGTTTGCGCTCTGGGTCACGCTGTTGACGCCGAGGGAATAGAACGGATGCCCTTCGGGGGTCACCAGGTACCAGCGACCGTCACGTTTTTCTGTGCGGAAAAAGCCGCTGGCCTTGAACGCAGGGCCTTTGGTCCAGCCGCCGAACTTGTCCAGGGACTGCTTCTCGCGCTCGGCCAGCCAGGTTTTCAGTTGTTGCTGTTCTTTGGCCGCAGCGGATTTCAATTGCTCGTCGCTGCTGACCTTCTCCGGCCATTTGGCCCGGGTCGATTGGCCGTAGGCGTCCACCAGAGCGCCATAAGCGGCTTTGGTGACAGCCTCTCCATCCTGCACGCCGAAGCGTTCGAGCAGGATGCTTTGGGCGACTTTGGGCTGATCCATCGACAAGGTCACCGACACCACTTGGCTGCGGTCCAGCTCACCGGCGCTGCTCGCCAGCAATACACGCTGGCCTTCGAAGTTGATCGGCATCGGCGGGCCGGCTTTCATGCCCTGGCTCAAAGGTGTACTCGGCTGCAGTGGCACCAGCAGGGTTTGCGCCGGGCCGGCCGGCAGATCGACGCGGCTGACCAGGGTCTTGCCGTCGTTGCTCTGGATGGTCACGTTCAGGGTCACCGCCCAGTTCATCGCGCTCTGGATCCGCAGGCTCATGACACCCGACTGCGACCAGTCCCAGGCACCGGTCTGCGGCGTCAGGCGCAAGGTCGGCCGGGCGACCGGGTTGAAGGTCACGCGGCGCAGCACTTCACCTTCGGCTGTTTGCTCCGCGTTGGACTGCGGCAGGCTGGTGTCCTGGGTCGCCACCTGAACCACATCGGCGGGACGCACAAAGTTGAACAGCGTCTGCTGGCCGGCAGGGGCCGCCAGCAAAGGGGCTGCGAACATCAAGGCAAAAACAGCAGGCAACGAACGGCGAATCATAGGAACGTGGATCTCCCAAGCGACCATCAATGGGCCAGTGGAAAAGCGGTGGCAGTGAGGTAGACAACGCGGTGGGCTTATTTGCCCACCGGTGCATCAGGAAATTTCACGACGAAATGGCGGCAATGCATTGAGAATAGCTTTGCCGTAGCGCTGCGTGACCAGACGACGGTCGAGCAAGGTGATGGTGCCGCGGTCTTCTTCGGTCCGCAGCAAGCGACCGCAGGCCTGGACCAGTTTCAGCGAGGCGTCCGGCACGGAGATTTCCATGAACGGATTGCCGCCACGGGCCTCGATCCATTCCGCCAGCGCCGCTTCGACCGGATCGTCGGGCACCGAGAACGGAATCTTGGCGATCACCACGTGCTCGCAATACGCACCGGGCAAATCCACGCCTTCGGCGAAACTCGCCAGGCCGAACAGCACGCTGGAATCCCCGCCATCGACCCGCGCCTTGTGCTTGTTCAGGGTTTCCTGCTTCGACAGGTTGCCTTGAATGAACACTTGCTTGCGCCAGTCGCGGTCCAGACCGTCGAACACGTCCTGCATCTGTTTACGCGATGAGAACAGCACCAGGGTGCCACGAGAGCCCTCGACCAGTTCCGGTAAGTCGCGAATGATCGCCGCCGTGTGGGCCGGAGCATCACGCGGATCGGCCTTCAGGTCCGGCACCCGCAGCACACCGGCGTCGGCGTGATGAAACGGGCTCGGGACCACCGCGGTCACGGCTGTTTTAGGCAGGCCGGCACGCATGCGGAAGCGATCGAAGGTGCCGAGAGCGGTCAGGGTCGCCGAGGTTACCAGCGCCCCGTAAGCCACGTTCCACAGGTTGCGTCGGAGCATGTCCGCCGCGAGGATCGGGCTGGCATTGACCTCGATGTCGAACAGCGAACCGCTTTCGGCCAGGGTCAGCCAACGGGCCATGGGCGGGTTGTCTTCCGGGTCTTCGACGGTGAAAGCGGTCCACAGCTCCCAGTTGCCCGAAGAGCGCGACAACAGGCTGCCGAACAGTGGATACCACTCTTCGGCCTGATTGCTGGCGATGCCGATGTTGACCTCGCCGTCCATACCTTCCTTGAGCAGTTCGGTGAGCCGGGTAAACAAATCGGTCAGGCGGGCAAAGCCCTTCTTCAGCTCGATGCCCATTTCGCGCATGTGCTCGGGAATCACCCCTCCGACAAAACGGTGGCGTGGTCGCTCACGACCTTCGACGTCTTCGCCGGGCTTGAAGTCGGCGGCTTGTTCGCAGGCGCTGAACATGAACTGCTGCTGGGTCTTGATCTCCCGGGCCAGCTCCGGCACCTGCTCGATCAATTTGCCCAGATCGCCCGGCAACGGGTGCTGGGCGAGTAATTTGGTGAGGTTCTTGGCAGTGGTTTCCAGCCAGTCGGCGGTGGAACGCAGACGAGTGTAGTGAGCGAAGTGACCGATGGCCTTGTCCGGCAGGTGATGGCCTTCGTCAAACACGTAGATGGTGTCACGCGGGTCCGGCAGAACCGCGCCGCCGCCCAGGGCCAGGTCGGCCAGGACCATGTCGTGGTTGGTGACAATCACGTCAACTTTGCCCATGCCTTCGCGGGCCTTGTAGAAGGCGCACTGGCCGAAGTTCGGGCAATGACGGTTGGTGCACTGACTGTGATCGGTCGTCAGGCGCGCCCAATCGGCGTCTTCCAGCGCGGTGGACCAACTGTCGCGATCGCCATCCCACTTATTGCCGGCGAGCTTCTCGATCATGCTGGTGAACAGCTTCTGGCTGGCCTCATCGACCTCGATCTTGAAGCCTTCTTCTTCGAACAGCTGCGCGGTGGCAGTCTGCGCATGACCTTCCTGGAGCAACATATCCAGCTTGGACAGGCACATGTAGCGCCCCCGGCCCTTGGCCAGGGCGAAGCTGAAATTCAGCCCGCTGTTGCGCATCAGGTCGGGCAAATCCTTGTAGACGATCTGCTCTTGCAGGGCCACGGTGGCCGTGGCGATCACCAGACGCTTGCCGGCGGCCTTCGCGGCAGGGATGGCCGCCAGGCTGTAGGCCACGGTTTTGCCGGTACCGGTGCCGGCTTCCACCGCGACAATTGCGGGGTCGCCACTGCGCCGGCCTTCGTCGTCGGTGTCGATGTCACCGAGGACTTTGGCAATTTCGGCGATCATCAGGCGTTGGCCGTAGCGCGGCTTGAGGCTCTTGGCTTCGAGAAAACGCGAATAGGCGCCCTGGATCGTGGTTTTGAGTTCAGTGCTGATCATGGATTGTCGGGCGCAAAAAGGCTGGATAAATTTTCAGTACTTCGGATCGGCCGCTATCATACCCCGCTATTTAATCCCGCGCAGAACGGAGTACCTCAATGACACCTTTTGGCATCGTTTATACCCTGCATGTCATCGCTGCCCTGGTGTGGGTCGGCGGCATGTTTTTCGCCTGGATGGTCTTGCGCCCCGCGGCGATGAAGGCGCTGGAAGGCCCTGCCCGATTGAAGCTGTGGGTGGAAGTGTTTCAAGGTTTTTTCCGCTGGGTCTGGATCGCGGTGGTGCTTTTGCCGATCAGCGGTGTGGGCATGATTCATCTGCAGTTCGCGGGGTTTGAAGCGGCGCCGCGGTATGTGCAGGTGATGATGGGATTGTATGTGGTGATGACGGCGCTGTTTATCCGGATTCAGGCGTTGTTGCTGCCGGAACTGCGCACGGCGGTGGCAGCTCAGGATTGGCCGACGGGCGCGGCGGTGCTGGGGAAGATTCGTCGGTTGGTGGGGATTAACCTGATGGTCGGGTTGGTGCTGGTGGCGATTGCTGCGGCTCGGCCGTGATCGTTCCCACGCTCTGCGTGGGAATGTCTCAAGGGACGCTCCGCGTCCAGTGACGCGGAGCGTCACGGGCTGCGTTCCTACGCAGAGCGTGGGAACAATCGCTTGAGGGCTTACAACCGCTGAATCGTCACCGAACCCGCCACTCCCGCAGGCCCTGGCTGGCCATCGACACCGGGACGACCGCTTTTGCCGCCATCGGCTTTATAGACGACGCAGCCCTTGGCCTTGCCGCCCGCGCCAGGTTTACCCCCCGGACCTGCCGCCCCACCAACCCCGCCCGCAACCTCGACCTTGATCTGCTGCGCCGGGTAATCACGCGGCACTTCCAATCGAACCAGCGCCCCTGGTGCGCCCGGCTGGCCGTCACTGCCATTACTGCCATCGGCGCCGCGACCGGCCTGGCCCCAGGTACAACCCGGTGCTTGACCATTAGCCCCATCAAGGCCGACAAAACCTGGAGCACCCGCGCCACCGCGAGCGTCTACCGACAATTGCGGCGCGTTCAACGCTTTGATCTGCAAATCCAGATTGCGCCCGGAGCGAGCGGCCTTGAGGTAAGTCCCCGGCGCGCCACGTGCAGTGATCTGACTGCCTTCGGCCAATTCGGCACGGCTGACCTTCAACGCCAGAACTTGTTCGCTCGGCACAATGGCAATCCGCGCGTCGCGCCCCAGGTGCAGCTCGCCGACCGTCACTTCGGTCACGTTCGAGGGAATCAGCAAAGTCCCGTAATCGGCGACTTCCAGCCGTTCCAGTTGCAAGGTACTGGTGGTGTTGGGCAAGCGCATCAGCGAGTTGGTTTCGACGCTCACCACCTGCGCGCAGGCCAATGGGCTGATAAGTGCAGCGAGCAGACAGAGTTTACGCATGGGAGGCCTTCGAAGCGGCCGGGGCCGGAATGGTTTGCAGGTGGAAAACGCCGAAAAAGACAATCTTCAGGCGATCACGCCAAGGATGGGCTCGACCTTTGAGGCTGCGGTTGCAGAACACCAGCTCCAGAAGATGGAGCCCTGCCAACACAGTGCCTGCAAAATTGATCAGCAGGTGAAACGGATGAACAAACGGTATGAGCAGATTGGCCAGCGCCACCAGCCAGAACAGCAGGGTCAACAACTTCCCCAGCCCCCAAAACACCTTCATACGCTCCTCCGTTGAGAATTATTCTTTGCACGCACAGTAACGGCTTCCACGCGGGATAAGCCAGAGGGCAACAAAAAATTCTTCCCGAAGGTCGCGGATTGGCCGCCGGATCAACCCGAATCGTTGCCCGACGGCTCTATCACGCGGTTATTAGTCACAGAGCTTAGCGATTGATGTGTAATTCCACGCGGCGGTTTTGCGCCCGTCCTTCTTCCGTGTCGTTATCGGCCACCGGCTGGCTTTCGCCCCGGCCTTCGCTGGTGAGTTTGTTCGGCGCCAGCCCCTGACTCAACAGGTAGGCAGCGACGCTGCTGGCACGACGTTCCGACAGTTTCTGGTTATAGGCGTCCGAACCCTGGCTGTCGGTATGACCGATGACTTTAATGCTCACCACATCGGTGTTCTGCAATTTGGCCATCAACGAATCCAGCTCATTGCGCGCTTGGGGCATCAGCTCGGATTGGTTGTAAGCGAACAGCACGTTGCCGTTCAGGGTGATGACTTCGGAGACCGGAGGTTCAACAGGTTTCACGCTGGCCGGGTATTGCGGCAGCGGGCAACCGTGATGTTCGACAGGGGTATCGGCAGGCGTATCGGGGCAACGATCACGTCGATCGAAGACGCCATCATCGTCTTCATCGCCATCCTGGGCGTAACAGATCAGGCCACCGGTCAAGATCCCGAGCGCTGCCCCACCGGCTGCCCAGCCACCACTTTCGATCGCGCCCAAACCGCCGCCGACCAGTCCGCCAATGACGCTGCAGATCGGCCACGTACGTTGATTGAGGGGGGCGGTGCCATCGCTGTGAGTCGCACAACCGGTCAGAAGACTGCCAAGCAGCAGAACCGGCAAGACGGTCCTTGTGAGAACGCTCATTGTGAATGCTCCTGTGTCACCGGCCCATACCGGTCACACAGGAGTAAAGACCCGCATCCGCGACTGTACAAGCCGCGGAATGCGAGAGATCTAGCGGTTGATTTTGATTTCCGTGCGCCGGTTCATCGAACGGCCGTCAGCGGTTTTATTATCGGCCACCGGTTGGCTTTCACCAGCACCGGTCACAGACACGAAACTGCTGCGTGGCACGCCTTGGGAAATCAGGTATTCCACCACTGAATGGGCGCGTCTATCCGACAGTTTCTGGTTGTAGGCATCACTGCCGACGCTGTCGGTATGACCGGTGACGGTCAGTTGGGCGGTGGAGGATTCCTGTTTCAGGCGCGTGGCAATGGTGTTGAGTACGTCTTTATCGGCAGGGGTGAGCTTGGCCGAGTCGAACTGGAAGTGCACATCACGGATAACGATGACTTCTTCCTTGACCACCGCTGCCTCCTCGACCACCGGCGCAGGCGCGGGTGGAGGGCAGCCGTCGGCATCGACCCGCACGCCTTTAGGTGTACCCGGGCACTTGTCGCGGCTGTCCAGCACACCATCGCCGTCTTCATCGCCATCGCCGTGCACCCAGCACCAGGCTGCTGCCGTGCCGCCGACCAGCAGCGCGCCATACCCCGCCCATGCCGAGCTTTCGGTCGCGCCGAGCCCTGCACCGATGACACCGCCGACACCCGCACAGGTCGGCCAGTCGGTTTTCTGCAAACCTGCGCAACCAGTCAACACACTGGTTAGCAGAACCAAGGGTAATGCTGTCCGAATTATGCTCATCTAGTTCTTCTCCTGAGGGATCGGCTTAAAACCGATTCTAGGGAGTAAAGACCCGACTTTTAATCTCCGCCAGCAATAGGCCATTGCTGTTTTGCCCCGTGTTCACGGAAGATCGGCGCTTTTTAGTTAAACCCGCCAGAAGGGACGCTAGGCCCGAACGTTGGGGCAGGCTAGTCTTGGCGTTCTGATTGAGGATCTTCCATGATTGCAGGTATTTCTTCGCGCACGCCCCAGCAGGCGTTGGCCGCTTTGCTTGATCGTTATGCCCCGGCGCGTCTGTTGCTGATTGGCGCCAGCGAATTCCCCGCGCTTGAGGCATTCAAACTCGCGCACCCGGACAGCATCGTCGCCTTTGCTGCGCCCGGGCCACTGCCCGCCGAACTGGCGGCGCAACGGTTTGATCTGGCGCTGGTGGTCGATTGCCTCGAACATTTACCCAAGCGCGACGGCTTGAATCTGCTCGGCGGGATACGCAACCTCAATGCCAGCCGCATTGCGGTACTGGCCGACTTGCCGGCATGCGGTTGGCAGGAGACGGACTTTTTCTCCCTGGCGCTGCAAGCCAGTGAACGCTTCCAGCGCGATGATCAAGTACTGACCCTGTTTACCTACGATCTGCTTGACTATAAACAGGTGCCCGACTGGCTTAACTCACGCTTCTGGGCCAATCCGGAAAACTTCGGGAAATATTGGTGGTAACGCAATGAGTACATCCATTTGTCCTTGCGGCAGCGGCACGCTGCTCGATGCCTGCTGTGGCCATTACCACGCCGGCCACCCCGCCCCCAGCGCCGAAGTCTTGATGCGGTCGCGCTATAGCGCCTATGTACTGGGGTTGATTGACTATCTGGTAGCGACCACCCTGCCCGCACAACAGGCCGGCCTGGATCGCCAGTCGATCAGCGACTGGAGCGCCCAAAGCACCTGGCTGGGCCTGGAGGTGGAAAGCGCCGAAGTCTTCGGCGGTCAGCCAGAGCACGCTTTCGTCACCTTCACCGCTCGCTGGCACGACAGCAGCGGCGAACACAGTCACCGCGAACGTTCGTCATTCGTACAGAACGCCGGCCATTGGTATTTCATCGACCCCACCGTGTCACTCAAGGCCGGACGCAACGATGCGTGCCCGTGCGCCAGCGGGCAGAAGTTCAAGAAGTGCTGCGCGAGCTACTTTGGCGCTTGAGGTGATCCCTTTAGCAGCTGGCGAAGGCTGCGTTCGGCCGTAGCAGCTGTCGAGCTTGCGAGGCTGCGTTCGGCTGCGAAGCAGTCGTCAAACCAGAACTTGCGGTGCTTCAGGCAAACCGCGTCAGCCGGATTCACGACTGCTGCGCAGCCGAACGCAGCCTCGCCAAGGCTCGACAGCTGCTACAAAGGGAGAAACACGACCATGAACACCCGGCGGCGCGCATTACAGCTGCTCACCCTGCTCCTGTTTCTGGGGCTCGGCGGCTGTGCGTCGTGGTTCGACGACGACTTGCCGGAGCCGCAGGTGCATCTGGTCAAGGTCGAGGTGGTCCGGGCCAAACTACTGGAGCAGAAATTCCTCCTGCATTTTCGCGTCGACAATCCCAATGACCAAGACCTGACGGTGCGTGCCCTGGAGTATCGCATTCACCTGGGGGACATACTGCTGAGCGAAGGTGAGCACGAACACTGGTTCACGGTCGGCCCCAAACGCAGTGCTTATTTTAAAGTACCGATCCGCACCAACCTGTGGCCGAAAGTCCGGGATCTGGTCAAGCTGCTGAAAAAACCCGACCAACACATTCCCTATCGTCTGGAAGGTGAACTGGAAACCGGCTTATTCATCGCGCACTACGTGCACCTGGCGCGTAATGGCGTGATAATCGCCGCCGATCTAATTCCGGAGTAAGCCCGATGACCCAGCAACCTCATGTCCATGGCCCTGACTGCAACCACGATCATGACCATCACGATCACCATGATCACGACCATGGCCATGTCCACGGCCCGAACTGCGGCCACGCCCACCAGGAACCGGTACGCAATGCCTTGAAAGACGTCGGCCGCAACGACCCTTGCCCTTGCGGCAATGGCAAGAAATTCAAGAAGTGCCACGGCGCTTGATGCTTCGGGCGGATATCTTTTTCGCCTGTTGAATCGCCTTCGCGAGCAAGCCCGCTCCCACATTGGATCTGCTGTGTTCACACAATGTGTGACTGGCGCAGATCGAGTGTGGGAGCGGGCTTGCTCGCGAAGACGGCGGCACATTCACTATCAATCTGTCAGTTAAATCGCTTTCGCGGGCAAGCCTCGCTCCTACAGGTTTTCAGTCGTCGCTCAGGATTTGATCCGTACTGATCACCGTCGCATATTCGCCATGTAAATTACCCAGCGACATCGCATGCACTTCCTCGGCTGAATGAGCATTGCCAAAGTAATCCGCTTTATCGAAGGTAAAGCACGCATCCTCAGCAACCCACGCTTCAAACCCCAGATTCCCGGCCGTTCTCGCTGTGGACTCTACCGAGTTGTGGGTCGCCACGCCAACGATGATCAACTGATCGATCCCCGCCTCGCGCAAACGCGCCTCCAGCCCCGTGGAACAAAAGGCATCCGGCACTTGCTTCTGAATCACGTACTCGTCAGCCAAGGGTTGAAAACGCTCCTGAAATTCCACCCCCGATTGCTGCGGCCAGAACACTGAATCCTCTGAGCGGGACAGGTGCTGCACATGAATCACCGGCCGCCCGGTTCGGCGCCAATGCCCCAACAATTCCAGGATGCGCGCTTCGGCCTGAGGGTTGTTTCGACGACCCAGTTTGGGATGCAGAATGCCTTTTTGTTGATCGATGATGATCAGCGCCGCGTTTGTCTTGAGCTCCATGCCGACTTTTCTCCTGCTGGGGCATTGAATTTCCCGCACTTCAGCATCACCTCTTCCTGCTGGCAAGCCATCAAACGCAAACAGGACGACCTGATGCCGGCGGTCGCTGTCCGTACCTGACGATATCTCTTGATTTGGAGTACTTCATGATCGACTTGTATTACTGGACCACCCCCAACGGCCACAAGATTTCGATATTCCTGGAAGAAGCCGGCCTGCCGTACAACGTTTACCCGATCAACATCAGCCAGAACGACCAATTCAAACCCGAATTCCTGAAGATCTCGCCGAACAACAAAATCCCGGCCATCGTCGATCATGAGCCGGCCGATGGCGGTGAACCGTTGGCACTGTTCGAGTCGGGGGCGATTCTGCTGTACCTCGCGGAGAAAACCGGCAAGTTCCTGCCCAAGGATCTGCGCGGACGCCAGCAAGCGTTGCAATGGTTGTTCTGGCAGATGGGTGGACTGGGGCCAATGGCCGGGCAAAATCATCACTTCAGCCAATTCGCACCAGAGAAAATCCCCTACGCGATCAAGCGCTACATCGACGAAACCGCCCGCCTCTATGGGGTGCTCGACAAGCAACTGGCCAACAATGACTTTGTCGCCGGCAGCGAATACAGCATTGCCGACATGGCGATCTACCCGTGGATCGTTTCTCACAAGTGGCAAAGCCAGAACCTGGAAGACTTCCCCAACGTATTGCGCTGGTTCACCCACATCCAGAACCGCCCGGCGACGGTGAAGGCGTATGCGCTGGTGGCCAAGGTCAATCCGCCTAAATCCTGAGGCCCTGCACTCTGATCGTTCCCATGCTCCGCGTGGGAATACCTCAACGGACGCTCCGCGTTCGGCTCTGAATGTGACGCAGAGCGTCACGGGCTGCATTCCACGCAGAGCGAGGGAACGATCACCGTAAAGAAATAACACCGCCACCGCTTGCGCGGCTTCCTCCTGCTCACTAACGTAGCGCCTTTATTGCGTCACTACCCCCGCAGGAGCTTTGCCATGGCCTCGCCAGCCCTCACACATTTTCTTCCCCGGTTCGGCGTTGCCGCAGCAGTGGCCGGTGTTTTAAGCCTGACCGGTTGTCAGACCTGGAACACTCAAGACACCCTCCCGCCTACCTCCGGCGTGCAACCGCTCAAGGGCCTGGCGCAGAACGTTTCGATTCGGCGCAATGCCATGGGCATGCCGCTGATCGAGAGCAACAGCTTCCACGATGCGCTGTTCACCCTCGGTTACGTGCACGCCAGCGACCGCATCAGCCAAATGGTCACTCTGCGTTTGCTGGCCCAGGGCCGTCTGGCGGAGATGTCCGGTTCGGACTTGCTCGACGCCGACCGCTACATGCGTGCGGTCAACCTGAAGAAAAGCGCGGGTGAGCTGTACAAAGCCTCTTCGCCGCGCCTCAAGCGTTTCTTCGAAGTCTATGCCCGTGGGGTCAACGCCTACCTGTTCCGCTACCGCGACAAACTGCCTGCCGACCTCGCGGCCACTGGCTATAAGCCGGAATACTGGAAACCTGAAGACTCGGCGCTGATTTTCTGCCTGCTGAATTTCAGTCAATCGGCGAACCTGCCGGAAGAAATTTCCTCATTGATGCTGGCCCAGACAGTCAGTACCGACAAGCTGGCGTGGCTTGCACCGTCCGCTCCCGATGAAAAACTGCCAGTCGCAGAAGCGGAAAAACTTCAGGGCATCAAACTCAATGGGCAAATCCCGGGGCTGAGCGAAATCAGCAAAGCCACCGCTCAACTGTCCGACCTGAATCTGCTGGGCGCCACGTCTTCGAACAACTGGGCGATTGCCCCGCAGCGCAGCCGCAGCGGCAAAAGCCTGTTGGCCAGCGACAGCCATGGGCCGCTGGGCGTACCGTCGCTGTTCAGTTACGTGCAGATTCGCGCGCCGAAATACCAGGCCTCCGGCGCGACCATTGCCGGGTTACCCATGGTGCTCGGTGGTTTCAACGGCAAAGTGGCGTGGAGCATGACCACGGTCATGGGCGACAACCAGGACCTGTTCCTGGAAAAAATCAAACGCCAGGGCAACGGCCTTTCTTACGAAGTCAGCGGCAAATGGCAGCCGGCGATCGTGCGCAACGAAACCTACTTCGTCAAAGGCCAGAAGCCGATTCGCGAAGCGGTGTACGAAACCCGCCACGGACCGCTGCTCAACAGCGCCCAAGGCACCGCGTTGGCGAATGGTTTCGGCTTGGCCTTGCAGACGCCGAACTTCACCGACGACAAAACCCTGGACGCCTTTTTCGATCTGTCCCGAGCACAGAGCGTCGAGAAAGCCTCGGACGCCAGCCGTGAAATACGCGCCATCGCCCTGAATCTGGTGTTTGCCGATGCCAGCAATATCGGCTGGCAAGTTACCGGGCGTTACCCGAACCGTCGCGAAGGCGAAGGCTTGCTGCCGTCGCCGGGCTGGGAAGGTCGCTACGACTGGGACGGTTACGCCGACCCGATGCTCCATCCGTATGACCAGGACCCGGCTCAAGGCTGGCTCGGCACCGCCAACCAGCGGGTCATTCCCCATGGCTACGGTATGCAGCTGTCCAATTCCTGGTCGGCACCGGAGCGCGGCGAACGCATGGCCGAACTGGCAGGCGTGGGCAAACACGACACACGTAGCCTGATCGCCATGCAATACGACCAGACCACCACCTTCGCTGCCAAGCTGAAGAAGATGTTTGAAGCACCGGGCATGTCCCAGCCACTCAAGCAAGCCATCGAAGGGTTGCCGGTGGCCGATCGCGGCAAGGCTCGCGAGGCTTATACGCGCTTGATGGCCTTCGACGGCAAACTCAGCACGACCTCCGCCGACGCGGCGATCTACGAGCTGTTCCTGCAGGAAAGCAGCCAGCAGATTTTCCTCGACGAACTGGGCCCGGAAAGCACCCCGGCGTGGAAAGCCTTTATCGCCAACGGCAAGTTGTCTTACGCGGCGCAGGCCGATCATCTGCTGGGCCGTGAGGACAGTCCGTTCTGGGACGACCTGCGCACCTCGCAGAAAGAAGACAAACCGGCGATCCTCGCCCGTAGCCTGGCGGCCGCGATCAGCGCGGGGGACAATCAGTTGGGTGGCGATCACAAAGCCTGGCAGTGGGGCAAACTGCATCGCTACGAATGGAAGAACGCCAGCGGGCAGACCGTGCGCGGTCCGCTGGCAGCCGGCGGCGACCACACCACGCTCAACACCGCCGCGTTCACCTGGGGCCAGGACTTCAACACCACGCTGGCGCCGGCCATGCGCTTTATTGTCGATTTCGGCCAGGCCGAACCGCTGATGGGCCAGAACGGTAGCGGCCAGTCCGGCAACCCGGCCAGTGCGCACTATCTCGATAGCGTCGAGCCGTGGCTCAAGGGGCAATACATGAGCCTGCCGATGCAGCCACAGAACTTTGACAAGGTGTATGGCAAGACGCGGTTGACGCTGACGCCTGGCAAGTAACCTCGAGTGGGACCGGGCTTGCTCGCGAAAGCATGCTGCCGGTCCCATTGATGTTGAATGTGCCGCCGTCTTCGCGAGCAAGCCCGCTCCCACATTTGATCGCATTCTTTCTGGCAGAACTCGATTGAATGTGGGAGCGGGCTTGCTCGCGAAAGCGGCCTGTTTAACGCCTCCATCTTCCCCAAAATAAATAGAACTTCTCGTCTCGCGCGAACCTCCTAGCTAACAGGCCTCTCCATTTGGGTAACAACATGGACCTTGTTATCGCTCGTCCTGAAGGTTTGTACTGCCCGCCCGGTGATTTCTATATCGACCCATGGCAGCCGGTCGAACGCTCGATCATCACCCACGCCCACAGCGACCATGCTCGCCATGGCAATCAACATTATCTGGCCGCGGCGCCGGGTGCAGGCATCCTGCGTGCGCGTCTGGGCCAGGACATCAACCTGCAAACCTTGCCTTATGGCGAGCCATTGCTGCACCGCGGTGTAAAACTGAGTTTTCACCCCGCGGGCCACGTACTCGGCTCCGCCCAGGTACGTCTGGAATATGGCGGGGAAGTCTGGGTCGCCTCGGGGGATTACAAGACCGAGCCCGATGGCACCTGTGCGCCATTCGAACCAGTGCGTTGCCACACCTTCATCACAGAATCGACGTTCGGCCTGCCGATTTACCGCTGGCAACCCCAGACGCAGATCTTTGCCGAGATCAATCAGTGGTGGCGGGCCAATGCGGCGGCCGACAAGACCAGCGTGCTGTTCTGCTATGCCTTCGGCAAGGCCCAGCGGATTCTCCACGGCATCGATGCCAGCCTCGGCCCCATTCTGGTCCACGGCGCGGTTGAACCCATCAATCGGATTTATCGTCAGAGCGGCATTTATTTACCGCCAACGATCTATGCCGGCGACGTTAAAAAGCATGACCCGATGATGCGCAAGGCCTTGGTCCTCGCGCCTCCTTCTGCGGGTGCCAGCCCTTGGGTACGGCGTTTCGGTGATTACAGCGATGGCTTCGCCAGCGGTTGGATGCGCTTGCGCGGTACACGACGCCGGCGCAGTGTGGACCGCGGTTTTGTGCTATCGGATCACGCCGACTGGCCCGGCCTGCTTTGGGCCATCGAACAAACCGGAGCCGAACGCGTGATCGTCACCCATGGTTCGATCGGGGTATTGGTGCGCTATCTGCGCGAACAAGGCCTGGATGCCATGAGTTTCAGCACCGAATATGGCGATGATGAAGAAACCACAGTCCTCGAACCCGAGAGCGCCGAGGTGCTGGCATGAAAGCCTTCGCCGACTTGTATGCCGAACTCGACGCCACCACTTCGAGCAACGCCAAACTGGCGGCGATGCAGAGCTATTTCGCCCAGGCCGCACCCGAAGATGCCGCTTGGGCGGTGTACTTTCTGTCCGGTGGGCGCCCTCGACAATTGGTGCCGGTACGAATGCTGCGGGAAATGGCTACAGCGTTTTCCGGGCTCTCGCCCTGGTTGTTCGAAGAAAGTTATCAAGCCGTCGGTGATCTGGCGGAAACCATTTCGCTGGTGTTACCCGAAACGCACCACACCTCTACCGATGGGCTGGCGGTGTGGATTGAAGACAAACTGCTGCCGCTGCGTAACGCGCCCCCGCAAACCCTCGCCGAACGCTTGCCCGCCTTGTGGGCGCAACTGGATCGCCAGAGTCTGATGCTGTGCATCAAACTGATCACCGGCAGTTTCCGTGTCGGGGTCTCCAAATTGCTGGTTACCCGCGCCTTGGCGGCGATGGCCGGGCTCGACAGCAAACGCGTGGCCCAGCGGCTGGTGGGTTACACCGATTTGTCCAACCGCCCAAGCGCCGCCAGTTACCTGAAGCTGATCGCTCCCGAATCACCCAATGAGCATGCCCAACGGGGTGGTCAGCCCTACCCGTTTTTCCTCGCCCATGCGTTGTCGCACCCGGTCGAGCAGTTCGACGCCCTGCTCGGCCCCGTCAATCAGTGGCAAGTGGAATGGAAGTGGGACGGCATCCGCGCTCAAGTGGTCAAGCGCGATGGGCGCTTGTGGATCTGGTCGCGAGGTGAAGAGCTGGTAAGCGAGCGCTTCCCCGAACTGGAAAGCCTGGTTCACGGTTTGCCCGATGGCACGGTGATCGACGGTGAAATCGTCGCCTGGAAAGCTGCACAATCGGGCGTCAACGACGCCTTCGACCCGCATTCGCCGTCGCCACCCGCTGTGCAGCCCTTCGCCCTGTTGCAACAGCGGATCGGCCGTAGAACGCTAAGCAAGAAAATCCTCGATGAAGTACCCGTGGTCATCCTGGCCTATGACCTGCTGGAATGGCAGGGCGAGGATTGGCGTAACCAGACCCAAGCCACGCGCCGCACTCAGCTGGAGCAACTCATCCTCACTTGCGCAAACCCGGTATTAATGAGCTCGCCGGTGCTGACCGGCGAAGACTGGTTCGACCTTGGCCGTCAACGGGAAGCCTCCCGCAGACTGGGCGTCGAAGGCATGATGCTCAAGGCCCGCGATGCGCTGTATGGCGTCGGGCGAACCAAGGACATGGGCGTGTGGTGGAAATGGAAAGTCGACCCGTTCAGCGTCGATGCGGTGCTGATCTATGCCCAGCAGGGCCATGGCCGCCGGGCCAGCCTCTACACTGATTACACGTTCGCGGTGTGGGACGGTCCTCCCTCTGCCCGCGAGCGAACGCTGGTGCCTTTCGCCAAGGCTTACTCCGGGTTGACTGACGAAGAAATGCGTCAGGTCGACAGCATCGTACGCAAGACCACGGTGGAAAAATTCGGACCGGTGAGTAGTGTGAAACCGACTTTGGTGTTTGAGCTGGGATTCGAGGGTATTGCCCTGTCAAAGCGGCATAAGAGCGGGATTGCAGTGCGGTTCCCGAGGATGCTGCGTTGGCGGCAGGACAAGTCGGTGGAGGACGCTGACAACTTGGCGACATTGCAGGATTTGCTCGCCTGACCTGATTTCGGTGAGCGGATCTTTGTAGCAGCTGGCGAAGCCTGCGTTCAGCTGCGCAGCAGTCGTAAAATCAGAACTCGCGGTGTATCAGGCAGAGCGCATTAATTGGATTCACGACTGCTGCGCAGCCGAACGCAGCCTCGCAGGCTCGACAGCTGCTACAGGCCCCTCACTATTCTGCGCACCATCCTGGCGCAAGGATCTGGCGATGCCCGTTTTCGTGCATAAAATCCCGCTTTGCCGCTTCTTGTATTACCTTTTAAACGCTTGTTCGGGACTCTGGTTCGGAAATTGCTACTTTTAATAGGTCTTACGCTTTTCAGTAACAGTACTTCTGCGCCACAAGCGCTCATATTGGTTCTTAGGGATTGAATAATGAAAAAAGCATTGCTGACCCTTTCTGCACTGGCGTTGTGCATGGCTGCCGGCTCCGCGCTGGCCAAGGAATACAAAGAATTGCGTTTTGGCGTTGACCCTTCTTACGCGCCGTTCGAGTCCAAAGCAGCCGACGGTAGCCTGGTAGGCTTCGACATCGACCTGGGCAATGCAATTTGCGCCGAGCTGAAGGTCAAGTGCAAATGGGTCGAAAGCGATTTCGACGGCATGATTCCGGGCTTGAAAGCCAATAAATTCGACGGTGTGATCTCTTCGATGACCGTCACCCCGGCCCGCGAAAAAGTCATCGATTTCTCCGACGAGTTGTTCTCCGGCCCAACCGCTTACGTGTTCAAGAAAGGTTCCGGCCTGACCGAAGACGTTGCTTCGCTGAAGGGCAAAACCGTGGGTTACGAGCAAGGCACCATTCAGGAAGCCTATGCCAAAGCCGTGCTGGACAAGGCCGGTGTGAAAACCCAGGCCTATCAGAATCAGGACCAGGTGTATTCCGACCTGACTTCCGGCCGTCTCGACGCAGCCATTCAGGATATGTTGCAAGCCGAACTGGGCTTCTTGAAGTCGCCAAAAGGCGCCGATTACGAAGTCAGCAAGCCAGTCGACAGCGAATTGCTGCCTGCCAAAACAGCGATCGGTATCTCTAAAGGTAACAAAGACCTCAAGGCGCTTTTGAATAAAGGTATCAAAGCGTTACACGACGATGGCACCTACGCCACCATTCAGAAGAAACACTTTGGCGATCTGAATCTGTACAGCGGCAAATAATGCCCGGCGCCCATCTCGCGATGGGCGCTTTTTTCACCCGATCAGGTTGCTGATTTATGTTCGAAAACCTATTACAAAACCTGGGGCTCTCAGCCTTCAGCCTCCAGGGCTTCGGTCCGTTGCTGATGGAAGGCACCTGGATGACCATCAAATTATCGGTGTTGTCACTTTTGTTGGCCGTATTGCTCGGTCTGCTCGGTGCCAGTGCCAAACTGTCAAAAGTCAAACTGATGCGCATACCGGCTCAGCTCTACACCACACTGATTCGTGGGGTGCCCGACCTGGTGCTGATGCTGCTGATCTTCTACAGTCTGCAAACCTGGCTGACCTCGTTTACCGACTTCATGGAATGGGAATACATCGAGATCAACCCGTTCAGCGCCGGGGTCATCACTCTGGGCTTCATTTATGGTGCGTACTTCACCGAAACATTTCGCGGGGCGATACTCGCCGTGCCACGGGGCCAGGTCGAAGCCGCCACCGCCTACGGTCTCAAACGCGGCCAGCGTTTTCGTTTCGTGGTGTTCCCACAAATGATGCGCTTCGCCCTGCCGGGTATCGGCAACAACTGGATGGTGATGCTCAAGGCTACCGCGCTGGTCTCGATCATCGGCCTGGCCGACTTGGTCAAAGCCGCGCAGGACGCCGGTAAAAGCACCTATCAACTGTTCTATTTCCTGGTGCTGGCTGCGCTGATCTACCTGGTGATCACCAGCGCCTCCAACGTCGTCCTGCGCTGGCTCGAACGCCGCTACGCCGCCGGTTCCCGGGAGGCCGTACGATGATCGAACTCTTGCAGGAATACTGGAAACCCTTCCTTTATACCGACGGTTACAACATCACCGGCCTGGCCATGACCATGTGGCTGCTCAGCGCCTCGATCTTCATCGGTTTTCTGGTGTCGATCCCGCTGTCCATCGCCAGGGTTTCGCCCAAGGTCTACATCCGCTGGCCGGTGCAGTTTTACACCTACCTGTTCCGGGGTACGCCGCTGTATATCCAGCTGCTGATTTGCTACACCGGTATCTACAGCCTGGCGGCCGTGCGCGCCCAACCAGTCCTCGATGCGTTCTTTCGCGATGCGATGAACTGCACGATCCTGGCCTTCGCCCTGAACACCTGCGCCTACACCACAGAGATCTTCGCCGGGGCGATTCGCAGCATGGCGCATGGTGAAGTCGAAGCGGCCAAGGCCTACGGTCTGTCAGGCTGGAAGCTCTACGCCTACGTGATCATGCCGTCGGCCCTGCGTCGCTCGTTGCCTTATTACAGCAACGAAGTGATCCTGATGCTGCACTCGACCACCGTGGCGTTCACCGCGACCATCCCGGATGTATTGAAAGTCGCTCGCGATGCGAACTCTGCAACCTTCCTGACATTCCAGTCGTTCGGCATCGCCGCACTGATCTACCTGACCGTTACCTTTGCGCTGGTCGGCCTGTTCCGTCTCGCCGAACGCCGATGGCTGGCCTTCCTCGGGCCGACTCACTAGGACAACTCGTACATGCGCCACCAGATTCATGACCTGCTGGCCCCGCTGCCGGGGACCGTGCGACAGATTCACAGTTTCCACTTCGGCCCGTCGTCGGCCAAAGGCAAGATTTACATTCAGTCCTCCCTGCATGCCGATGAATTGCCCGGCATGCTGGTGGCCTGGCACCTCAAGCGACGTCTGGCGGAGCTGGAAGCCGCCGGCCGGCTGCGCAGCGAAATCGTACTGGTGCCCGTGGCCAACCCGGTCGGCCTGGAACAAGTGTTGATGGACGTTCCACTGGGCCGCTACGAGCTGGAAAGCGGGCAGAACTTCAATCGCTGGTTCGTCGACTTGAGTGAAGAAGTCGGCAACGAGATCGAAGGCCTGCTCGGCGACGATCCGCAACGTAACCTCGAACTGATCCGCGACAGCCTGCGCAAGGCGTTGGCGCGGCAGACCGCAGGCACTCAACTGCAATCCCAGCGCCTGACCCTGCAACGGCTGGCCTGTGATGCAGACATGGTGCTGGACCTGCATTGCGATTTCGAAGCCGTGGCGCACCTTTACACCACGCCCGAGGCCTGGCCGCAGGTCGAGCCGCTGGCGCGCTACATCGGTTCCGAAGCCAGCCTGCTGGCCACCGACTCGGGTGGCCAATCGTTCGATGAATGCTTCACTCTGCTCTGGTGGCAGTTGAAAGAGCGCTTCGGCGAGCAGTTCGAAATTCCGCTGGGCAGTTTTTCAGTCACTGTCGAATTACGCGGCCAGGGTGACGTCAATCACCCGCTGGCCAGCCTCGACAGCCAGGCGCTGATCGATTATCTGATTCATTTCGGCGCGATTGCCGGTGAGCCGGCGCCATTACCGGAACTGCCCTACCCGGCCACCCCGCTGGCCGGCGTTGAACCGGTGGCGACGCCGGTGGGCGGGCTGCTGGTGTTCACGGCCCTGCCCGGGGAATACCTGGAGGCCGGACAACTGATCGCCGAAGTCATCGACCCGATCAATGATCGCGTCACCCCTGTTCATTGCACCGCCGCCGGGCTGATGTACGCCCGTTCGCTGCGACGCATGGCCACTGCCGGCATGGTGATCGCCCACGTCGCGGGCACCGAAGCCTATCGCAGTGGCTACCTACTTTCGCCTTGAGGATGCATGCCCCATGTACAAACTGACCATTGAAGGCCTGCATAAAAGCTATGGCGATCATCAGGTGCTCAAAGGCGTTTCGCTCAAGGCCAAAACCGGCGACGTCATCAGCCTTATCGGCGCCAGCGGCTCGGGTAAAAGCACCTTTTTGCGCTGCATCAACTTTCTCGAACAACCCAACGACGGAGCCATGAGCCTGGATGGCCAGACGATCCGCATGATCCACGACCGTCACGGCATGCGCGTGGCCGATGCAGATGAGCTGCAGCGGATTCGCACCCGCCTGGCCATGGTGTTCCAGCACTTCAACCTGTGGAGCCACATGACGGTGCTGGAAAACATCACCATGGCCCCGCGCCGGGTCTTGGGTTGCAGCAAGCAAGAGGCCGAAGACCGTGCCCGACGTTACCTCGACAAGGTTGGCCTGGCGGCGCGCGTAGCGGATCAGTACCCGGCGTTCCTGTCGGGCGGCCAGCAACAGCGGGTAGCCATTGCCCGTGCACTGGCCATGGAACCGGAAGTCATGCTGTTCGACGAACCGACCTCGGCGCTCGACCCGGAACTGGTGGGCGAAGTGCTCAAGGTCATCCAGGGCCTGGCCGAAGAAGGCCGGACCATGATCATGGTCACCCACGAAATGAGCTTCGCCCGTAAGGTATCGAGCCAGGTGCTGTTCCTGCACCAAGGGCTGGTGGAAGAAGAAGGCGCGCCGGAAGACGTGCTGGGCAACCCGAAGAGCGAGCGGTTGAAGCAGTTCCTCAGCGGCAACCTGAAATAAAAAAATCGCAGGTTTCGCCCACCGCTACGGATCACCGTAGGCGCTGGCGAAGCCTGCGATCTTTTGTGGGGTGCGAAATTTGACAGCCGAAAAGCGAGATCAAAAGATCGCAGCCTTCGGCAGCTCCTACAGTCGCATGGTATTTGTTAGATCTCAGGCCACAGGCGCGGGCGGTGGCTTATCCGGCACAGTGGGCTCTCCGGGTTCTTTTGGCTCTTCATTGGGCGTGTCGGGATCAGGCTGAGTGGGGATGCCCCCTGCCATGACGGGCGGATGTGCCAACAAGGACCAGGCCAGTACGCCAACCTGATTGGGCTCAAGCCTTGCCAGTTCGGCACTTATTCGCGGATCGATCTTCATGAAGCACTCCTGAGCGATGGCCCGATCCGCCTTGCGCGAATCGGAGCAGTACATCCCATAGAGTGTACGCCCGCTCAGGAATTCCAACGGCTTGTCAGACGGCTGACTCAGGTACGCGGCAGGGTCACGCCACGCTGCCCCTGATACTTGCCGCCACGGTCCTTGTAGGAGACTTCGCACTCTTCGTCCGACTCAAGGAACAACATCTGCGCCACGCCTTCGTTCGCGTAGATTTTCGCCGGCAGATTGGTGGTGTTGGAGAACTCCAGGGTCACGTGACCTTCCCACTCAGGCTCGAGCGGCGTGACGTTGACGATGATGCCGCAACGCGCGTAGGTGCTTTTACCCAGGCAAATGGTCAATACGTTACGCGGGATGCGGAAGTATTCGACGGTGCTGGCCAGAGCGAAGGAGTTCGGCGGAATGATGCACACGTCGCTGTGGATGTCGACGAAGCTGCCAGCATCGAAGTTTTTCGGGTCGACGATCGCCGAGTTGATGTTGGTAAACACCTTGAAGTGATTGGTGCAACGCACATCGTAGCCGTAGCTGGACACGCCGTAGGAGATCACACGGCTATCGTCGCTACCGCGCACCTGGCGCTCGACGAAAGGCTCGATCATGCCGTGTTCCTGCGCCATGCGGCGAATCCACTTGTCCGATTTGATGCTCATGGCGGGTGTCCTGAATAGCGAGGTAGAAAAATTCTGTCCGGCATCTTACCGGGCAGGCGCGCCGGGTTCAAAGTCCGGGAGACAATTCTCGCCGATCCCCCGTGAATCCCGGGTCTTCACCGCCATTCAATGCACCGTCAGTCATGAAAACAGAGAAACCTTCGCAAGAAACATTGGCACGTTCCGGAAAAAGGGTTAAGGTGGCGCCACTGTGCTGCTTGTGTCACTGAGAATCTCTACACGATATGTTGAATTTCGATCCAACCATCTACAAGAATTTTTCCTGCTCTTTGCACTCAGTCTCGGCCAGGGTTCTTCCTGCGTCGCAGTTATCTTTGTTCAAGGAGTTACACCATGTCTAATCGCCAAACCGGTACCGTTAAGTGGTTCAACGATGAAAAAGGCTTCGGCTTCATCACTCCACAATCCGGTGACGACCTGTTCGTTCACTTCAAAGCTATCCAATCCGACGGCTTCAAAAGCCTGAAAGAAGGCCAACAGGTTTCTTTCATCGCTACCCGCGGTCAGAAAGGCATGCAAGCTGAAGAAGTTCAAGTTATCTAACTTGTACTTGCTTTAGTAAAAAGCCCCGCCCTCAAAAGCGGGGCTTTTTTGTGCCTGTGTGTTTTGCATGGCAAAAAAGATCGCAGCCTTCGACAACTCCTACAGGACGTACCTCAATCCTGTGTAGGAGCTGCCGAAGGCTGCGATCTTTTGTTCTTTCAGCGTGTTACCAGGTCACGCCAAACCCTGCGGTGTATCGAGTCTTGCTCAGGTCGGCCTCTTCGCTACCGCTGATGATGTCTTTCTCGGCCTTCAGGTTCAACGACGCCCAATCGGTGACTTTGTAGCGCAGGCCGACCTCGGCATCGAGGGCGTAATCCGCCACGCCCGACAGCGGCTTGCCGACCTCGCCATTGGTGAAGAACTCGACCTTCTTGCCGACCAGATAACGGTTGTAGTCCCACTTCATCGCCAGGGAGTAGAAGTTTTCCTTGTTGCCGTTTGAATATTCGTAGTCCGTGTTGTTCAGCAGCGAGCCCAAGGAGAAAGCGCCCAGCTCGTTATCCCAGAATTGATAACCGGGGCCGGTACCGATGGTGCGCTGACGGGCGAGCTCTTCGACCTTGTCGCGCTTATAGTTCAAACGACCTTGCCAGAACCATTTCTCGGTAAGAAAACGGTCGAGGGCGTACTCACCCCGCCAATTATCCGTGGTGACCACGTCATCCTGGAATTCGCGGTTGTACTCGCCTTCTGCCGTGTGTCGCCATCTGCCATGGCGCGCACTGGTCTTGAAGTCGACGTCATAATCATCCGTGTCTTTTTCGGCACGCTGGTAATCCAGCGCCATATCGACATGCCCCTTCCAGACCAGATCCTCAACCACCGGTTTAGGCTTGAGCATCTGCTGGATACTGGCCAGCTCCACGGTCTTGGGGCCATCGCCGTTGGCCAGGGTGACTTTGCCGTCCTCTGCCGCGTGCAGCGACTTGGCCTTCTCACCGGTGTAGGCATCCTGTTTGACCAGCAGTTGCTGATCGCTTTCCAGGGTTTTGACCTGATTCCAGTCGATCGGAACCGCGCCCGCGTACTCGGTCTGAATCAGTAGCTTGCCACCATCGAATACGGTGATTTTGCCGCTCAATTTGTCACCGTTCTTCAACCAGACGGTATCGGCGAACAACGGAGTGGAAGCACTGACGACAGCGAGGCACAGCAAGGTTCTGGACAACATAAGCGAATCGAAGGCTCAACTTTGCGAAAAAAAGTCGGCATTATCCTTACGAATAAGGCCATGACAAGGACTGACCCGACTTTTTCTATTGAGTTCATTTCTCAATAGGCGATCCTGGATTTACTCTACAGACGGTCAATTGCGCATTTTTTCAGGAAGCCCGGGACGTGACCGACTCAACCGCTGAAACCGAAAGCGCAGCGCAAATCCGACGCACGGCGCTCTACCTGACCCTGGCGCAAGTGCCCGAGGGCAAAGTCGTGAGTTACGGCCAGCTCGCCGAACTCGCGGGACTGGGTCGTGCTGCCCGCTGGGTCGGGCGAACACTGAGCCAATTGCCCGGTGACACCAAACTTCCCTGGCACCGGGTACTGGGTGCCGGCGGTCGGATCAGCCTGCCCGTGGGCAGCCCTTCGGGGGACGAACAACGGGCCCGATTGCGCATGGAAGGCATCAGTGTCCTGAACAATCGTGTTGATATTCAGCGCCATGGGTGGCGCCCGGTAGAGCACAGCGGTTAGAGTGCGCGCTTTGTTTCCGTAATCCTTGAGGCAGACTCCAGCCCATGCCCCGTAAAACCTGGCGCGCCGCGCTCGCCGCCTATGCCAGCCCCTCAACGCTCGTGCTGTTGCTGCTTGGTTTCGCCGCCGGCTTGCCCTACATGCTGGTGTTTTCGACGCTTTCAGTCTGGCTGCGCGAGGCCGGTGTTGCCCGCGAAACCATCGGCTATGCAAGCCTGATCGGCCTGGCCTACGCCTTTAAATGGGTCTGGTCCCCGCTGCTCGACCAATGGCGCCTGCCACTTCTGGGCAAGCTTGGTCGACGACGCTCCTGGCTGGTACTGGCCCAGGCACTCGTCATCCTTGGCCTGATCGGCATGGGATTCTGCGACCCGCAAAAGCACCTGTCCTGGTTGATCGCGATCGCCGTGGTCGTCGCCTTCGCCTCGGCGACGCAAGACATCGCCGTCGACGCTTATCGCCTGGAAATCGCCGACGAAACCCGCCAAGCCGCGCTGGCGGCCAGTTACATGGCCGGTTATCGGGTCGCGGCCCTGCTGGCGACGGCCGGCGCACTGTTCTTCGCCGAAGGCTTCGGCTCCACTGGCTTCAACTATAAGCATGCGGCGTGGACCGGCACCTACGTGCTGTTCGGCGTCTTGATGGTCCCGGCGCTGCTGACCACCCTGTTCATGCGCGAACCACCGGTGCCTCTGCGTACTCAATTACAGGCCGGGCGCTACAGCTTTGTGCACCAATTGGCGTCGGTGTTCGTGCTGATCGTGCTGCTGGTGTCCGTACCGGCCATGTTCACCCAGCTCTACAACACTGACTTCGCAAGCGTACTGTTCAACGGCGTCAGCGTACTGGACCTGCTGCTCGAAGACCGTGCGTTCCTGCGGGCGATTCTCTATATCACGCTTACCGGCCTGTGCTTGTCGGCCATGGGCCGCCGTGGCTTGGCCCCGGTGCTGACGCCAGTCAACGACTTCATCCTGCGTTACCGCTGGCAAGCCCTGCTGCTGCTCGGGCTGATCGCCACCTACCGGATGTCCGATACGGTCATGGGCGTGATGGCCAACGTGTTTTACATCGACCAGGGGTTCACCAAGGATCAGATTGCCAGCGTCAGCAAGATATTCGGCCTGATCATGACGCTGGTCGGCGCCGGCATGGGCGGCCTGCTGATTGTGCGCTTCGGCATCCTGCCTATCCTGTTCATTGGCGGCGTTGCATCGGCCGGTACCAACCTGCTGTTCCTGATGCTCACGGATATGGGTGCCAATCTGCAGATGCTGATTGTCACTATTTCACTGGATAACTTCAGCTCGGGCCTGGCGACTTCGGCATTTGTCGCTTACCTGTCGAGCCTGACCAATCTCAAGTTCTCCGCCACCCAGTACGCCCTGCTCAGCTCGATCATGCTCCTGCTGCCCCGCCTCATCGGCGGCTACTCAGGGGTCATGGTGGAAAAGTTCGGCTATCACAACTTCTTCCTGATCACTGCCCTGCTGGGTGTTCCGACTCTCCTGTTGATCGCGCTGCACTGGTTCCAGGAAAACCGCCGCGCGGGTCCGACACCGACGCCGGAACCGGTGCAGTCCCAGGTCGCGGAAGAATCGTAGGCACTTAAGCCAGAAGTGTCGCAGAGGGCGGGCAGATTCTCGCCCTCTGCGACACTGCCGGCCGCACTCCTGTACGCCAGCTGATCTCGCCCGTACAATGTTCCGTCATTTCTCGTCATCAGCAACCGACAACGGCCAACCATGCGCACCAGTCAATTTTTGCTCGCCACACAGAAAGAAACGCCTTCCGACGCGGTCGTCATCAGCCATCAGCTGATGCTGCGCGCCGGCATGATCCGCAAACTCGCCTCGGGCCTGTACACCTGGCTGCCCATGGGCTTGCGAGTGATGCGCAAGATTGAAGCCATCGTGCGTGAAGAAATGAACGCCGCCGGCTCTCTCGAAGTGTTGATGCCGAGCACTCAACCGGCTGAACTGTGGCAGGAATCCGGTCGCTGGGAAGAATACGGCCCTGAATTGCTGCGCTTCAAGGATCGCCACGGTCGCGACTTCTGTGCCGGCCCGACTCACGAAGAAGTCATCACCGACCTGATGCGCAACGAGCTGAGCAGCTATAAACAGCTGCCGATCAACCTGTATCAGATCCAGACAAAATTCCGTGACGAAATCCGCCCCCGCTTCGGTTTGATGCGCGGCCGCGAGTTCATCATGAAGGACGCCTACTCGTTCCACGCTGATCAGCCTTCGCTGCAGATCACCTACGACCGCATGCATCAGGCGTACTGCAACGTGTTCACCCGCCTGGGCCTGAAATTCCGTCCGGTTGAAGCCGACAACGGCTCGATCGGTGGTGCCGGCTCCCACGAGTTCCACGTACTGGCCGAATCCGGCGAAGACGACATCGTCTTCAGCAACGGCTCCGACTACGCGGCGAACATCGAAAAGGCCGAAGCCGTACCGCGCGAAACCTCTCGTCCGCTGCCTGCCGAAGAGCTGCGCCTGGTCGACACGCCGAACGCCAAGACCATTGCGCAACTGGTCGAAGGCTTCAATCTGCCGATCGAAAAAACCATCAAGACCCTGGTGGTGCACGCTGAAGAGAAAGGCAAACTGATTGCCCTGATCATTCGTGGCGATCACGAGCTGAACGAAATCAAGGCCGCCAACCAGCCTGGCGTTGCCAGCCCGCTGGTCATGGCTTCCGAAGCCGAACTGCGCGACGCCATTGGTGCCGGCGCCGGTTCCCTCGGCCCGTTGAACCTGCCACTGCCGATCATCATCGACCGTTCCGTCGAGCTGATGAGCGACTTCGGCATCGGTGCCAACATCGACGACAAGCACTACTTCGGCGTGAACTGGGAACGTGATCTGCCGGTTCCGACCGTCGCCGACCTGCGCAATGTCGTGGCCGGTGATCCGAGCCCTGACGGCAAAGGCACCCTGGAAATCAAGCGCGGCATCGAAGTCGGGCACATCTTCCAGCTGGGCAACAAGTACAGCAAAGCGATGAAGTGCGAAGTGCTGGGCGAGAACGGCAAGCCGGTCACCCTGGAAATGGGCTGCTATGGCATTGGCGTATCTCGTGTAGTGGCGGCTGCCATCGAACAGAACAACGACGAGAACGGGATTATCTGGAGCGACGCTCTGGCTCCGTTCCAGGTTGCCCTGGTTCCGCTGCGCTACGAAACCGAACAGGTTCGCGAAGCCACCGACAAGCTTTACGCAGAACTGACTGCCGCCGGCTTCGAAGTGCTGCTGGACGACCGCGACAAGAAAACCAGCCCGGGCATCAAGTTCGCGGACATGGAGCTGATCGGCATTCCACACCGGATCGTGGTCAGTGACCGCGGCCTCGCCGACGGCAATCTGGAATACAAGAGCCGCACAGAGGCCGAGGCGCAAGCGCTGCCGGTCGCTGACGTGCTGTCTTTCCTCCAGGCCCGTATCCGCCGCTGACACCAGATAGAGACGTCATGTTCAAGCGAAACACCTTAGGCCTCGGTGGCGCCGCCCTGTGCGGCGCCCTGCTGGTCAGCGGCTGTGCCAATCAGATGTCACAACGCAGCGAGCACGAGGAACGGGTCGAGCGCAAATTGCTCGATCACAGCCTGCAGATCGATGTCGGCGAGCCCAAGGTGCTTGAGCTGCCACAACGTCGTGTGAAAATCCACGAGCAGAAGACTTTCGAAGTCACCGAGTTCGAAGTCACGCGCCGCTATGATCGCTATACACCTTACCAACCCTGGAGGGAGGTCTATGAGATCCCGCTGGGCGCGGTGGCCGTGGTGGCCGGTGTCGGTGCGAACGTGGTCAACGTGTTCGCCCTTGGCAATCTGCCGGACAGTGTGACGAAGGACTGGCTCAGCTATGGTTTCGCCGGGCTCAACCCGTTCATGAACGCGCAGTCCCATGGCCGGGCGCAACAGAACCTGGCGGGTATCGACGAAGTCCAGCGCGACAAGCGCACGGAATACTCGAGCCTGCCGTGGAGCGAGCGCCCGGTGCAGGTCAAGGCGGGCAAGAACACCTTCGAACTGACCACCGACCGTAACGGCGTGTTGCGCCTGAACCTGCTGGACAGCCCGTTCGCCGAACATGAGCTCAATCATCTGGGCAAGCTGCAGATCAGTGTCGAGGACAACAAGGACGATGTGCACACCGACTCGTCCCTGGCGATCAGCAGCAACTTGCGCGGCAAGCTGCTCGAAGCGCATGGGTTGATTTACGACGACCTCGAAGACGACGAAGTGAGCCAGTGGGTACACCGGGTCAAACGCCTGTCGGAACTGGGTCTGGAAGAAGAAGCCAGTGAACTGGAACAGAGCCTGATCGAACTGACCCGCAACGATCCCGAGTTGCAGACCGAATTCCTCAAGTCATTGACCAAGGATGCCGGGCGACTGGTGGCGGATCCGGGGCCGAATTAAAGCCGAAAAGCATCGCGAGCAGGCTCGCTCCCACAGTTGACCGGGTTGTTCAGACGAACGCGGTCTAATGTGGGAGCGAGCCTGCTCGCGATGAGGCCCTTAAATTCACCCCTGAACTACCGCTCAAACAACTCCATCTGCTCAAACCCGCCCCGCAAATCCTCAAGCCTCACCCCAATCCCCAACAACCGCACCGGTTTCCCACCACGGTTAAAGGCCTGGGTCAGCAGCAACTGATAACTCCCCAGATCCCGCCCTGCCCCGGCCTGCTCCAAAGTGGTCTGGGTAAAGTCATGGAATTTCACTTTGACGAACGGCTTGCCCGGTCGATAGCTGCTATCGATCCGCGCCATGCGGCCATTCAGGGATTCCAGCAACTCGGGCAATTTATCCAGACAACTCACCAGATCCGGCAGATCCGTGTCGTAGGTATTTTCGACGCTGATTGATTGCCGCCGACTGTCGTTATGCACCAACCGCTCATCGATCCCCCGGGCCAGGCTCCAGAGCCGCTCGCCAAAGCTGCCGAATTCGCGCACCAGCGCCAACTTGTCCCATTCGCGCAAATGCGAGCAATCGACGATGCCAAGCCTGCCGAGTTTGTCGGCGGTCACTTTGCCGACACCGTGCAGCTTGCTCACTGGCAAACCACTGACAAAGTCTTCCACCTGATCCGGCGTGATCACGAACAAGCCGTTAGGCTTCTTCCAGTCACTGGCGATCTTGGCGAGAAACTTGTTCGGCGCCACGCCGGCCGACACGGTGATGTGCAACTGATTGGAGACCCGGCGGCGAATGTCCTGGGCGATTCGCGTGGCGCTGCCGCCAAAATGCGCGCTGTCCGACACGTCGAGGTAGGCCTCATCCAGGGAAAGCGGCTCGATCAGGTCGGTGTAATCGCGAAAGATCGTATGAATTTCCTTCGATGCTTCTCGATAGGCCTCCATGCGCGGCTTGACGATGGTCAGGTCCGGACAGAGTTTCAAGGCATGCCCGGAAGACATGGCCGAGCGAACGCCATAAGCCCGCGCTTCATAGTTACAGGTGGCAATCACCCCACGCCGATCCGCCGAGCCGCCCACCGCCAATGGCTTACCGGCCAGGCGCGGGTCGTCACGCATCTCGATAGCAGCGTAGAAACAGTCACAATCGACGTGGATGATTTTTCGCTGCGTCATATAAAAGCAGTGTTCATGGCGAAGAAATGAGGTGTGGGTGAGTCATATCGGCAGTATCTCACTGACACCTGTATATAGCACCAGTACTCTGAATGTTCTTTTTCCTTTGTAGGAAAAGCACTGGAGATTTATTTTATCAATCGAAAGAGCCATCTCGATAGAGCCACAACCCTTGCCCTGCCTGCCTTTCAGGCCGATCAGCCACTCCTTGTTTCACCTAAGCGCTTGAACAGGAACAGGTTTTACCAAGATTGAAGGTTGACAGGCCTGCGATCCTCTGTAGAATGCCGACACACAGACGCGGGATGGAGCAGTCTGGTAGCTCGTCGGGCTCATAACCCGAAGGTCGTCGGTTCAAATCCGGCTCCCGCAACCAAACATCAAAAAAGGCTACTCGAGAGAGTGGCCTTTTTTGTGCGTGTCTGTTTTATAAAAATCAGCGGTCTATGCCTTACCGCACAGAAACAAGAAATCGTTCTGATTCCGAAACTTAGGTCTCCCCTTCGACCATTCGCCGTCGTTTTAAACTTATTTGAGCCATACTGGGATTAACGGTTGACACTCCGGCGTTCGCCTGTAGAATGCCGCCACACAGACGCGGGATGGAGCAGTCTGGTAGCTCGTCGGGCTCATAACCCGAAGGTCGTCGGTTCAAATCCGGCTCCCGCAACCAAACATCAAAAAAGGCTACTCGAAAGAGTGGCCTTTTTTGTATCTGTTGAAAAAGTCCTTTCGCAACAATGATCTGTCACTGTGCAGTGAGCCGTTCGGGATCGCCGGACTGTGAGTTCAGTCCAGGCTGAACCGCAGACAGAACCCTCTACGACTGATAACGCGCCATCGCCGGCATCCGGTGAGAGGCGTTAATATTTGTGATTATTTTTTTCCACAGGGATTGGTAACTTGGCTGGATACCTCCATCCTGTCGCGCACAATCCAAGAGGTGATTGATGCGCGCCAACTCGTCTGATTCACAAGACACCGTCACAGCGACACAACCGATCAAAGCCGAACGTTTACGCTTGCTTGATCGAATCAGCAAATACCGTCAGCCCATCGGGCTGGCAGTCACTTTGCTCTTGTTCGCCATCGCGCTGATTGCCTGTCGTCACCTGCTGAGCGAACTCGATCTGTACGCGCTGCACGACTCGATTCTGGAAGTGCCGAAACCGGCCTTGCTGGGCGCGCTCGGCGCGACGGTTATCGGTTTCATCATTCTGCTGGGTTACGAATGGTCGGCCAGCCGTTATGCGGGCGTGACGATCGCGCCGCGAATATTGGCATTGGGCGGCTTCACCGCATTTGCCATTGGCAATGCCATCGGCCTTTCGCTGTTGTCGGGAGGCTCGGTTCGCTACCGTTTATATGCACGGCATGGTGTGGGGGCTTCGGAAGTCGCGCACATGACCTTGTTTGCCAGCCTCTCGCTCGGCTGCGCCCTTCCGCCCCTGGCCGCCCTCGCCACCCTCAGCAACCTGTCCGCCGCCTCCGTGGCCCTGGGTTTCTCCGAGACGTTGCTGGGTGCGATTGCGGTGGCCGTGCTGCTGCTTTCAACAGTGCTGGCCATCGGCATCTATCGCCGCCGCTTGCCGGAACAGCCTTATCCCGACAACCTGCTGGTCAAGGTCGGTCGCCGCACCTTGCGCCTGCCGGGTCGTCGCCTGACGTTCCTGCAACTGGTCATTACCGCCCTGGACGTCGCCGCTGCCGCGACGGTGCTCTATCTGTTGCTGCCGGAAGCACCGCCCTTTGGTGCATTCCTGCTGGTCTATCTATTGGCCCTGGCTGCTGGCGTGCTCAGCCATGTACCGGGTGGTGTCGGGGTGTTCGAAGCGATTTTACTCGCCGCCTTCGCCGACAAGCTCGGCGCCGCACCACTGGCCGCCGCCCTGCTGCTCTACCGTCTGATCTACGTGGTGTTGCCGCTGCTGGTGGCTTGCGTACTGCTGCTGGTCAATGAAGGTCAGCGCCTGTTTCAGACTCGCCAGTCCCTGCGTGCTGCATCTGGCATGGCCGCACCGATTCTGGCGGTGCTGGTGTTCCTGTCCGGCGTGGTGCTGCTGTTTTCCGGCGTGACGCCGGAGATCGATACCCGCCTTGAACACATCGGTTTTCTGATTCCGCATCGTTTGGTCGACGCTTCACACTTCGGCGCCAGCCTGGTGGGCGTGCTCTGCCTGCTGCTGGCTCAGGGGCTACGTCGCCGCCTGTCAGCCGCATGGATGCTGACCACCATTCTGTTGTTGGTCGGCGCCCTGCTCTCTCTGCTTAAAGGGTTCGACTGGGAAGAGGCTTGCCTGATGACCCTGACGGCGAGTTTGCTGGGGGTTTTCCGGCGCTCGTTCTATCGCCCCAGCCGCCTGACCGAAGTGCCGTTTTCGCCGCTGTATCTGGTGGCCAGCCTCTGCGTACTCGGCGCGTCGATCTGGTTGCTGCTGTTCGCCTATCAGGATGTTCCGTACAGCCATCAACTCTGGTGGCAGTTCACCCTCGACGCCGATGCCCCGCGTGGCTTGCGCTCGTTGCTTGGCGCCGCGGTCCTGCTGGTGGTGGTGTCCCTGACCTGGCTGCTGCGCACCGCGCGCCCGGTGATCCATCTGCCAACGCCCGACGAACTGGACCGCGCGGTAAAGATTCTCATGGCCTCGGCCCAACCGGATGGCGGCCTGGCCCTGACCGGTGACAAGGCGCTGCTGTTTCACCCCAACGACGAGGCGTTTCTGATGTACGCCCGCCGTGGCCGCAGCCTGGTAGCGTTGTATGACCCGATCGGCCCGACCCAGCAACGGGCGGAAATGATCTGGCAGTTCCGCGACCTCTGCGATATCCACCACGCCCGCCCTGTGTTCTATCAAGTGCGCGCGGAGAATTTGCCGTACTACATGGACATCGGCCTGACCGCGATCAAGCTCGGCGAAGAAGCCCGGGTCGATCTGCACCGCTTTGATCTCGAAGCCAAGGGCAAAGAGATGAAGGACCTGCGCTACACCTGGAACCGCGGCACCCGTGACGGCCTGTCACTGGAGATCCATGAGCCGGGGCAAGCGCCGATGGATGAGCTCAAGGTGATTTCGGACGCCTGGCTGACCGGCAAGAACGTGCGCGAGAAAGGCTTCTCGCTTGGGCGTTTCAGTGATGATTACCTCAAGCACTTCCGTGTCGCGGTGATTCGTTTCGAAGGGCGCCCGGTGGCGTTCGCCAACCTGCTCGAGACCTACGGCCATGATCTGGCCAGCCTCGACCTGATGCGCGCGCACCCCGACGCCCCCAAGCTGACCATGGAGTTCATGATGGTCGGCCTGATTCAACATTATAAAAATCATGCATACGCGCGCTTCAGCCTGGGCATGGTGCCGTTGTCGGGGTTACAACCCCGGCGCGGCGCACCACTGACCCAGCGCCTGGGCTCGATGGTATTCCGCCGTGGTGAGCAGCTGTACAACTTCCAAGGTTTGCGCCGCTTCAAAGACAAGTTCCAGCCCGACTGGGAACCCCGTTATATGGCCGTGCCCGCCGGACTCGATCCGCTGGTTGCCCTGGCCGATACTGCCGCCCTGATTGCAGGCGGCTTGACTGGATTGGTGAAACGCTGATGATTCAACGCTCCCTGCGGTACGTACTGGCCACACTGGTAGTGCTGGCCCTGATTGTCGGTGGCGGTTACTGGTACCTGAAACGCCCGGCACCAGAACCGACCCTCGAACGGCTGGCGCCAGCCGATGGCGCCGCAATGATCCGCGTCATTCCCGGCAACACACCGCACGCCCAGGTGCTAGTGGCGGTCAATGAAGAGCAGAAGCTCAGCGACAAACAATTGCTGACCCTGAGCCGCAGCGGCTCGGCGCAGATCGTCCAGGTGATCCTGCCCAAGGACTGCATCCAGCAAGGTCGCGCCCTGCAAGCCGGCCTCAGGCAACTCAAAGGCCCGGCAACCCTGGTCAGCGGCATCGGCCCTGGCGCCGTGCTGGCGTGGCGCTGGCTGGCCGAGCAGAAGGACGACAAGTCCCAGGCCATTTCGGTCGACCTGGCCCTGGAAAAGCCCGGCTGCACGCACCTGCTGCCAAAAACCGCCGCCCACGGCCACTGGCTGGTGGCCTGGAACGACAACCCCGACGATACCAGCGCCGGCTTCGTGCGTGACCAGCCCAACGCCGAAACCAGCATCAGCGACTACGACATCAACCTGCCGCAAGTGCTGAACAACGAACTGCGCAAAATCCTCGTCGGCGGCGATAAAGCTGCTGGTGGCCTGCAGATCCCGGTGGTCGAAGTCCCGGCCGGTCAAGCCAAGGACACCGTTACCCTGTTCCTTTCCGGCGACGGCGGCTGGCGCGACCTGGACCGTGATGTGGCCGGTGAAATGGCCAAGATCGGCTACCCGGTGGTCGGCATCGACACCCTGCGCTACTACTGGCAGCACAAGAGCCCTGAGCAAAGCGCGCTGGACCTGACCGAACTGATGCAGCACTACCGGCAGAAATGGGGCACCAAGCGCTTCATCCTGACCGGTTACTCATTCGGCGCCGACGTACTGCCTGCCATCTACAACCGCCTGCCGGAAGCCGAACAACAGCGCGTCGACGCAATCATCCTGCTGGCCTTCGCCCGCACCGGCAGCTTCGAAATCGAAGTCGAAGGCTGGCTCGGCAACGCCGGCAAAGAAGCCGCCACCGGCCCGGAAATGGCCAAGCTACCGCCTGCAAAAGTGGTGTGCATCTACGGTGAAGAAGAAGTCGACGAGAGCGGCTGCACCGACAAAACCGCCGTGGGCGAAGCGATGAAACTGCCTGGCGGCCACCACTTCGACGAGAACTACCCGGCTTTGGCCCAACGGTTGGTGGATGCTATCGAGAAGCGTCAAGCGAAGGAGACGGCCGCTCAGGAGTGAGCTGAGCCGCGCTCACGAAAAAGCCCCCGCTGCCTTATGGTTGCGGGGGCTTTTTTCATATGAGTGTAATTAAACCAAACACCGCAGATCCCCTGTGGGAGCGGGCTTGCTCGCGAAAGCGGTCTGACATTCAGTATTGATGTTGACGGAGCCACCGCTTTCGCGAGCAAGCCCGCTCCCACAAGGGATTTCATCGTCCGTTATACCTTCATGAACTGTCCTCAGTCCCAGGACAGAGGACAGAGGACAGAGGACAGTTGCTAACCGAGGCCAAATGAAAATTCAAGAGTTGACCAAACGAACCATTCCACCGGCTTGATGAGCCGAACGTCATGTAAGCTCTCTCGCCACGTTTAGTTTTGTTTACTCAAAGTATCGCAATATCGGATGACGCCCGCAGGCCTTGTAGGCAAACTCCGAATCGTCCTTTTTGGGCACTTTGCCGCCTTGTTGCACTTTTCTTCGACGGGATACTCTCCGGACGTCGCTGACCATTCAGCGATCGGGCTTGGAAACCCGTCGAACCAAAGCGCACCAGCGCCCTATCATGACTGCAGAGTTTTTTACGACTGCAATCCTGAGTTATGGCGGCTGTGCGTGGGACGCCTTCGGGTGTGCCGGTTCCTTGGTTCCCGGTTTTCCAACCTGCGTACAGCCGCCACCTATTCGCTTGGAAACGAAAGTGTCGGCTCCTCGAACCTTGGAGTAAGAGCATGACGAAAACAGATACTTCCGCGATTTCAGAACTAAAAACCATCGGCTTCACGCCCCTCATCTACTGCTCCGATCAGGCATTATTCAACGTCCGCGCCGGCGTCCCCATCGTTGATGCATTGTCACAAGCCTCCGACCTGCTGTTCCTCGCCAAATCATTTGCCGAGGATGCGGCCTACATAAAAGACACCGACCGCCATGCCTGGGCCGCGCACTACCTGACGGCGATGAGTAAGGCAGTGATTGATGATGTGGTGAAGGTTCTGACCCCGCGACCTGCCCGGACAAAGACTGAATCTGAAGAAGAGCTGCCTGAAAGTCAGTAAAGGCACAGGGACGGAAAAGCCGCGTAATCACGCGGCTTTTTCATTCCAGACACTGCAGATCCCCTGTGGGAGCGGGCTTGCTCGCGAAAGCGGACTGTCAGGCGACATCAATGTTGAATGTTGGTCCGTCTTCGCGAGCAAGCCCGCTCCCACAAGGGATCTCCTTGACTCCAAAAAATGTGGACACAAAAAAGCCCCCGCTACCTTCCTGGCAACGGGGGCTTTTTCATGTGGCTTACATCTCGACTTGCGTACCCAACTCAATCACCCGATTCAACGGCAAATTGAAGAACCGCAGATTACCGTTGGCATTCTTCAACATGAAGGCGAACAACGTCTCGCGCCAGCGGGCCATGCCTTCGAGTTTGGAGGCGATGACTGTCTCGCGGCTGAGGAAGTAGGTAGTGCGCATCGGGCTGAAATTCAGGTCATCCAGATGGCACAGCTTCAAGGCCTCAGGCACGTCCGGCTCGTCGGTGAAGCCGAAGTGCAGGATCACCCGGAAGAACCCTTCGCCGTAGGAATCGACCGCGAAACGCCGTTGCGGCGGGACGCGCGGGATGTCTTCGTACACCACTGTCAGCAACACTACTTGTTCGTGCAGCACCTGGTTATGCAGCAGGTTGTGCAACAGTGCGTGAGGCACGGCGTCCGGGCGGGCGGAGAGGAACACCGCCGTGCCCTGGACCCGATGCGGCGGTTGCACGCGGATGCTGCTGATGAAGATCGGCAGCGGCAACCCGCCCTCGTCCATTCGCTCCACCAGCAGTTGCTTGCCGCGTTTCCAAGTGGTCATCAACACGAACAGCACGATACCGGCAATCACCGGGAACGCACCGCCCTGAATGATTTTCGGCACGTTGGCGGCGAAGTACAGACCGTCTACCAACAGGAAACCCAGCAACACCGGAACAGCGAGGATCGGTGGCCACTTCCACAGCAGCAGCATCACCGCCGACACCAGGATGGTGGTCATCAGCATCGTGCCCGTCACCGCCACGCCGTAGGCCGAAGCCAACGCGCCGGAGGACTCGAAGCCCAGCACCAGGAGGATCACGCCAACCATTAGCGCCCAGTTCACCGCGCCGATATAGATCTGGCCTTGCTCGGCACTGGACGTGTGCTGGATGTGCATACGCGGGATGTAGCCGAGCTGAATCGCCTGACGAGTCAGGGAGAACGCACCAGAAATCACCGCCTGAGAGGCGATTACCGTGGCCAGGGTCGACAACCCCACCAATGGAATCAGCGCCCAGCTTGGTGCCAACAAGTAGAAAGGGTTACGGGCGGCTTCCGGATCACCGAGCAGCAACGCGCCCTGACCGAAGTAGTTCAGCACCAGGGCCGGCAGCACCAGAATGAACCAGGCCCGGGCGATCGGCTTGCGACCGAAGTGGCCCATGTCGGCGTACAACGCCTCGGCACCGGTCAATGCCAGCACCACAGCGCCAAGAATCGCGATCCCCATGCCCGGGTGGACCATGAAGAAGCGCACGCCCCACACCGGATTCATCGCCTGCAACACTTCCGGATGCTGACTGATGCCATACACGCCCAGCGCGCCCAGCACCAGAAACCAGGTGACCATGATTGGCCCGAACAGAATGCCGATCCGTGCCGTACCGTGACGCTGAATCAGGAACAATGCCACCAGCACGATCAACGACAGCGGCACCACCCAATGGTCGATGCCCTCGAATGCCAGCCCAAGGCCTTCAATCGCCGAGAGGACGGAAATCGCCGGGGTGATCATGCTATCGCCATAGAACAGCGCCGCGCCGATCAGCCCGCAGACCACCAGCAAGGTACGCAACTTCGCATGCCCCGCCGCTGCCCGCCGCGCCAGCGCGGTCAAGGCCATGATCCCGCCCTCACCCTGGTTGTCGGCACGCAGCACGAACATCATGTATTTGATCGAGACGACCCAGATCAGCGACCAGAAGATCAGCGCCAGAATGCCCAGCACGCCGTCATGGTTGACCGGCACGCCATAGCCACCGGAAAACACTTCTTTGAGGGTGTACAGCGGGCTCGTGCCGATATCGCCATAAACCACCCCGACTGCTGCGACCAGCATGCCGATCGGCTTCGCCGCCGAATGCTCGCTGACCGCCACCTGACTACTTGCCTGCCCCATCCAAAAACTCCTACTGCTCAGACTCGGACTTCTTATAAGAAGCACTATGCTTTGTGGCGCAGCATGCGCTGTTTTACGTGTTGTTACAGACGTTTTATTGACTGTAGAAAATCGGTAAAGCGTAAAGGCGCGAAGCATAGCGCAGCACTCGTCGCATTTCCCTGCATAAAGCTGGTCAAGTGCGCCTCTCATCGCTAGAATTGCGCACTTTTTGACCAGAGACGCAACATAGCGTCCGTCTGTCGCCTTGCCGACTTCGGCTGGAGGCGTCCCAAATACCGAGGTTAGACATGTCCACCACTCCTGCGCCGGCCAATCCAAAGGTTGGCTTCGTATCCCTGGGTTGCCCGAAAGCACTGGTCGACTCCGAGCGCATCCTTACCCAGCTGCGCATGGAAGGCTATGACGTTGTGTCCACCTATCAGGACGCCGACGTCGTGGTGGTCAACACCTGCGGCTTCATCGATTCGGCCAAGGCGGAGTCCCTGGAAGTGATCGGCGAAGCCATCAAGGAAAACGGCAAGGTCATCGTAACCGGCTGCATGGGCGTCGAAGAAGGCAACATTCGCAACGTGCACCCAAGCGTGCTGGCCGTGACCGGTCCGCAGCAGTACGAGCAAGTGGTCAACGCCGTGCATGACGCCGTGCCGCCGCGTCAGGATCACAACCCGCTGATCGACCTGGTACCGCCACAAGGCATCAAGCTGACTCCGCGCCACTACGCTTACCTGAAGATTTCCGAAGGCTGCAACCACAGCTGCAGCTTCTGCATCATCCCCTCGATGCGCGGCAAACTGGTCAGCCGCCCGGTCGGTGATGTACTGGACGAGGCTCAGCGCCTGGTCAAGGCCGGCGTCAAAGAGCTATTGGTGATTTCCCAGGACACCAGCGCCTACGGCGTCGACGTGAAATACCGCACCGGCTTCTGGAACGGCGCGCCGGTGAAAACCCGCATGACCGAACTCTGCGAAGCCCTCAGCACCCTCGGCGTCTGGGTACGTCTGCACTACGTCTACCCGTACCCACACGTCGACGAGCTGATCCCGCTGATGGCCGCCGGGAAAATCCTGCCGTACCTGGACATCCCGTTCCAGCACGCCAGCCCGAAAGTCCTCAAAGCCATGAAACGCCCGGCCTTCGAAGACAAGACCCTGGCGCGGATCAAGAACTGGCGCGAAATCTGCCCGGACCTGATCATCCGTTCGACCTTCATCGTCGGCTTCCCTGGCGAAACCGAAGAAGACTTCCAGTACCTGCTGAACTGGCTGACCGAAGCGCAGCTGGACCGCGTTGGTTGCTTCCAGTACTCGCCGGTCGAAGGCGCACCGGCCAACCTGCTGGACGCGGCCATTGTGCCGGACGACGTCAAGCAAGATCGTTGGGACCGCTTCATGGCGCACCAGCAGGCCATCAGCTCGGCGCGCCTGCAGATGCGCATCGGCCGTGAAATCGAAGTGCTGGTCGATGAAGTCGACGAGCAAGGCGCGGTCGGCCGTTGCTTCTTCGATGCCCCGGAAATCGACGGCAACGTGTTCATCGACAACGGCAGCAACTTGAAGCCGGGCGACAAAGTCTGGTGCAAAGTGACCGACGCCGACGAATACGACCTGTGGGCTGAACAGATCTAAACGCAAAAAATACGAAAAGCCCCGCTCTCTTGACGAGATGCGGGGCTTTTTTACGTCTATCGTTTTGTGAGAGAAGAACTCGCGTCATCCACGCAACAGAGGCCAGCGGGCATGCGCCAACACTCGGTCATTCACACACCGAAACAGAGCGACTACGAAGAACTCACCCAAGTGTGGGAAGCCTCGGTGCGCGCCACCCATGACTTTCTGCCCGACAGCTACATCGACCTGCTGAAGAATCTGGTGCTGACCCGCTACCTCGACGCGGTGATGCTGATCTGTACTAAAGACTCACGCCAGCGCATCACCGGGTTCGCCGGTGTGGCGGCGGGCAAGATCGAAATGCTCTTCATCGACCCGGCGCATCGTGGCAAAGGCCTGGGCAAGCAATTGCTGCGCTATGCCCTGGAACACCTGAACGCCGATGAGCTGGACGTCAATGAGCAGAATCCGCAGGCCTTGGGATTCTACTTCAAGCAGGGTTTTGAGGTGATCGGTCGCTCCGAGCACGACGGTATGGGTCAGCCGTATCCGTTGCTGCACATGCGCTTACGCCAAAACCAGCAACACTCGCAGCACGGCTGACACAACACAGAACAAAATGTGGGAGCGGGCTTGCTCGCGAATACGGTGTGTCATTCAACAGATAATTTGACTGATCTACCGCCTTCGCGAGCAAGCCCGCTCCCACAAAAAAGCCGCACGGCGCAAATGGAGCCGGGATTAACCGGCGTCCAGCAGGTACAATGCCCACCCCTTTTTTGTTACGGCCCTGTCATGACTGACCCGATTCGTCTCTCCAAACGCCTCATCGAACTCGTCGGCTGTTCCCGTCGGGAGGCTGAGCTGTTCATCGAGGGCGGCTGGGTCACCGTGGACGGCGAAGTCATCGACGAGCCGCAGTTCAAGGTCGACACCCAAAAAGTCGAGCTCGATCCCGAAGCCAAGGCCACTGCGCCGGAGCCCGTGACCATCCTGTTCAACGTCCCTGCGGGCATGGACGCGGAAACGGCCATGGCGACCATCAGCGCCGAAACCCTGAGCGAAGAACACCGCTACGGCAAACGCCCGCTCAAGGGCCACTTCCTGCGCCTGACCGCCAGCACCGATCTGCAGGCCAATGCCAGCGGTCTGCTGGTGTTCACCCAGGACTGGAAGATCCTGCGCAAACTCACTGCCGACTCCGCCAAAATCGAGCAAGAGTATGTGGTCGAGGTTGAAGGCGACATGGTGGCTCACGGCCTCAACCGCCTGAACCATGGCCTGACCTACAAGGGCAAGGAATTGCCGCCGGTCAAAGCCAGCTGGCAGAACGAAAACCGTCTGCGCTTTGCGATGAAGAACCCACAACCGGGCGTGATCGCCCTGTTCTGCCAGGCCGTCGGCCTGAAGGTCGTCGCCATCCGCCGCATCCGCATCGGCGGCGTGTCCATCGGCAAAGTGCCGTTGGGGCAATGGCGCTACCTGTCCGGCAAAGAGAAGTTCTAAGACTTTTCACGCCGCCCTACATTTCGGCGCCGCGGCTTATGCGACGCCCACTGCTGAATATCAGGATTGCACACCATGATTCATAACGACGTACTGCGCAGCGTGCGCTACATGCTCGACATCAGCGACAAGAAAGTCATCGAGATCATCAAGCTCGGCGGCATGGACGTGTCCATGGAAGACCTGCTGACGTACCTCGACAAGAAAGAGGAAGACGAGGAAGGCTTCGTACGCTGCCCGGACGAGGTCATGGCGCATTTCCTCGATGGCCTGGTGATTTTCAAGCGCGGCAAGGACGAAAGCCGTCCGCCGCAGCCGATCGAAGTGCCGGTGACCAACAACATCATCCTGAAGAAACTGCGCGTAGCCTTCGAACTGAAGGAAGACGACATGCACGCGATCCTCAAGGCGGCCGAGTTCCCGGTGTCCAAGCCTGAGCTGAGCGCGCTGTTCCGCAAGTTCGGCCACACCAACTACCGCACCTGCGGCGACCAGTTGCTGCGCAATTTCCTCAAGGGGCTGACCCTGCGCGTTCGCCCGCAGTAAATCGCCCACGAACCTGTAGGAGCACAGCTTGCTGGCGAAGGCGATCTTCAAAACGCCATCGCCAGCAAGCCGTGCTCCTACAGGGCTGTATAGACCCCCATTCCTCGCAAAAATAGTGGCTCCGCTTCCAGCGGCTGACGGCTAGGGTGTACTGACCCTTTGCCCTCAGGACTCGCCCTATGCACCCGTATTTTTCTCTCGCAGGCCGCACCGCTCTGGTGACCGGCGGCACCCGCGGTATCGGCAAAATGATCGCCAAGGCTTATGTCGAGGCTGGTGCCACTGTGTACGTGTGTGCCCGCGATGCCGACGCCTGTCAGCAAACTGCCAACGAACTCAGTGCCTTCGGGGTTTGTCACGCGGTAGCTGCCAACCTGGCCCATGAAGAAGGCGTCCAGCAATTGGCTGCGCACCTGAGTGAGCAGATCGGTCAGCTGGATATTCTGGTGAACAACGCCGGTACCACGTGGGGCGCACCGCTGGAGAATTACCCGGTCAAGGGCTGGGAAAAGGTCATGCAGCTGAACGTGACCTCGGTGTTCAACTGCATCCAGCAATTTCTGCCGCTGCTGCGCAAGGCCGGTTCGGCGGCGAATCCGGCACGGATCATCAACATTGGTTCGGTCGCCGGGATTTCATCCTTCGGCGAACAGGCGTATGCCTACGGCCCGAGCAAGGCTGCCCTGCATCAACTGTCGCGGATTCTGGCGCGGGAGCTGGTGAGCCAACACATCAACGTCAATGTGATTGCACCGGGACGGTTCCCGAGCAAGATGACGCAGCACATTGGCAATGATGAGCAGGCGTTGGCGGAGGATACGGCGCTGATTCCGATGAAGCGCTGGGGCCGGGAGGAAGAGATGGCTGCCTTGGCGATCAGTTTGGCGAGTACGGCAGGCGCGTATATGACTGGGAATATTATTCCTTTGGATGGTGGGTTCAGCCTTTAATCCGTGGTGCGGCCTTCGCGAGCAAGCCCGCTCCCACATTGGATCTCCTGTGGCCGCACCATTTGTGGCCAGCATCAATCCAGTGTGGGAGCGGGCTTGCTCGCGAAGGCGATCTGTCAGTCACCGCCGACCCAAGGGTCAATCGGGTATCATGCCCGCCCACACCCCGCCTCGACCCCAAACCATGACCTACAGCGTTTCCCCCATCGGCTTCGTGCGCTCCTGCTTCAAGGAGAAGTTCGCCATTCCGCGCCAACCGCAACTGGCCCCGGCCGCTCGAGGCGTGCTGGAACTGGTGGCGCCGTTCGATCAGGGTGATGCGGTGCAGGGGCTGGAGCAGGTCAGTCATGTCTGGCTGCTGTTCCTGTTCCATCAGGCCCTGGAAGAAAAGCCACGCCTGAAAGTCCGCCCCCCCCGTCTGGGCGGCAACAAATCCATGGGCGTATTTGCCACTCGGGCAACGCATCGACCCAATGGCATCGGTCAATCGGTGGTCAAACTGGACAAAGTCGAAGCCAATCGGCTGTGGATCTCCGGCATCGACCTACTCGACGGGACGCCGATTCTCGACATCAAACCCTACGTGCCCTACGCCGACATCATCGACACGGCATCCAACAGCATCGCCAGCGCCCCGCCATCGCTGATTCCCGTGCAGTGGACAGACTCAGCACTGCAACAGGCTCACGGCCACGCTCAGCGGCTTGATGAGCCCTTGGTCGAGCTGATCGAACAATGCCTGGCACAAGACCCACGTCCGGCGTACCAGATTCCTACGCCAGAAAGGGAATACGGCGCGCAGTTCTGGGATGTGGATGTGCGCTGGCATTACCCCACGCCTGACCTGATCCGCGTGCTCGAAGTCATTCCCGTATCCAATCCGGCATAAAAAAAGCCCCCATTGCCTGCACAGGCAATGGGGGCTGATCGTTCCCACGCTCCGCGTGGGAATGCATCCAGTGACGCTCTGCGTCACCCAAACAACGGCTTACTTCTCGACGAACGCACGCTCGATCAGGTAATCACCCGGCTCGCGCATCCGCGGCGAAACTTTCAGGCCGAAGCTGTTCAACACTTCGCTGGTCTCGTCGAGCATGCTCGGGCTACCGCACAGCATGGCGCGGTCGTCCTGCGGGTTGATCGGTGGCAGACCGATGTCGCTGAACAGCTTGCCGCTGCGCATCAGGTCGGTCAGGCGGCCTTCGTTCTCGAATGGCTCGCGGGTCACGGTCGGGTAGTAGATCAACTTGTCACGCAGGGCTTCGCCGAAGAACTCGTTCTGCGGCAGGTGCTCGGTGATGAACTCGCGGTAAGCGACTTCATTGACGTAACGCACGCCGTGGCACAGGATCACTTTTTCGAAACGCTCGTAGGTTTCCGGGTCCTGGATGACGCTCATGAACGGCGCCAGACCGGTACCGGTGCTGAGCAGGTACAAATGTTTGCCCGGCTTCAAGTCATCCAGCACCAGGGTGCCGGTAGGCTTTTTGCTGATGATGATCTCGTCGCCTTCCTTCAGATGCTGCAACTGGGAAGTCAGCGGGCCATCAGGCACTTTGATGCTGAAGAACTCGAGATGCTCTTCCCAGTTCGGGCTGGCAATCGAGTAAGCGCGCATAAGCGGGCGGCCGTTGGGCTGTTGCAGGCCGATCATCACGAACTGACCGTTCTCGAAGCGCAGGCCCGGATCGCGGGTGCACTTGAAGCTGAACAGAGTGTCGTTCCAGTGGTGAACACTGAGGACACGCTCGTGGTTCATGTTGCTCATGTACGTGGGACTCCTGGAGATTTGCCTGCGCCGATGATGTGCGCAATTGCAGCGCATTCTAATGGCAGCGACAATATCTGTTAACTGGATTATTAAGATAAGGGTTATCGGTTATATCGATATGCGATTTACTCTCCGTCAACTTCAAGTATTCGTCGCCGTCGCCCAGCAGGAAAGCGTATCCCGTGCTGCATTGACGCTCAACCTCTCACAATCGGCGGCGAGCACTTCAATCACCGAGCTGGAGCGTCAGTGCAGCTGCCAACTGTTCGATCGCGCCGGCAAACGGCTGAGCCTCAACGCCCTCGGCAAACAACTGTTGCCGCAGGCGGTGGCCCTGCTCGACCAGGCCAAGGAGATCGAAGACTTGCTCAACGGCAAGTCCGGTTTCGGCTCTTTGGCGGTCGGCGCGACCCTGACCATCGGCAATTACCTCGCCACTCTACTGATCGGCAGCTTCATGCAGCGTCATCCGGAAAGCCAGGTGAAGCTGCATGTGCAGAACACTGCCAACATCGTGCAACAGGTCGCGCATTATGAAATTGATCTGGGTCTAATCGAAGGCGACTGCAGCCATCCGGACATCGAAGTGCAGAGTTGGGTCGAAGATGAGCTGGTGGTGTTCTGTGCGCCTCAGCACCCCTTGGCCAAACGTGGCATTGCGACCATGGAGGCGCTGAGTCATGAGGCGTGGATTCTCCGCGAACAAGGCTCGGGCACACGGCTGACGTTCGACCAGGCCATGCGACACCATCGCAGCGCGCTGAACATTCGCCTGGAGCTGGAACACACCGAAGCGATCAAGCGCGCGGTGGAATCAGGTTTGGGGATTGGCTGCATTTCGCGCCTGGCGCTGCGCGATGCGTTCCGCCGCGGCAGCCTGGTGCCCGTGGAAACACCGGATCTGGACCTGGCGCGGCAGTTCTATTTCATCTGGCACAAACAGAAATATCAGACATCGGCGATGCGCGAATTCCTCGAACTGTGCCGCGCGTTCACCGCCGGGGTTCAGCGCAGCGACGAGATCGTCCTGCCCACCATCGCTTAAAGCAGAATCACCGCCCACACCAGCGCGATCATGCTCAACGCCACTAATTGAGCAGCGCTGCCCATGTCCTTGGCGTTCTTGGACAGTGGGTGCAACTCAAGGGAAATGCGGTCGATGGCCGCTTCCACCGCCGAATTGAGCAGCTCGACGATCAAGGCCAACAGGCAGACCGCAATCAGCAGCGCCTGCTCGACACGGCTGACGTTGAGGATGAATGACAACGGAATCAGGATGGCATTAAGCAACACCAGTTGCCGGAAGGCTGCTTCACCGGTGAAGGCCGCGCGCAGGCCGTCCAGGGAGTAACCAGAGGCGTTGAGAATGCGTTTGAGGCCGGTCTGGCCTTTGAAAGGTGACATAAAGTAGGCAACTGACCAAAAAGGAGTGGGAAAGCTAGATGAAGCAAAGTCAAAAAAGCGTGAACACGTAGCTCCTTAGTTGCTCGAAATTGACTCAAGTTGTTGCAAGAGCAGCGCTGCCTGAGTCCGGGTCCGCACATTCAGCTTACGGAAAATGGCCGTGACGTGGGCCTTGATCGTCGCTTCGGAAACACTCAACTCATAAGCAATCTGCTTGTTCAGCAAACCTTCACAGACCATGGTCAACACCCGGAATTGCTGGGGTGTCAGGCTGGCAAGGCCTTCGCTGGCGGCCTTGGCTTCGGCGGAAACGCTGACCGCTTCGAAGGCCTGGGGCGGCCAGAAAACGTCGCCATCCAGCACCGCGCGTACGGCTTTCTGAATGACGCTCAAATCACTGGACTTGGGAATGAAACCGCTGGCGCCGAATTCACGGGATTTCACCATGATCGATGCTTCTTCCTGAGCCGACACCATCACCACCGGAATCTGCGGGTACTGCCCACGCAACAGCACCAACCCGGAAAAACCGTAAGCCCCCGGCATGTTCAGGTCCAGCAATACCAGATCCCAGTCGGCCTTTTCGTCCAGACGGGTTTCCAGCTCGGCAATGCTCGCCACTTCCACCAGACGGACATCCGGGCCCAGGCCCAGGGTCAACGCTTGATGCAGGGCGCTACGAAAAAGAGGGTGGTCATCGGCAATCAGGATTTCGTATGTGGCCATTTTTCAAATGATCCTGTTTTTTTATGGGACGCCTGATGCATTCAGGCCTCGCCAAAACAACTCGAGGTGCAGCCACGCAGCAGCACCAACAGGGCACGTTCAACGCCAATTACGTAAAAAAAGCAGCGTTTCAAACCTTGGCCGCGCCCTAATCGGCGCCAAGCATGCCCAGCGAAACCGGGGTGGTCAAGTTGCGTGGCCCTGCCAGCGAACCTGGTTCCTTGCAGTATGGGCGATGCTCAGCAGATGACGGGCGCCGCGTGCTGTACAAAGGGCATCAGCTCGGCGTGGGCCGGTGTTGCAACATTCATCTCCAGCTGATGTTTAGCGTCCAGGTAATGCTGGCTGAACACATCAAAATAAGCGTCCAGCGCCGAGGCAGCGTCTGTATCACCTGCAAGATCGAGGCACAGCGCCGCCACTTCGGCCGTGCACAGGTGCTCGCTGCGAGTGGACCTGCGTAACCGGTACCGTGAAAGCTTCTCGGGAAGCAGGCTCAGAATCGGGAACCCATCAAAATAGGGGCTTTTGCGGAAAATCTTCCGGGCTTCGGTCCAGGTGGCGTCCAGCAGAATGAACAATGGGCGCTTGGTGCTATCGACCTCGACGCTGTGGGTAACTCGCTCAGGCTCGACGTATTCGCCAGGAAACACCAGATAGGGTTGCCATTGCGGGTCGGCCAACAGCGCCAGCAGTTGTTCATCGATTTCCGTGCGCGACCAGATGAATGCGTGGTTGTCGCGCACCACATCGGCAATCAGCCAACCGGTATTGCTCGGTTTGAATACTTCTTTATTGGTCATGATCAGGCACACGCCGCTACGGGTGTCGACCTGCGGGCGCCAGGCACACAGGCAGTGACTCTCGATCACACGGCAGGCACGGCAACGGGTTGCTCGCCAACCACGGGCCTGAATCGGCTTGATACCCTCTTCCTCTCGCTGATCGCGCAAGCGGGCTACGGCGTTGGGGGCGTGGTTCATCGTTGGCAACACCGGCAGACAGGAAAACTCGACACAAACGGTACTCGGCAAGGCAATAAAGGCCAGCAGTTTATCAGAGCGGCCGGCGCAAGCCTGTACCGTCCAGGCCGCCTCCCCTATAATTCGCCGCCACTGAACGCACAGTCACGTGACGGGTCGAACCACCAGTCACTGAACCAGGAGAGTTTCATGCTGCGCCTTATCGTTCCCACCGCTGCCATTCTGCTGGCGTCGTCCTTCAATGCTCAGGCTGCTTCCTTGAGTGAGCAGAATCTGAACAGAGAGCTGCGAAACGTCGCCGTACAAAGCAGTGTCGGCACTCCACGGGCGATCAACGAAGACCTTCTGGATCAGGGTTATACCGTCGAAGGCAATCAGCTGATCAATCATCTGAGCGTTCAGAGCAGCCACGCCGACAAAATGCGCGCCGATCCGAAAGCCGTGTACTTCCAGCTTGGCGCCTCCGTCTGCCGAAACGAGGGGTTCCGCAAGCTGATGGCCAAGGGGGCGGTCATGCGTTATGACTTCACCGAAGTGAAAACCAACCGCCCGGTCGGCTCCGCAAGCTTCCAGGAATCGGATTGCCCGAAAGCCACACCGGCCAAGAAAAAGTAATCAACGAGAATTGGCGCGCCGCTGTTCATCCTCGGCGCGCAGTTCCGCCAACAACGCCTGCAAGTAGCGCGAACGTCGCTCCCCACCCTCCAGACGCCGGCAGCACTCCTCTTCGAGACTCAAATGATTGGTCTCGGCTGACAACTTCAGCAATCGATACAGTTGCGCATCGATTTCCAGAGTGACTCTGGGCATGGTTTCCCGCCTCCGTGCACGCATTGATCGTCGTTGATCACGCGAAAAATCCCTGAATTGCTTGAACGTTGCGTCCTGCCATTGACGCAAAGTTGTCGTGTCACGCCTGTAACTTAGTAAATCAGAGCGCAGGACAAACGGCTTGCGTTCAGACGAGCGGTGAAAGCACCTTGCAAATCGTCAATAAGCGATTGCCAGGAAAGACTTTGCGGCGCAATGATCAAGCAGCAAAAATCGTCGCGAGGGTCTAAATTCAAAGTGTTCATGTGGTTTTTTTCAGGGCAGAAAAGGGGCTGCCCATTGCGTGTCTTATTGTGCGAACGTTTCTTTCATTCAAGGGATAAGCAGAGCCCGTATGGATGGCTCGATTGCAACCGAGTCAGGTGGAGCGCCCAGGCAAGGGCTTGGGCAGACAGCGACACAAGGGGTGTCGCGGCGCCGACGATTGTTTTGTCGGGCCAAGGGTTCTGTGCAGAAGGAGAAGTTGAATGCCTTACCAACCGAATGACCTCCTGAGCCGTCATTTTCAAGAAAGCGGCCACGACCTCACCAGCAAGGTCGAAGAACAACTCAACCTGGTTTCACCCAACAGCCCCAACATCCCGATTTACCGCGACATGATCCTGACTGTGCTGCGCATGGCCCAGGAAGATCACAACCGCTGGAATGCCAAGATCACCCTGCAAACCTTGCGCGAACTCGAACATGCCTTCCGTGTGATGGAGCAGTTCAAGGGACGACGCAAAGTCACTGTTTTCGGCTCGGCCCGCACGCCGATAGAACACCCACTGTATGGTTTGGCCCGAGAGCTTGGCGCCGCACTGGCGCGCTCGGACATGATGGTCATCACCGGTGCCGGCGGCGGTATCATGGCGGCGGCCCATGAAGGTGCCGGCCTGGAACACAGCTTGGGATTCAATATCACCCTGCCCTTCGAGCAACATGCCAATCCCACGGTCAATGGCACCGGGAATCTACTGCCCTTCCACTTTTTCTTTACCCGCAAGCTGTTCTTCGTCAAGGAAGCCGATGCGCTGGTCCTGTGCCCAGGCGGTTTTGGTACGCTGGATGAAGCGCTGGAAGTGCTGACCCTGATTCAGACGGGCAAAAGCCCATTGGTGCCCGTGGTTCTACTGGATGCGCCGGGCGGCAAGTTCTGGCAAGGCGCGCTGGACTTCATTCATCATCAACTGGAGGAAAATCGCTACATCCTGCCAACCGACATGAAGCTGTTGAGTCTGGTCTACAGTGCCGAAGAGGCAGTGGAGCAGATCAATCAGTTCTACAGCAACTTCCACTCCAGCCGCTGGCTCAAGCATCAGTTCGTGATTCGCATGAACCACAAACTCAGCGACCGGGCGCTCGAACACATGCAGGAGGCATTCGCCGACCTGTGCCTGAGCGACCATTTCCATCAGCACGCCTACAGCGGTGAGGAGCACGACGAAGCACAGTTCAGCCATCTGGCGCGACTGGCCTTCACCTTCAACGCCCGTGATCATGGCCGTCTGCGGGAGCTAGTGGATTACATCAACCTGCCGGAAAACTGGGCCCAGTCCAAACCCCAGGCGCAACAACGCACACGGGAACCGTCCAAGGTAACGTGAGGCAAAAAAAACGGCCCGCTATCGAAATAGCGAGCCGTTCATTCAATCGTCCATCCCTCGGCCACTGAACAAGCGGCTGATCATTTCCATGGAATATCCCCGATAACTCAGGAACCTGCCCTGTTTGGCACGTTCCCGGGCGTCTATCGGTAAGTGCCCGGAGAATTTTCGCCGCCAGGTATCTTCCAGTTGTTCCTGCCAGTTGATACCGCTCTCGCGCAAGGCGAGTTCGATATCGGTACGTTGCAGACCGCGCTGGCTCAACTCTTCGCGAATTCGCAAAGGGCCATAACCGGAACGGGCGCGGTAGGAAACGAAGCTCTCGAGGTAACGGGACTCGGACAACAGGCCCTCTTCCGTCAAGCGGTCGAGTGCTGTGTCGATCATTTCAGGGAGGGCGCCGCGCTGACGCAGTTTACGCGTCAGCTCGACTCGACCATGCTCGCGTCGCGCGAGCAGGTCCATTGCGGTTCGCCGCACCGCGACGAGTGTATCGAGTACGGCGGTCATCGGATCAATCAGATATCAGCGTCAGCCAGGTCATCAGCCGTCTCTTTGACCGGCGATGCTTTGACGTCCGGCGCTGGGGTCAGCAACTTGTCACGCAGTTGCTTCTCGAGCTTGGCGGCGATTTCTGGATTGTCTGCCAGGAACTTGGCCGAGTTGGCCTTGCCCTGACCGATCTTGGTGCCTTCGTAGGCATACCATGCACCGGATTTCTCGACGAAACCGTGCAGAACACCCAGGTCGATCATCTCACCGTTGAGGTAGATGCCCTTGCCGTAAAGAATCTGGAACTCGGCCTGACGGAACGGCGAAGCCACCTTGTTCTTCACAACCTTGACGCGGGTTTCGCTACCGACGACTTCATCACCTTCTTTCACCGCGCCAGTACGGCGGATGTCCAGACGAACCGATGCGTAGAACTTCAGCGCGTTACCACCGGTGGTGGTTTCCGGGCTGCCGAACATCACGCCGATTTTCATACGGATCTGGTTGATGAAGATCACCAGGCAGTTGGCGTTCTTGATGTTACCGGTGATTTTACGCAGCGCCTGGGACATCAGACGGGCTTGCAGGCCCACGTGCATGTCGCCCATTTCGCCTTCGATTTCAGCTTTTGGCACCAGAGCGGCCACGGAGTCGACGATGATCACGTCTACCGCGTTGGAACGCACCAGCATGTCGGTGATTTCCAGGGCCTGCTCGCCGGTGTCCGGCTGGGAAACCAGCAGGTCGTCGACGTTGACGCCCAATTTGCCGGCGTACTCAGGGTCGAGGGCGTGTTCGGCGTCGACGAATGCGCAGGTCGCGCCGGCTTTTTGAGCCTGGGCGATCACCGACAGTGTCAGGGTGGTTTTACCGGAGGATTCAGGACCGTAGATCTCAACGATACGGCCTTTTGGCAGACCGCCAATGCCGAGCGCGATGTCCAGACCCAGAGAGCCAGTGGAAATAGCCGGGATCGCCTGACGGTCCTGATCGCCCATACGCATTACGGCACCCTTGCCGAATTGACGTTCGATCTGACCCAGGGCCGCAGCCAAGGCTTTCTTCTTGTTGTCGTCCATTAAAGTCCTCACGTAATCAATAAGGCCTGACGGCCAACACCTGTATAAGTAGCCAGTATTATTCCACAGCGTTTCAGGATCGCCTACCCCTGATTTGAGATTTCTCCAGCGGCATGGCGCAGCAGCCCCTCTAGCGCGGCCTTCACCGTTTGTCGGCGGACCTCATCACGGTTACCGGCAAAGTATTGCACCTCGCTGAACACCTGCTCACCCACGCCCCAGGCCAGCCACACGGTGCCCACGGGCTTGCTCGGCGAACCGCCGTCCGGCCCGGCCACACCGCTGACCGCCACGGCAAAACGCGCCCGGCTTTTTTCCTGCGCGCCGCGGACCATGGCCTCGACCACCTCGCGACTGACCGCCCCGACAGTTGGAAACAACTCAGCCGGGACATCCAGTTGCTGGGTTTTCTGACGGTTGGAGTAGGTGACATAACCGGCCTCAAACCACGCCGAACTCCCCGGAATACGGGTGATCGCCTCGGCAATCCCGCCACCGGTACAGGATTCGGCGGTGGTGACGTGGGCATTGAGAACCTGCAAGCGTCTGCCAAGTTCAGCGGCCAGCTGAGTGATATCTTTCACGGCTCTCTCCTGATCGAGCGGAATGAGGCCTACCGTACACGAGCCGATCACGCTTGCAAGGTTCAGGATCGATCAAAATGTTAGCGAACGAGGGCTCTGACATAGGCCTGACACGCCTGCAGGGCAATCAGCCCGCTATCGCCTGCGTCGGTGATGGCGATAATTCGTTGAGCATGCGCCGGGTCAAGTCGGGCTCGCGGGGCGCCATGATCCACGCCGCCGGCGCTGGAGGCGGCTGGCACTGCACAGGTTGCGGCAGCGTCATGGGCATCGAGGAGGACTGACAAGCGCACATCAGTAGTGGCAAGACGATCGCGCAAGCGACCTTGATCACGTTCGGCATCGCTAAGCGCTCGATAATGGGTTTGCTCACTGGCCGAAAGCCGCTGTTCCAGGGCCAGATGCTTGTTCTGCTCGGCCTGTTGCTGGGTAGCGGCGGCCAGAGTCAGTTGATTGAGGGTCTCGGCGTGCAGCCTGGCCTGCTCCGCCAGTTGCCGGCCGTAGCGCCAATCCTGAAACTGCCAAGCCAATGCCGCCGAACAACCGGCCAACACCAGCAGACCGATCAGTCGCCAGCCGATCAGACCGAAGGCTGGCATAACACCGCCCTCGCCCGCGCCCAGATTTCCAGACGATCCTGCAAGCCGTTCAACCCACCGTTGATACGGCGGGTGATGCTGTTGAACTGATCGCGGTCGGCCAATTCATTCAAGCCGTTCTGCTCCCAGAACCAGGCTGCTGATTCGGCCGCCCATTGGGGCTGTTCCAGTAGTTCAGGTTGGGACAGCAGACGTTCATCACCGAACAGGCCAAGGCTGCATTGCCAGTAGTTGTTGCGGCCGGTGATCTGGATCAGGCCTCGGCCACGGTACTTTTGACCGTCGCCATCGGGTTCTGGAGTGTTGCCCAAGCGGGCGGCCAGGGTGCCGGTGTCGTATTTGCTCAGGTATTGAGTGCTGCCCAGTTCACGCACGTACTGTAATTGCCCCGATTCGTGACCGACTTGTGCGAGGAAGGCGGCGATGCGTTTGGGGGTGTTGATGTTGCGGTGAGACATGGCGGTGTTCAGGGCGGAAATGAAAACGCCCGCTTGGTGGCGGGCGTTGGGTATGATGCTTTGTAGTTGTTGCTGCGTAACGGTCATAGAACCCCAGTCAGATAATCCGTTTAAAAAAACCGAAAACACTTTGCTCTGCTCCCTTGCTTCCCTGAAGCGATTCCATCGGCAAAGGATCACCTCCCGATGAAACCCAGTCCAGATAATCAAGCCAGTCTCGATTATCCGGATCTTGAGGAATAAAGGCTGAGTCAGAAAGACGAAGTACGCCGTTGGCAGTTAGTTGATAGCTCATCGTGTTCGATTCCTATAGTTCAGCGTCAGCTGTCCATTCAAGCTGTAACGTTTGACCCGGCACGCTTCCGACTGCGGTAACTGTTGCAAACGACATGCTTCGATTCGTCAGGCTTTGAAGGGTCGTCCCTGTGCAGGCCCTGCCCAGTGTCAGGTTCCAGACCTGATTGCTGTTTTCTCCAGGACAAAACGCCAACACAGTTGGCTGAGCCCTTTTCTGTACCAGGAAGCCAATCGTCATTCCATATTGACCGGTATTCCCTGCCGGGATCTGAGTAAAGGTCGACAAGCACGTATTTGAACCATTACCTGCTTGCACCGGGAGCCAGGTATTAAAAGACTTTTCGTAATACCGCTGACAATTGATCAGCTCTTGGGCCGCCGTGCGATATTCAAACGGCGTCGCAATTGGCCCTTCTTCGAGCTGGACCTGCGCCAGATCAACCGTTTGCAATGCGTTCAGCGGCAAGTCGAAGGCCAGGCGCAAATAGTCACCGTTGGTGTTACCCAACATTTTTCCGGCGAGCGAGGGGACCTGGAAGGTCGTGGTATACAGCGCCCATGAAGTTGTCAGCAGAAAATCACCGACGTTTTTTTCAACAGATTCCGAACCGCTTGGTCCGAAGTACTGGGCAATGTTTACCTTCAATGGTCGTGCCCCATCGGATTTCGCCCAGAAGGACACTGTGGCGGTTTTTCCGGCCAGGGTTCTGACCGATTCGATGTTCTGGGAAATCTTGTGAATAGTAGCGCCGGTGCCGGCAGTCACTTGTTGCCACCGAAGAAAGTATCGTGGTTCATCCGGTACTTCGGTTTGCCCCAATACAAAACCCTGTCGGGAAATATTGACCCCGGCATTTCCGTTCCAGTCGCAACGGAAACGATCAGCCACGTACCCTCCCGTGTTAGGCGCAAGGTTCGCAGCACCGCGCTGCCAAATATCAAAACCACCGTTAATCAGCAGGTTTCTACGATAGACCTGAACCGGAAAATGTTGCAGGGGGTCAGGTTTCGAGAGTTGCCTGATCGCCATTGCCAGTTGATTGTTCTGATCTTCTGTCGGGGTTAAACCCGCTTCATTAATCGCGCTCAAAATCTCTTGTGTAACAGCATTCCCCCAACTTGCAGGAATTAGCGAACCCGGGGTCCCGGCGATCGGATCTTCGTCCACAAACTGTCCGTTAACCATCCCGGCGCTGGGTACGCTCTTTGGATATTCCATTTGTTTTGATTCCTGTATTACCTGACAAAGCCCAGCGCACGCATGTCAAAACGATCAGAAAAAACGCGTTGGCAGATGTATGACCGGTAGTGATATTCAGGTCGTGTCAAAGATATCCAGCCAGCCAAAGTGGCGTACCGGGTCGATGCTCGCTGAAAGGAAAGAATGACCCTTGCGGCCAATCCCGAAGTGCACGGCGATAAGCCTGTAATTCGGCATATTGCTCGGTGGTCAACGTCGTGCCGCCGCCATCCTCCAGTTCGTCCCTGTCGCGAGCGACCATACTGTCAGTGGCCGATAACTGGCTATCACGCCAAAGACGCTCGGCCTTCGCGGCTTCCTCCGGCGCAAGGGGTGGTGTATCCACAAGAACGGGATAGCCGTTATCGGCCCGCACCGAAATTATTTTCGGGGTTACAGCCAACTGTTGGAGTAACGAAATCCAATAAGCCTGAGGGATTTCTATGACATCGGAAGGGATATCCGACGCATTGATTCCTGGAACATAAACACCACAGGTACTTGCGCTAAACAAAACATTGAACGCGTTCATTCAATAGCCCTTTGCAAAATAATTCACGCTCCATCCCGCCTGCACTTGACCGGAAAAACTCCGGACTTTCAGGCGGCAGCCCTGTTTGGTCCCGGTACCCCCAATCAGGACGACCATCGCCCCGTCGCCGCCCACGTGGGTGGCCACAAGCGAAGAAAAAGACGTCGGGAACGAGATAGGGAAAGTGATATAGACATCGCCATTGGCATCCGTGGTGCCGACTCCCCATTGTTCAATGTTGCCACTGGGATACTTTTGGTAACCGACGTTCCCGTAGACGCCGGAGAAGGACGAAGCGTACTTGTCGCTGACCGAGCCCCCATACAGGCGCCACTCGCTACCCAGTTTGATGAAGTGCGCGGAATCACCGAGGCCGAGCTTGACCGGCCCGAATGTGCCGTTACAGGTCTCGATGAGTTCGACGCCAGCCGGGTTGATGGTCAGCACGCCGTTTCCGGCGTTGATGACATGGATCGTGCTGGCATGGGCAAGTCCATTGATGGACGGCAACGTCGCCGTGATCGGCGTGGCGCTGGCAAAACTCGCCACCCCGCCCACATTGGCTGCGGTCAGCGCAGCGCTCGCGGGAAAGACGTTGAAACCTGAAAACTGTAGACCGCTGCGGGTCACAAATTCAGTGGTGGCGACCGACTGATCGCTGTCGAACTGTGGCGCAGTCACAAACAGCTTGTTACTGCGCAACGCCGTCAACAGTTGATCGTTACTCGCCTCTGACGGTTTGATACCGGCAGCTTCGATGATCTTCAACAACTCCAGCGTGACACCGTTTCCCCAGCTGGCAGGAATCAAAGAACCCGGAGTCCCCGTGATCGGGTTTTCATCGACAAACTTGCCATCCACCAGACCGGCGCTGGGGACGCTATTGGGATAATCCACGGTATATCCTTCCGTTGGTATTTTGCAGGCAGTCGCGTGCTGGCAACACAAGACTGCACTTGCAGCTATTAATAAGTTTCAGGGCTTATACGGCTAGGACGCTGACAGGTGAAGCCGGCCAGTCAATGATCAGCGGAAAGTCCGGATGCTGTTCAATGCTCATCAACTTGAGCGTATAGCGTTTCCACTCTTGCAGAGTGGCCAGTTGAACATTGGTGGCCTCACCCAGTTCATAGGCGTATTGCAGCGGTGCGACGCGAATAACCATCTCACGCAGACGATTGTCTCGCTCGGCGCCGGCTTGAGCGGTTTTGCCTGTTCGTTCGGCAGCCAAGTCCAGCGCCCAGTCATCATTGAGCCAAACATAGTATTCGCCGGGGCGAGGCTTGACGGTCAGATAGTCAGGCAACGGGCCCAACTCGTACCAGAATTTAAGGTCACCCGTGTCTTTGCGATACACCGGGCGGTTGCGCAAATCGATCAGTTGCGAAACGGCACCGTTACGCAAAACCCATACATAACCGGTTTCGGCGGGTGGCAGAACTTCCGGCAACTCGATCGCATTGCCCGGCAATACAACGCCCATACCAGGAATGACCGGCAACTCAACGGGACCGGTCAATTCTTGAGAACTTTCATTTAAATAGTAATAAGTCATATGCCCCTCAAATCAGTTTCAATCGACCTGGATAAGCAATGTTCCTCGGGCGAGTCATCCCCCAGTAAGTACTGCCCAGATTCTCGGTCATGGTGGCTGATACGTAGTAACAGAGACCGGTAAAGGTTGTTGGGTCAGCCCCTACTGTCGCGATATTGGCAATCCCCTGAACCGCTGGAGCGGCGCCGTTATCACCCGTGATGTTGGTACCCATCTGCCAGGTGCCGGCTGCGCGCGCAGTATCGACACCGCGTTGTTCATCGAGAACGCGGACAAACTCACCTCGAACTTCCGGAGCGCGGAACGTCTTGATCCCATCGCCACTGCTCCAACCTCCGGCGCGGTCGACTTCTGCACGCAACATTCCGGACTGAACGGCATGATCCCAAAGCCAGGGCCATTCGGAGCGAAGAAACTCCCTGCCGTTCAACGCGCCATAACCACCGGGACTGAACGCGGTTGTCGTCTCAAGAACAATCCTTCCCAATGGCGTTGCATCGAAGCGCCCGACGGGCCACCAATTGCTCGCTCCATCGCTTCGTAAGTGCCACCAATCACCCGCCCCCATCAAAACCAGAAACGGGTATCCGTTTGGCGACAAATGAGTGTGGAACTTGATTCGATCATTACCCGATGCCTGTACTACCAAGCGGTTAACACTGTTGTCAGTCCGTCGAACAACGACATCCCGAACACCTGACAACGAACTCGCTGCCGGCAGGGAAACAGTCGTCTCCGTCGCACTGGCGTTAATCAGTACCAGCCCCAACTCTTCTGGCATCAACACCTTTGATGTCGATACTTCAGTCACCCGCGAAGACATGGGACTGGCCAGATTCAGGAGTGTCTTCAAGGCTGCCAACAATTGATCGTTAACACCCTCGGATGGCGTCATTCCGGCCGCTGTAATAACAGCCAAAAGCTCTTCGGTCACACTGTTTCCCCACACCGCCGGAATCAACGATCCCGGCGTCCCGGCGACAGGGTTTTCATCGACGAACCGGCCATTGACCAGTCCGACGCTAGGGACGCTTTTTGGATAATCCATATTTCAATCCTTTACCTGGAACATTCATTGAAGATGCCGACAGAGCGCTCGAATCAAGCGCGTCCAGTGGCATCCGTTCAGTCAACCAACCAGGCAGGTTTTTTCGGTCGAGAGCGTTTGGAGGGAAACTTCTTCGCCTGAGGCCACTTACGCAGCGCCTGCAGATAAACAAGAAGCTCTTGATACTCACTGTCAGAAAGCGTGGTGGCCTTCATCAGTTCCACCTCATCCCGATGTCGGTCGCGTAGCCAGACCACGCGGTCAAACGCTTGATCGCGCCACGCCTTTGCTTCTTGCGAAAGTTCTTCATCCGACAAAGGCGCAAGCTCAACCAGAACCGGCAAGCCTTCATCATCATGAGCTCTCACGGTTCCCGCTTTTGGATTGGCGATCACTGCGTCATAACGCTCGTTGTCAATTTCAACGGCATCTTCAGGAAGACTTGTGTGATAACCCGCCAGGTAGGTATTGCCGGTAGTGCGGCTATAAAATCTCTTCATCTCAATTACCCACGCTCAAGACACTGACCCAGCCAGTGCCACCAGAATTACTCATGACCTGAACTTGACTGGCGTCGAGGTAAGTCACCAAGGGCGGTGTGGTGATATCGAGGAACGGCGCATTACCGGATGACGAATAACCGGCCCAAGCGCCACGACATTGATTTTTAAAGGCCAGTGGCCACGGTTTGGATACATAACCGTTATTGACGGCGATGGGGACCAGCACCCACTGAATCATGAAACCACCCAGCCAACTCGGAAACGCGATGTAGCCGTTATCCGCAAAGCTGTAGGAAACCCCGAACGTCAGTTTTTTTGGGGTAACGATCGTGGTGTCATCAACAGCGGCATTAACCTGGGCCTGAGTCGCAATACGTGCCCAGCCGAACACTGACTCGGTGGCCTGTAACAACTTCTTTTCTATTGCTTGAAAGACACGGATGGGCGTCATCAGTTTGTTGCCGCTTACACCGGATTCGGCCTCTTCCTTGCTCGCCAGAGAGTCGCTTTTGTTCTTCTCGACAATCGCTAAAATTGCTGCTTTCAGCTGAGTGCTATCGCTTTCGTCCGGGACAATGCCAGCGCCGACAATTGCATTCACAATTTCATCCGTGACGCTGTTGCCCCACCTCGCCGGAATCAACGACCCCGGCGTCCCGGTCAGCGGGTTCTCATCCACAAACTTCCCATTCACCAACCCGGCGCTGGGCACACTCTTCGGATAATCCATCCCTCTACTCCCTAGTCATAATTGATGTGCACCTTGGTATGCGCCGGTGCGCTGCGGTGGATCAGGCATTCCAGTGCCGAGCCCGGATTCACGCCAAATCGTTCGCCCCAGTAACTCGCGCCAAAACGTCGTCCCAGCAGCAATCGCCCACCGGTATTGAGCGTCCACATGAACTGCGCTTCCCATGTACCCCAGTGCGCCGCACCGAAACGCGAGCGCCCCATGCGCGGGGCTTCCAGTTCGGTGATGGTGGCGTTCGGGTAGCCCTGGCTCTTGGCGATTTCGAGGTAGTAGCCGACGGCCTGACTGCCGACTGCGAGCAAGCGACGACGCACCGCGAGGCGGCGGTCGTCGAACAGTGGCGTAGCGCCGAGGCACGGGTCGGGCAGGTTCATTACCCGTTCCCAGTCGGGCACCAGTTCGCTGACGCCGGCCGGGTCCATTTCGTTGAGCAGGTCGGCGGCGCGGGCGTCCAGGCGCGCCAATTCCTGGGCGACGCCTTCGAGGACTTCTTCGAGTTCCGGCACTCGCTCAGGGTCCCAGGCCGGGCCGCTGGGCAGCAGGCTGCGCAGTTGGGCGTGGTATTGCGCGGCGGTTCTTATGCCCCCCATACACAACCTCCGAAAGTCAGCAGCTCATTGGGTGCAGCTTCCACATCAGCGACGGGCGAGATGAGCGTGTGGTCGTTTTCGCCGCTGGTGCTGCTGATCGCTTCACGGATGTGACTGATCAACAACTTCTGGCCGAGGTCGGCTTCGCGGTTGTGCAGGTCGCGCAGTTGCGCTTCGACGGCGGCGCGTATGGCGCTGGTGTCGGGGGTCAATGTCAGGCGATACGTGACCGGCACCTGCACTGGCGGGCGCACATGTACTTGGGCGGTAACGGGGCGCAGTGGCTCGATGTAAGCCTGGACTTCGGCCAGTTGCTCTTCATTCGGTACCGGTTGTGGATCGTCGTCACGCATGATGTACAGGCCGACCGTGCCCGGTCCCAAAAAGCCGCCACGACACCAGGCGCGGGTTACGCCCGGGCATTCAAGCGCCCAGGTTTCATAGTCCTGTGCAGAACCGCCATGGGGGATGATGCGGTAGGAGCGGATCACCCGCGCACGCATCGACTCCAGGCTTTCCCGCGCCACACCGCCGTTCAATCCCGGCGCCAGCACCGTGAAGCTATTGCCGACAATGCCGGCAATCGGTTGCACCGGAATCAATGCCAGACCGGCCTCGGCATTACCCAGGCTACCGGCCTCGAGCGCGGCGATGGTGGTGCTGTTGAGGCCATTGCTGGTGGTGCGAGCGGCGGTCACTTTGTAGGTGCGACCATCGCTCGATTGCAGCAGGGTGTCGACGTCCAGCACGGCACCGGCGCTGGCGGTAAAGCTGACGCTGCCGCTGGCCGCTTGTGCGGGTTTGCGCGGCTGGTTCAGACGCAGTGCGGCGATCCGTTCCAGGGTCGATTCATCGGCCTTGTCCGGGAGGATCTGCTCGGCGATCCAGTCCAGATAGCCATACAGGCCATAGGCAGCGCCACCGAGGGTGCGGGCCAGCACTTGCGCATCGGACTGGCGCAGCGAATCGCTGGCCAGGTCGCTTTGGGTGCGCTTGATCAGCACCGGCAGCGAAGGGGTTTCAAACGGCATAGATCACCTGCCAACTGTTATCAGGGTTGATGTCCAGGCGTTCGCCGTCGGCCAGGGTCAGGACCGTGCGCAGGTTCAGGCGCTGGGCGTCGAGGCGTTCGCTGATGATGTCGATCGCGCTGCAATGGCCGTCATCGATCAGCCATTGCAGGGCTTCGCGGGCATAGAACTCGGCGTCCATCTGGGTTTGTCGGGTCAGCTTGACCCGGCGCAACAGCCACAGCCGCGAACCGATGCGGTCGTCGGCAACGGTAGGAAACGTGTCGCCCCACCAGCCGAAACGTTCTTCGTCATCGAGGGCATCGTCATCGGCGGCGCGGCGCCAGGTGAACAGGCTGATCAGCACTGAGCGGGTCAGTGCCGCATGCAGGTTTTGGCTGATGAACATCATTGCCCTCCTGCCGGTACGCCGGTCTGTCCATTGCCCGTTTGAACGCCGACATGCACGTGTTTGACCTGGCTGATACCGCCGGCAATCTGGTCGCCCTGGGAGACGATCTTGCCGGTCTGGTTGATGACCGGCGTGTCGATGTTCACCGCGCTGCTGGCGCGGATGTTCAGGGTGGCGGTTTCGATGTCGATGATCCGCCCGCGCTTGAAGTGGATCTTGTCGCCTTCGTCGGTGTAGATCGCCACTTCGCCAGCGGCCAGGGACTGGAGACGGTAGCGACGGTCGGCGACCACCAGCACGATGGCATGGGAGCGATCACCGCCCAGGAACGTGGCGATACCCTCGGCACCGGCCAGCGGATTGCTGGTGAAACCGTAGGGTTCGAAGTGCTCCATGTCGTCGTTCACTTCGCCGGCGGTGAGGCGCATTTGCAGCGATTGAAGCTTGGTGGCCGAGTTGGCGAGCACGACAGTGCCGCGCGCCAGGAGGCGTGTCAGTAGGCTCATTGGGGGTCCTTCAATGATCAGGTCGAACGCGGTCGAGTGTGGGAGCGGGCTTGCTCGCGAAAGCGGTGGATCAGTCGACTTCAGTGTTGAATGATCCACCGCCTTCGCGAGCAAGCCCGCTCCCACAGGAGTTCGGTGGCAAGGCTCAGGTTTTCTTCGGGGGCTCTGGATTGGCGTCGAAGGTGTGCGGCGGTGCGACTTGCAGGGTGGTGACCGAGCCTTGCGCCGACAGCGAGTAGGTCACCTTCGAGATCAACATGTCGTCATCGAACCCGAGTACCGGATCCTTGACCCTGACCAGCGTGTTGTGGCGCCACAAGTCGCCGTTCGACTGGCGCCAGCCTTGCACCTGGTAAGTGGTGGTCAACGCCTTGCCCACGCGGGTGGCGGCTTCCCAGTTGGCTCGTTGCAACGCGAGATCGGGATTGATCTGCATGCCTTCGTTGATCACCGTGACCCGCCGACGTTTGTAGCTCAGGTCGGCGGACACCGATTCAACCTCGCTGACCGCTGCCCCGCTCTTCTTGTCGGTGCCCTTGTGCTGGCCGATTACCCGGTATTCGGAGAACACCTGGCTGTAATCCATTGGCGCGTTGGCCGACAGAATATTTTTTCCCAACTCCAGCGCATCGCTGGCCCGACCACCACTGCCAGGCCGGGCCAGCACCAGCCGGCCCAGGGCATCATCGGTAGAAAACACCCGGAACAAGGTCAGCAAGCGGTCGATGGATTGAAACACCGTTTCCCCCGGCACGATGGTGTGACTGCTGAGCCGGGCGGTCTCGGGAATTTCGCTGACCACAAACACCTTGTAGGTGATCGCCAGCGCTTCGACGATGCTCAACAGCGATTGCTCATGCCATTGATTCGGGCGGTTGGTCGCGGCGCAATCCACCAGATCCTGGGTGCAGGAACTGCCTTCGATGTTCAGGCTGATCTGGCGCCCGTCATAACTGATCGGGGCCTTGAACACATACCCGGTCAGCACCAGATCCTGGCCGATGCGCACTTCACAGGCGTCACCGGGCTGGATCCGCTTGTCCACGGTCTGCCCCGGCCATTGCCAGGTGATGTTGAGTTTAAAGGTGCGGAACTGGCGCTCCAGATCCGCAGTGATTTCCACGCTTTTCCAGCCACCGTATTCCAGGCCGCCGACGGTCAGGGTGACCCGGTTATCCATGTCGTTCATGGTTCACTTCCCGGAAACTTTCACATCGTTCGGCGGCAGGAACAACGGATGGGCAACACCGTTGCGTTGAGTCACCTCCGTAACCCGCGTGGCATCGGTAAATTGCCGATAGGCCACGACGACGGCAGGCAAGCTCTCCTGAAAGGATTTACTGACAAGCCGCACGCCGGACGACGCCACCGCCTTGAGGTGCGCATTCAACTTCTGCTTCAGGTCATTGATGGCCTGATAGTGCGCGGGACTGGCCTTGTTCAGTGCCAGCTGGATCGCTTCGTTCAACTCCTTTTGCAACAACTGCAAATCGTCGGTGACCGGCACTTCCTGACGGGTGACCGGCTGCAGCGTCTGATGATCCAGCGACGGCTGCGAGGTCAGTTTCACCGGCGTCGACGCCACCGGCATCGAGGCGACCCATTGCGCCACTTTCACCAGCAGCGTGTCTTGCACCAGATCGGCCATGGCTTGCGCCGCGGCCGTAGTGTCCTTGCCGGTGGTGAGCTTCGGTGCATCAGCCTTGCGGATGGCTTCGATCTGCTGGGAAACGTTGGCAATCACGCCACGATAGCCCTCCTTCGCGAAGTCCTTGAGCTCCTGGATGTCGCCGAGCAAGCCCTTGAATTCCGCCACAACTTCCTTGGGCAATTCCTTGACCGCCTTGACCAGCTCGCTGATCTGCCGGTACTCCTCGATCAACGGTTTGAGCTGTTCCTGGATCACTTCATAGACCCCGGTCAGGCTGTTGCGCAGATTGGCGATGCCGATCCGCGCGGCCTTGATCAGGGTCATAGCCTGTTCGAAACGTGCCACCGCCGAGCCCAGCAACGTGTCCGCCGATGACAGCAGCACCTTTTGCGTGCTGACCGTGGCCGTCGGAAATTGCAGGGGTTGATCGGGGTAGAACTTCAGGGCAAAGGTCACCAGCCCGCCGTCCTGGCGGGTGTGGGTCATGTCGCATTCGCCGACCTTGACTTGCATCCGCCCCAACCACGGGTGGACCAGTTCACCACTGCCCTGCTCCAACGCCTTGAGCAACTTGTCGCGCTGCTCCAGGCAATCGGCGCCGACGATGAATGCCGTCAGGTCGTGGATCTTCGCCTGCTGGCCAAGGCCCTCGAAAAACGGCTGGTCACGTTGCGGATACTCGTGCAACTGGCCCTTGTGGCCGACCGGGGTTTTCGCCTGATCGACCCAAAAACCGACACCGCGAAAGGATGCCGGCAACAAACGGTCACGCCAGTTCATTGGAACCTCCCAGAGACAACGAGCGATAGCCGATGCGCGAATTGAGCGACAGCCCCGGTTGATTGGTTTGCGGTTGATCGGTGCGCAGCCCGGCCGGCGCGTTTTCGAAGCGCACGGTCAGGCCGCCTTCGAGTTGCGTGCGGTTGTTGGCGGCACTTTGTTGGATCAGGGCGCTGGAGGTTTGTGGCAATGAACCCTGCAACGCATTGCTGGCCGCTGGTGCAGGGCCTGCACCGAAGAATGCTGGTGCCAATTCACCCTTGCCTTCGGCATTGGTCTGACGCTGCGCTTGGGTCAGGGTTTCGACTTTGCCGGTGACGTTGGCGATCAACCCGGCGAAGCCACCGTCGAACAGTTCCTTGATCGGCGCGATCACGGTTTGCAGCTTCTGCCACAACTCGCCGAACCACTCGGTGATCGGCCCCCAGTGCTTGATGATCTGCTCCAACGGTTTCCACTCGAACAGGTTGTGCAGGAAGTCCAGCATCGGCGCGGCCAGTGCCTGGACCACACCCCACAGCGCCGAAAACACTTCGCTGACCGGCTGCCAGTACATCGCGATCTGGTCCAGTGGCGACCATTCGAACAGCCCCCTGAAGAAGCCTTTGACCTGTTGCACCGACGCTTGCAGCGCGGCCCAGATTGGTTCGAAGAAGGTGACGACACCGCCCCAGGCACTGGCGATCATCTCCATCGGAAAGAAATCGAACAACGTACGCAGGACGTCGCTGGTGATCTGCGCTGCCGCTTGCAGCCTGGTCCACATCGGTTCGAAGAAACCGACGACACCGCCCCAGGCACTGTTGATCATCTCCATTGGCGAGAAGTCGAACAGGCCCCTGAGGAACGTCATCACCGGTACGCTCAAGGCCTTGAGCAACTCCCAGATCGCCGAAAACAATCCGGTCAACGGCCCCCAGTTATCGAGGATCATGCCGTACGGCGTCCACGAGAACAGCGCCTTGAAGAAGTCGATCACCGGCGCGGTGACCGCTTTGACCATGTCCCAGAGCGCCGAGAAAAATCCACTGACCGGTTGCCACAACCCCGCCAGTGCATCCAGCGGTCGCCAGTCGAGCACCGATCGCAACAACGCCATGGCATTGGCCGCCGCGTTTTTCACCGCCTCCCATAACCCAGTGAAGAAAGCGGAAATCGGCGTCCAGTTGGCCACGATCAAACCTGCCGCTACGGCAATGCCCATGGCGATCAGCATGATCGGATTGGTCTTGAGCACCATGCTCATCAGGTCGAATACCTGGGTCGCGCCGGTCACGGCGGTTTGCATGGCCGAGAATGCAATCGCTCCCGCCGCCAATCCTTCGACCAGTTTCGGGTTGTCGTTGAGCAGGCTGCCGACCTGGGTCAGCATCGGCTCAAGCGCAACCACCAGCGTGCCGACCGCCGGCAGCAGCGCGGCATCCACGGCGGCCGAAACCTTTTCCATGGAAGCGCTGAACACATTGAGATTCTGCGCGGCGGCTTTCGGTGCGGCGGGCATGTCGACGGTTTTCGCCGTCTCGCTGACCTCGGCCAGCTTGCCCTGGAATGCCGCCGCCGATTGGATGCCCTCCACGAACGGCGTGATCACGCTGCCGCCCTTGAACAGACCGCTAATATCCAGTTTGCCGAGGCCGGTCTGCTCCAGGTTTTTCCTGAAGCCTTCGACTTTTGCCCGAAGGGCGCCGAGTTTGGGTGACAGTTCGTCAATGCCCGTGAGCAGCACCGACGTTTTCTCTTTCGTTTCTGTGTCTGCCATCACTGCACCTGCTGCATCGCATTGATCCGTTGCGCGTGCTCCAGCGATTCGCGGAGCACATCCAGTGGCCTGGCCATCATCTGTTCGGGGTCAACCTTCCAGAACCAGGCCAGGTCATAGGCGACTGCGATCAGGTCGGTGATGGCGCCGACGCCGCACTCATGAAAAAACTCGCGACAGCCCAACTCAGCGCGTTGAGGTCAGCCAGATCCAGCTGGTTGACCGACGACGGCGGGATGCCGGCGCACACGGCGATGTATTTGGCCGCGACGTCCATGTCGAGGCTGACCTCTTCGCTCTTGTCGATCTTGTACGGCAGCGCCTTGATCGCTCGAACTTCCTGCACCGTCGGACGGCGCAGGTTGAGTTCGGTCAAGGGCTCGCCGTGGGCTTCGATCGCCACTTGAAGCTTCACGGCGTTACTCATTGCCAGGTCCCCTTGATGCCTTCGAATTTCAGTTCGATGGTGGCGTCATCGCCTTTGGATACCGGTTCTTCCACCAGGTAGGCACCGGCCAGTACGTAGACTTTGCCGTTGCTGAATTCGCAGGTGACGGTCATGTCAGTGCCGGCGATCAGTTGCTTGAGCGGGAAGTCCGCGGTGTGCAGCGCCGTCACTTTGAACGAGGGCGCAATGTCGGTTTCCTTGTAGAAGCCTGGTACGACGGTTTCCCGTTTAACGGCCATCAAGGGCGCTTCGCAGCCGCCATTGATGGTCAATTGAGCGCCGTCCACTTTGACGTAGCAGGTGCCCGCAATCAGTTGACCCATGGTGTTTCTCCCTTCAAATAAAAAGCCCACACGCGGTGGGCCGAATTCACACAGTTCTTACAGTCAAAGCGCAGCAATCAAGCTGCGTCGTCGTACTGCAAACGGAACTGGTTGAGCAGCGCGAACACGCGCAGGCCGTTGATGTAATCCGGCGGGAACAGCACGTTGACCCGGCTTGGGTCCTGCACGTCGCGCTCGACGATCAAGTGCTCGGCGAACAGTTCGGCGTTTTCCACGTGGCCTTCCAGTTCGAGCTTGGCGTACTGGGCGATCAGCTCACCGCGAATTGTGCTCGGGGTGACGATGGGCTGGCCGGCGCCGAAACGGGTGCCGTCAGAGGCCAGTTTGTGGCGACCGTATTTGCTGGTGATCACGCTTTGCAGACGACGCACGATGAACGCCGACTGGTGCATGGTTTCGCTGTCCAGGTAGGAGTTATCTGCCTGGCCGTAGGCGTTCTTCTGATAGGTGGTGATCGAACGCTGGATGCGCACGTAGCCGCCTTCGTAGTACGCGGTAGCGATGCCGTAGTTGAGCAGCGACTGACGCTCGGTCAGGGTGAAACGCTCGCTCGCCGGTGCCGGGTCGAGACCGGGCAGGCTGCCGCTTTGGGTCGGACGGCTGGCGTCGGCAGAGATGAATACCGAAGTGCGCGCAGCCAATGCAGCGGCCTGCACCCAGAACGGTTGCGGTACGCCCGGTTCCAGCGCCTGAATGGTCATGTGCTGATCGTTACGCGCCTGACCGGCCGCCACCAGAGTACCGATGGTGCCGCGCTTGGCGCTGTAGACGTGACCGAACAATTGCTTGGCCCAGGACCAACGTCCGGTGCTGTCATCCATGACGGCTTGCCAGGTGTTGAGGGTCGACAGATCCGACCACGGCATGCAGATGAACTCGAACGGTTCATCGCCCAGCGCCGCCACGGCGGCCACTTGATCCGGCACACCGGCACCGCCGGTCATGGCGGTGATGGCCGAGGTCAGGCCAGCCGGGGTTTCTTCGCCATTGCTCTTGCCCAGGCGATTGAATTGCAGGCTGATGTCGTTGCCGCTGTCGCCCGTCCATTTGGCGCTCAGGGTGACCACACCGTCGACCGCTGCCGCGCTAACCGGCAGATCGGCAGAGGCATTGATTTTCAGCGCCAGGGCTGTGGCCGCTTGCGCCGCAGTGGCACCGTTGACGATGGCCGCCTGAACACGAACGCCGCCGACGTACAGGTTGAGCACACCGCTCTGAGTCGCCGCACCGGTCAGGGTCAGCACACCTTTGGCAACGCTGCCTTCAGTGTTGTGCAGCGGCAGGCACCAGATCTCGCCGATGGGGTCGGTCTTGCGCCAGGTTTCGTACATCGAAGCGAGCATCGAGCCCTGGCCGCCAATGCTTTTTGCCAGCGCCACGCTGGACACCAACACCAGTTTGCCGACGTCGGCCGGCGCGATGTTGTCGTTGACCTGAGCAACGATCAGGCGGCGCATGGCCGACGACGCGCTATTGGCGGCCGAGTTGTCCATTTCGGCGTAGAACAGCGGAACACGAATGTCCGCGGGGATGTTGCTGAATCCGATCGCCATTATTTGGCTCCCTGTGGTTTCGCCGCTTTCACGGCTTTGGTAGTGATATCGCCATCGGCCAGACGTCGACGCCACCAGGCGTTGTCCGGCACTTCACGGCCCTCGGGGGGCAACAGATCGCCCGCTTCCGGGTCCGGCACGACACGGCCAGGGGCCGGCAGCACGGTGATGCGTTTGCTCATGGGGTTACGTCTCCAGAGAAAGTCAGTTCCAGGCGCCCGTCGGGGCCTGGGCGTTGCAGATTGGGGTCCGCCGGATCGATCGCATCGACCCGCACGGTGACCCCGGTAAAGGACGACAAACCGTCCAGTTCACGCTCGTGCCAGCTCTCCGCCGGTTGACCCGGCAGATTGCGCCCGAGCTGGAATTCGGCGAAAAAGCGCAGGCGATACAGCACGCGGCTGCTGTTGATGGAAACCAGTTCGCCGCCGTCGTACTCGATGGCGTCGTAGTCGCTGCCGGGCTTGAAACCCACCAGTGCGCGCCACAGCTCGGCACGCAAGTTGTGCAATTGATCCAGCGCTGCTGCGGCGTCCGCGGTATCGAGCACCAGCGTCACTTCGAAGCGGTCGCGGATTGATTGCAGCATCAGGTTTTGCGCGAGGCTCTTGCTCGCCACATCGGCGAGGGGCACCACATAAGCGCAAGGTGTTTGCAGCGGGGTGTTGGCTTGTAACGTGGCGAGGTCGATGCCGGCCGCGATGCGATTGGCCAGAGTCGGGCATTGCTCACGCAACTGCGTGATCAGGGCTGTGATCTTCATAAATCTTCACCGGGCAATAAAAAAACCCGTCGCGGCGGGTTTGAGTGAACGGTACTGGCCGTGGGAAACCCGCGTCCTTGCGGGTCAGTGCGGTTTGCACTGTGGATGACGCTCCTTCAGGTTGGGGTCTCAATGATCCTGAGGCGTATCGCGCGGTGGCACTTCACAAATACCGATGCGCTTGGCGGCCCAGCGTTCATAAAGCCCGATAGCCACGTCCGCCCCGGCCATCGCCGTCAGGCAGCCAAAGGCACCAGCAGCCCAGATCGATACGCCGGCGGCGTACAGCAGCATGATGGCCGAGACCCCGCAGATCATGCAGGCCCCGGAGCGCAGCGCCAGGCGCCGCAGCAGCGACCAGCCGCGGGCGCCCTCTTTGTCGGCGCGCCACATTTCGCCGGACACCCCGCCCACCAGGGCGAGAACGATGACCAGCCAGATCGGCATGTCCAGCAACGCTTGTTGCTCGTTTGTCATGTCACGCCTCCTGGGGGTGATTGATGAGTGATGTGTGTTGGGATCAAGCGATGTCTCTTGAGGTAGGCATTCCAAAAAGCCCGGTCGCCCAGGCTTTTCAGTAATGCGGTCCTTCGCCTTCCTTTAATCCTGTGTTCAAAAAAGGAAGCTGACCTTTCGGCGCTACTGGCGCGGTACGAGTCCATTCAAATTGTTTTTCCGACCGCGGTCCCTGCCCGCCGGATAACTGTTTGTGGTGCTTTACGCTGCACACCCGGGTCAGTTGCCAACCCTCTGAACCGTTGAGGCCGGTTCATCGCTGCCTTTGTGATGGAACTAAAGAGCTTCGTTTCGAGCCGCCTTGTTGGGCGGCTTGAGACAAAGAATATGCATGGATGCATATACAGTCAATGCATAAATGCATTTATTTATGCATTAGAAATGCACAGGTGCATGGAAGCCCCGCAAGCAAAGGCGTTGGCGGTTTTTCGACAGGCGAAAAAAAACCCGCCGGGCAGCGGGTTTTATCTGACAGCGGTGAGGTTAACGGGCGTACATGCCCCACCAGAAGACGTGACCGAGGATGACGATCTGCTCTTCCTGGATTTCCTGGAAGCTGTAGTCCTCGTCCGGATGCTCATCGCGGTTGAAGCTGCGCAAGCGAATCCCTGTCGGCAGGCGATAAAGCTGTTTCACCCGCAACTGGCCGTTGTGGTTGATGGCGTAGAGGTCACCGTCGACGATGTCACCAATCCCGCATTTACCGGCATTCACCCCGACCGTGGCGCCATCGCGCAGCACCGGCAACATGCTGTTGCCGCGCACGGTCACGCATTTGGCCTGATCGAACTGCACGCCGTTATGGCGCAGGCTGCGCTTGCCGAAGCGCAGGCTAGAGCGCTCGCTCTCTTCGATGACGAATCTTCCTGATCCAGCAGCCAATTCAACCTCGCGAAGAAAGGGGACCGACACCTCGTCGTCATCGACGGGCGTATCGTCGTCCCACAGGCTTATGTCCTTGAGTTCCGAATGCGACTCATCGCGCCCCGCGCTGGCGGCGTGCGCGACATCCGCACGGCCACGCAACTGATCGGTGCTCACGGCGAAGTATTCGGCAATCTTCGAAATATGTTTATCCGAAGGATCGACGATCTTCCCGCTGAGGATCCGCGAGAGAGTGGATTGAGGCACGCCGGTGCGACGGTGAAGCTCCGTGGGGGAGATCCCGTGCTGATCGAGCAGTGCTCTTAAGACGGTAGAAACATTGCGTTTTTGCATAACGTGCATAGTGCTTGATCTTTTTTCGGAAGACAAATGCTGATTTGCATAGATCGTGCATAGACAGCAGAAATGTGCCTTGGCGCTTTCATGCCTGCGTAGGTCGGACTGCCCATGTTAACCTTGCGCCCATCGCGGAAAAGCCGGGCCGATGCCCCTCCTTTGCCCTACACCTTTCAACGAGTTTTCCTGAATTTCCGATGAATAAAGCCCTCTCCGATCTGTCCTCCCACACCCCGATGATGCAGCAGTACTGGCGCCTGAAGAACCAGCACCCTGATCAGCTGATGTTCTACCGCATGGGCGACTTCTACGAGATCTTCTATGAAGACGCGAAGAAGGCCGCCAAGTTGCTGGACATCACCCTGACGGCTCGTGGGCAATCGGCGGGTCAGGCGATTCCGATGTGTGGGATTCCTTACCACGCCGCGGAAGGTTACCTGGCGAAACTGGTGAAGCTCGGCGAGTCGGTGGTGATTTGTGAGCAGGTCGGCGATCCGGCCACCAGCAAAGGCCCGGTGGATCGTCAGGTGGTGCGGATCATCACCCCTGGCACTGTCAGCGATGAAGCGCTGCTGGATGAGCGCCGGGACAACCTGATCGCAGCGGTGCTGGGCGACGAGCGTCTGTTCGGGCTGGCGGTGCTGGACATCACCAGCGGCAACTTCACCGTCCTGGAGATCAAGGGCTGGGAAAACCTGCTGGCGGAACTGGAGCGGGTCAACCCGGTAGAGCTGATGATCCCGGACGACTGGCCGAAAGACCTGCCGGCGGAAAAACGTCGTGGAGTTCGTCGCCGTGCGCCGTGGGATTTTGAACGTGACTCGGCGCTGAAAAGTCTTTGCCAGCAGTTTTCCACCCAGGACCTGAAAGGTTTCGGCTGCGAGAACCTGACCCTGGCGATCGGCGCCGCCGGTTGCCTGCTCAGCTACGCCAAGGAAACCCAGCGCACCGCCCTGCCGCATTTGCGCAGCCTGCGCCATGAACGCCTGGATGACACCGTGGTGCTGGACGGCGCGAGCCGTCGCAACCTGGAACTGGACACCAACCTGGCCGGCGGTCGCGACAACACCTTGCAATCGGTGGTCGACCGCTGCCAGACCGCCATGGGCAGCCGCTTGCTGACTCGCTGGTTGAACCGTCCGCTGCGGGATTTGACCGTATTGCTGGCGCGTCAGAGTTCAATCACCTGCCTGCTCGACGGTTACCGCTTCGAAAAACTGCAACCGCAGCTCAAGGAAATCGGTGACATCGAGCGGATTTTGGCGCGGATCGGCCTGCGCAATGCCCGTCCTCGTGACTTGGCGCGCCTTCGCGACGCCCTCGGTGCACTGCCAGAGTTGCAAGTGGCGATGGCCGAGCTTGAAGCCCCGCACATCATTCAATTGGCGACGACCACCAGCACCTATCCGGAACTGGCGGCATTGCTGGAAAAAGCCATTATCGACAACCCGCCCGCCGTCATCCGTGACGGCGGCGTGTTGAAAACCGGTTACGACAGCGAACTCGACGAACTGCAATCGCTCAGCGAAAACGCCGGGCAGTTCCTGATCGATCTCGAAGCGCGTGAAAAGGCCCGCACCGGCCTGTCGCACCTGAAGGTCGGCTACAACCGGATTCACGGATACTTCATCGAGCTGCCGAGCAAGCAGGCCGAATCGGCACCGGCGGACTATATTCGGCGGCAGACCCTCAAAGGTGCCGAGCGTTTCATCACGCCGGAACTGAAGGCCTTCGAAGACAAGGCGCTGTCCGCCAAGAGTCGTGCCCTGGCTCGCGAAAAAATGCTCTACGAAGCGTTGCTCGAAGACCTGATCGCCCAGTTGCCGCCCTTGCAAGACACGGCCGCTGCCTTGGCCGAGCTGGATGTGCTGAGCAACCTCGCCGAGCGCGCACTGAATCTGGACCTGAACTGCCCGCGCTTTGTCAGCGAGCCATGCATGCGGATCACCCAGGGTCGTCATCCGGTGGTCGAGCAAGTACTCACCACGCCGTTCGTGGCCAACGACCTGAGCCTTGACGACAATACCCGCATGCTGGTGATCACCGGTCCGAACATGGGCGGTAAATCCACCTACATGCGTCAGACCGCATTGATCGTGCTACTGGCGCATATCGGCAGTTTCGTGCCGGCGGCCAGTTGCGAATTGTCCCTGGTCGACCGAATCTTCACCCGAATCGGTTCCAGCGATGACTTGGCGGGCGGGCGTTCGACCTTCATGGTTGAAATGAGCGAAACCGCGAACATTTTGCACAACGCCACCGAACGCAGCCTGGTGCTGATGGACGAAGTCGGTCGCGGCACCAGCACCTTCGACGGCCTGTCCCTGGCCTGGGCGGCGGCTGAGCGTCTCGCGCACCTGCGGGCCTACACCCTGTTCGCTACCCACTATTTCGAGCTGACGGTGCTGCCGGAAGCCCAGCCTCTGGTGGCCAACGTGCACCTCAATGCCACCGAACACAACGAACGCATCGTGTTCCTGCACCACGTGCTGCCTGGGCCTGCCAGCCAGAGCTATGGCTTGGCAGTTGCGCAGTTGGCCGGTGTGCCGAGCGAAGTGATCATGCGGGCTCGCGAGCATCTGAGCCGACTGGAATCCACAGCGTTGCCTCATGAAGTTCCGAAGCCGGCCAAAGGCAAACCGGTCACGCCGCAGCAGAGCGACATGTTCGCCAGCCTGCCGCATCCGGTGCTGGATGAACTGGCCAAACTTGATCTGGACGACATGTCACCGCGTCGTGCGCTCGAAATGCTCTATACACTAAAGACACGGATCTAACGCACTTGCCTGCAAGCTGTTAGAATCTCGCGCGGTTTGGGATGCTGCAGGCCAATAGCCTGACCTGCAGACTATCGCTCCCAAACCTGGCGACCCCAACGTGAAGGGGCTCCGCTGCCGCCGCCTGAGGAGAAAATTAGAAATGACCTTCGTCGTCACCGACAACTGCATCAAGTGCAAGTACACCGACTGCGTAGAAGTCTGTCCGGTGGACTGCTTTTACGAAGGCCCGAATTTCCTGGTGATTCACCCGGATGAGTGCATCGACTGCGCACTGTGCGAACCAGAATGCCCTGCCGTGGCCATCTTCTCCGAAGATGAAGTTCCGGAAGATATGCAGGAGTTCATTCAGCTGAACGTTGAGCTGGCGGAAATCTGGCCCAACATCACCGAGAAGAAAGAATCGTTGCCCGATGCCGAAGAGTGGGATGGCGTCAAAGGCAAGATCAAAGACCTCGAACGCTGATTACCCCGTGTTCTCGAAAAGGCCCCTTGTGGGCCTTTTTGCTTTTCCAAAGATCAAAAGATCGCAGAAATCACGGGTGTACGTGGTTTGTGTAGGAGCTGCCGAAGGCTGCGATCTTTTGATCTTGATGTTTTGCTTTTCTGCAGACAAAAAAAGGGGCGGTATGACCCGCCCACATTTTTTCCCTATTCCTTGTGTTCCTTTTCATCGTCCTGATGAATCGCTTCCTGCGATGTCCGTTCCCCTCTTCCTTGAAGGGCGTGTCTATCCGTCGACACAGTTCAGATACTAGAGAATTCCCCACTAAGAGCAATCGGCCTCTGTCGCTGAAATCGCCTGTCACACGCTGTTAATCTAAAAAAATAATCATATAAATCAATAATATAAACGAATACCGCAAATTAAATAGACAACTGCCAGGGTGTAAAAATAACGAACACTTACGAAAGAGTAAGCAAAGACTTACAACACGAGACTACAAACCTGAGGTGGTGCAAAAGAACAACGCAATTCTTAAATTCCGGGCAACAAAAAGCCCCAAACCAGTCGGGGCTATTCGTTACCGGTTGAGCGAATTGCTTATTGGAACAGCGACTCACTCGACAGGCCGTTTTTCTCGAGAATCTCCCGAAGACGCTTGAGGCCTTCAACCTGAATTTGCCTGACCCGCTCCCGGGTCAAGCCGATTTCCAGGCCTACGTCTTCAAGCGTGCTGCTCTCGTGACCTCGCAAGCCAAAGCGGCGAATGACCACCTCGCGTTGCTTGTCGGTCAGCTCCGAGAGCCACTGATCGATGCTCTGTGACAGGTCGTCGTCCTGCAACAGTTCGCATGGATCGGTCGGGCGGTCATCGGTAAGGGTGTCCAGCAGGGTTTTATCCGAATCCGGACCCAGCGAGACGTCGACCGAAGAAACCCGCTCGTTCAGGCCTAGCATGCGCTTGACCTCGCCTACCGGTTTCTCCAGCAGGTTGGCGATTTCTTCGGGTGAGGGTTCATGATCGAGCTTTTGAGTCAGCTCCCGTGCAGCCCGCAAGTACACATTGAGCTCTTTGACCACATGGATCGGCAACCGGATGGTCCGGGTCTGATTCATGATCGCGCGCTCGATGGTCTGACGAATCCACCAGGTGGCGTAGGTCGAAAAGCGGAAACCGCGTTCAGGATCGAACTTTTCTACTGCCCGGATCAGGCCGAGGTTGCCCTCTTCGATCAGGTCCAGCAGCGACAGCCCACGATTGACGTAACGACGGGCGATTTTCACCACCAGCCGCAGGTTGCTTTCAATCATGCGCTTGCGCCCGGCCGGATCGCCACTTTGCGACAAGCGCGCAAAATGAACTTCTTCCTCGGGGGAGAGCAATGGGGAAAAGCCGATTTCGTTGAGGTACAGCTGAGTGGCATCGAGTGCCCGTGTGTAATCGATGTACTTGTGTTGCTTAAGCGAAGCGGAGTGTTTGGATTTGGCACGAACGGAAGGTGGTGCATCCCCTTCATCATTCGACATCGAATCCGTGGCGATGCCGGTCTCCATCAGGAGAACCTCATCGTCGATGTCAAACTCCGGCACTTCTTTACTGAGAGCCATTGTTATAGTCCTTTGGTGAGTTCGACCTCAAGCTCAAGCGGCGCCTTGATCCCTGGCAACGCTGGAGCCTGTTCCCTCTACGTGACGGAACAGGCTGGCTAACAAATCAACGACGTGGCAGGAATTGCAGCGGATCTACAGGTTTACCTTGTCGGCGAATCTCAAAATGCAGTTTCACCCGGTCTGTACCCGTTGACCCCATTTCGGCAATTGTCTGTCCGACTTTGACCTGCTGCCCCTCCCGAACCAACAGCCTGCGGTTATGTCCGTAGGCACTGACGTAGGTATCGCTGTGTTTGATGATGACTAATTCGCCGTAGCCCCTTAAGCCACTCCCGGCGTATACCACCGTCCCATCAGACGCAGCTAAAACAGGCTGTCCCAAATCTCCGGCGATATCAATTCCTTTATTCAAACTACCGTTTGAAGAGAATTTACCAATCAGAATGCCACTAGAAGGCCACCCCCAGCCCGTCGGGGCCGGACCGGCAGGAGGCAGTGGAGCGGGTGCCGGCTTGTTGGCGACGGACGGTGCAAGCACTGTTGTAGTGGTTGTAGCGCCATTTGCCTGGCGCCGAATTACGGTGGTTTTACTCGACGACGAAGGCGAGGAACTGGACGAACTCACTACCGCCGTCGGCGTTGAACCGCTGCGACCGTCGAAGCGAATTGTCTGACCCGGATGGATCGTGTAAGGCGTAGGAATGTTGTTCCGTGCTGCGAGGGCTTTGTAGTCCCAACCGTAGCGAAAAGCGATGGAGAACAAAGTGTCCTTGGGTCGGACAACATATTGGCCGGTGGTCACGGCCGGACGCTGGGCGACCGCGTTGTTGCGATCGACGACGCTCGCACTACCTGATTTGGTGCTGGAACATCCGACCAGCAAGGTACTCAAGACAAGGCCAGTCACCAGACGCTGAAAGCTCGTTATACCCATTCGCTGCGCAATGACTGTGAGACTCACCCGCCGCTCCCTTTGTGGTGGCTGAAAATATGGATTGCCGTGCTCCGGCACGAAATGTCGCAAGTATAACGGGCCGAACAGGCTTTAACTTTAATGAAGCGGATTCGCTTCACGCACACGTTTGCTGCCTGAAGATGAATTGCGTTTAACCAATCGATGCCGCTGTAAGACCCGGGCAATCGAAGAGAATTCAGCGCGCTGAAACAAATCCTCAGGCCAACGGCCCGTTGAGCAATGGGACAAAGCGCACCGCCCCCAGAACACGTCTGGAAAAGCCCTGTTCCTCACGGATGATCAACATCAATTGTTGAACTTCACCGGAGCCGACCGGAATCACCAGTCGCCCACCCGGTGCCAACTGATCGAGCAGTGCCTGAGGCACATCGGTGGCCACGGCGGTGACGATGATGCCGTTGTAAGGCGCCAATGCCGGCCAGCCTTCCCAACCATCGCCCCAGCGAAATACCACGTTGCGCAGGTTCAGTTCCACCAGGCGCTCCTTGGCCCGGTCTTGCAGCACCTTGATTCGCTCCACGGAAAAAACCCGCTCGACCAATTGCGACAGCACGGCCGTCTGGTAACCCGAACCGGTGCCGATTTCCATCACCTTGTCCAACGGACCGGCTTCCAGCAGCAGCTCGCTCATGCGCGCCACCATATAAGGCTGGGAGATGGTCTGGTTATGCCCGATCGGCAGCGCCGTATCTTCATAGGCTCGATGAGACAACGCCTCATCGACGAACAGATGACGCGGGGTGCGACGGATGACTTCCAGCACCTTGGCGTTGGAAATACCTTCTTCATAGAGGCGCTGAATCAGACGCTCACGGGTCCGTTGCGAGGTCATCCCGATACCGCGATGCAGAATATGATCTTGTTCACGAGCCATTAACGCAGACCCTCCAGCCAGCCATCGAGACTTCTGAAGGCATCATTAAAGGTGCGATCCAGTTGCAGTGGCGTGATTGAAACATAGCCTTGCATCACCGCATGGAAATCGGTACCCGGGCCGCCATCTTCAGCGTCCCCCGCCGCGGCGATCCAGTAACCGGATTTACCCCGCGGGTCGACCACTTTCATCGGTGCCGCAGCGCGGGCGCGATGGCCGAGGCGGGTCAGCTGGATACCGCGGATGTGCTCCAGCGGCAAGTTGGGAATGTTCACGTTCAGTACCGTGCGCGGTGGCAGATCAAGGTCCGCGTGAGCCTCTACCAGTTTGCGCGCAAAGTAAGCGGCTGTGGGAAGGTTCTCTACTTGCCGTGAGACGAACGAAAAGGCAAACGAAGGACGCCCAAGGAAGCGCCCTTCGAGGGCCGCCGCCACAGTGCCGGAATACAGCACGTCATCCCCCAGGTTGGCCCCCAGGTTGATGCCGGAAACCACCATGTCCGGCTCAAGCTCCAGCAAGCCGTTAAGGCCCAGGTGCACGCAGTCGGTGGGTGTGCCGTTAAGGCTGATAAAGCCGTTGGCCAGGGTTTGCGGGTGCAACGGACGGTCGAGCGTCAGCGAGCTGCTGGCGCCGCTTTTGTCCTGGTCCGGGGCGATAACCACGCATTCGGTGAAATCCGCCAGCGCAGCATAAAGCGCGGCGAGACCGGGTGCGGTTACCCCATCGTCGTTAGAAATCAGAATACGCATGGGCTGTCCGTCTGCCCCACCGGCACCAGATCGACGAGTTCACGCACCAATACGGTGGCGAAGCATCCGGCCGGCAGGACGAATTCCAGTTGTAGAATGTCCAGCGAGGGATAATGCCACGTCAACCCACCAATGGGCAGCCGCAGGATGCGACGTTCGTGGCTCATTCCGGCGTTAATCAACCAATCGCGCAGATCCGCTTCGCGCGCGGCGATTGCCTGCTCCAGTTCATGGACTGCGCCTGACGTCGGCGAGTCACCTTTGCCCCACTGCGGGCCGGTCGGGTGCAGGTCGAGAATCGCCAGACGAGGATCGCTGCATTCGGCTTCACCCGCCGGGAAGAAACTGCGGCTGTCGGTGAACGCCAGCAGATCGCCCACCTGCGCGCGCTGCCAAGTGCCATCGGCGACGCGCGCCGCCAACACTTGATTGAACAGAAAACTACGGGCGGTGGAGAGCAAACGCGAACGGACGTTGCGCTGCTCCGGCAGGGCCTTGCGCGCCGCCCAGGCACGAGCATCGACCACGTTACCGCCGTCAAAGCCGAAACGCTGGGCACCGAAATAATTGGGAATACCTTGCTTGGCGATCAGTTGCAGACGCGCTTCGATCGCCGCCTTGTCACCGGCGAACTGGGTCAAGCGCAAGGTGAAGCCGTTGGCCGAGTGGGCACCGCGTTGCAGTTTGCGTTTATGCCGACCGGTCTTGAGGATTTTCAACGTGTCGTTTTCCGCCGCCGACAGATCAGGATCAGCCTTGCCTGGCAGTTGCACGCTGAACCACTGGCGCGTCAGCGCCTGACGGTCCTTGAGGCCGGCATAGCTGACGGTGCGCAACGGCACACCCGCCGCCTTGGCGATGCGCCGTGCCGCTTCTTCGGTATTCAGACCGCGCTTTTCCACCCAGATCCACAGGTGTTCGCCATCGCCGCTCAGGGGAATATCAAGGACTTCGTCGACCTGGAAATCTTCAGCCGTGGCTTTCAGTACCGCGCTGCCCAGGGATTCACCATAGGCCCGGGGGCCAAGCAATTGCGCCTCGTTCATGCGCGCAGCAACAAGGCAACGGAGTGCACGGCAATGCCTTCTTCGCGACCGACAAAGCCAAGCTTTTCGGTGGTGGTAGCTTTCACGTTCACTTGATCCAACTCAACTTGAAGATCCGCGGCAATCAGCGCGCGCATCGATTCGATATGCGGGGCCATTTTCGGGGCCTGGGCGACGATGGTGTTATCGACGTTGCCGACTTTCCAGCCCTTGGCGTGGATCAGCGCGACAACGTGACGCAACAGCACACGGCTGTCGGCGCCCTTGAATTGCGGGTCGGTGTCCGGAAAATGCTTGCCGATATCACCCAGCGCGGCAGCGCCGAGCAACGCGTCGCTCAAGGCGTGCAGCAGGACGTCACCGTCGGAGTGAGCGAGCAGCCCGAAGCCGTGTGCAATGCGCACGCCGCCCAGAGTGATGAAATCGCCTTCAGCGAAACGGTGCACATCATAGCCGTGGCCAATACGCATAAAAAAACGCCCCGATTGTTGTCAGGGCGTGATTCTACCTGCATTAGAGGCCTAGAGCGCGTCCGTGATGCTGCAAGTGGTCATCAATGAAGCTGGCGATGAAGAAATAACTGTGGTCGTAGCCCGGCTGCAGACGCAACGTCAGCGGATGCCCCGCCAGTTTGGCGGCCTGTTGCAAGGCTTCAGGCTTGAGCTGAGTGGCCAGGAAATCATCGCGATCCCCCTGATCGACCAGCAGCGGCAGCTTCTCGTCAGCCTCGGCAATCAATGCACAGGCATCCCATTCGCGCCACTTCGAACGATCCTCTCCCAAGTAACGGGAAAAGGCTTTTTGGCCCCAAGGGCAATCCATCGGATTGTTGATCGGCGAGAACGCCGACACCGACAGATAGCGCCCCGGATTGCGCAACGCACAGACCAACGCGCCGTGGCCGCCCATGGAGTGACCGCTGATGCCACGCTTGTCCGATGTCGGGAAATGCGCTTCGACCAATGCCGGCAATTCCTGCACGACATAGTCATGCATCCGATAGTGGCGGGACCACGGTTCCTGCGTGGCATTCAGATAAAACCCGGCACCGAGACCGAAGTCCCAGGCGCCATCCGGATCACCCGGAACATCAGGACCGCGCGGGCTGGTGTCCGGCGCGACGATGATCAGCCCCAGCTCGGCGGCCATGCGCATGGCGCCGGCCTTTTGCATGAAGTTCTCGTCGGTGCAGGTCAAGCCGGACAGCCAGTACAGCACCGGCAGTTTACCGCCCTGCTCCGCTTGCGGCGGCAGGTACACGGCAAACACCATGTCACAACCGAGCACGTCGGAGCGGTGCCGATAGCGCTTGTGCCAGCCGCCGAAGCTTTTCTGACAGGAGATATTTTCCAGGCTCATGACCGACCTCAGAAATGGATGACGGTACGGATGCTTTTGCCTTCATGCATCAGGTCAAACGCCTTGTTGATATCTTCCAGGCCCATGGTGTGGGTGATGAAGGTATCCAGCGGGATCTCGCCGGTCTGGGCCATTTCGACATAGCTCGGCAACTCGGTACGCCCACGCACACCACCGAATGCCGAACCGCGCCAGACTCGACCGGTCACCAGTTGGAATGGACGGGTAGAGATTTCCTGACCGGCACCGGCCACGCCGATGATCACCGACTCACCCCAACCTTTGTGGCAGCACTCAAGTGCAGCACGCATCAACTGGACGTTTCCGATGCATTCGAAGGAAAAGTCGACGCCGCCATCGGTCATGTCAACGATCACTTCCTGAATCGGACGATCGAAGTCTTTCGGGTTTACACAATCGGTAGCGCCCAATTGCCTGGCGATCTCGAACTTGGCCGGGTTGATGTCGATGGCGATGATCCGCCCGGCCTTGGCTTTGACCGCGCCAATCACCGCCGACAGACCGATGCCGCCCAGACCGAAAATGGCGACGGTGTCACCCGGTTTGACCTTGGCGGTGTTGATTACCGCACCAATGCCAGTGGTGACGCCACAACCCAGCAGGCAGACTTTTTCCAAGGGTGCTTCTTTAGGAATTTTGGCGACGGAGATTTCCGGCAGCACGGTGTACTCGGAGAAGGTCGAGGTGCCCATGTAGTGGAAAATCGTTTCGCCCTTGTAGGAAAAACGCGAAGTCCCATCCGGCATCAGGCCTTTACCCTGAGTCGCACGAATTGCCTGGCAGAGGTTGGTTTTGCCCGACAGGCAGAATTTGCACTTGCCGCATTCCGGGGTGTACAGCGGGATCACATGGTCGCCGACTGCGACCGAAGTCACGCCCTCGCCAATCGCTTCGACCACCGCGCCACCTTCATGACCCAGGATCGACGGGAAGATACCTTCCGGGTCAGCGCCCGAGAGGGTGTAGGCATCGGTATGGCAAACACCGGAGGCGACGACGCGCAGCAGAACTTCCCCAGCCTTGGGCATGGCGACATCGACTTCAACGATCTCGAGGGGTTTCTTGGCCTCGAAGGCAACGGCGGCGCGCGACTTGATCATGCTGACTCTCCAGTGAATAAAAACAAGACAAGGAGTGTAATACAGCGGCTTACGATGAATAATCTGGACAAAAGCAAAACATTATTGCCATACAGGGATAATCCTGATGTCCGAAAACCGCTGGGAAGGCATCGATGAGTTCGTTGCCGTGGCCGAGTGCAGCCAATTCACTGCCGCGGCCGAACGCCTTGGGGTGTCTTCTTCTCATATCAGTCGCCAAATCGTACGGCTGGAAGAGCGCCTGCAAACCCGTTTGCTCTATCGCAGCACCCGCCGGGTCACCTTGACCGAGGCGGGGCAAACCTTTTTGCAACATTGCCAGCGTTTGCAGGACGGTCGCGAAGAAGCCTTGCGCGCTGTCGGCGACCTGACCAGCGAACCCAAGGGCATGCTGCGCATGACCTGTGCCGTGGCCTACGGCGAACGATTCATCGTGCCGCTGGTGACTCGCTTCATGGGGCTGTATCCACAACTGCGCGTCGACATCGAGCTGAGCAACCGCCCGCTCGATCTGGTGCATGAAGGGCTGGACCTGGCCATCCGCCTCGGCCGCTTGCAGGATTCCAGATTGGTCGCGACGCGCCTGGCACCACGGCGCATGTACCTGTGCGCCTCACCGTCCTACCTGGAACGGTATGGTCGCCCACACAGCTTGTCGGAATTGAGTCGCCATAACTGCCTCATTGGTAGCTCGGACATCTGGCAACTGGAACAGAACGGGCGGGAATTTTCCCAGCGAGTACAGGGAAACTGGCGCTGCAACAGTGGGCAGGCGGTGCTGGATGCCGCGCTACAAGGGGTTGGGTTATGTCAGTTGCCGGATTACTACGTGCTGGAATACCTGAAAAACGGCGAATTGATTTCGCTGCTGGAAGCCCATCAGCCGCCGAACACAGCGGTTTGGGCGCTTTACCCACAGCAACGGCATCTGTCGCCGAAAGTGCGCAAGTTGGTGGATTACTTGAAGGAGGGGTTGGCCAAACGGCCGGAGTATCGAACTTAAGATCAAAAGATCGCAGCCTGCGCCAGCTCCTACAAGGTTATGTGTACACCCGTAGGAGCTGCCGCAGGCTGCGATCGTTCAGCGGCGGTTAGCCCAACGCTGGCGCAACCACTCAAGGTCTTCGGGACGAGTGACTTTGATGTTATCGGATCGCCCTTCAATCAGGCGCGGCGCCAAACCCGCCCATTCCATGGCCGAAGCTTCATCGGTGATGACAACATCGGCCACCAGACTGTCCGCCAATGCCCGATGCAACGCGCCAAGGCGAAACATCTGGGGCGTATAAGCCTGCCAGATCACGCTGCGATCCACCGTTTCCAGCACGCGTCCATGCTTGTCGACCCGCTTGAGGGTATCGCGCGCAGGCACCGCCAATAGACCGCCCACCGGATCGTCAGCCAGCTCACTGAGCAATTTATCAAGATCATCACGCGCCAGATTCGGTCGCGCGGCGTCGTGAACCAACACCCAATCCTCATCATCAGCACCTTGGGCGTGCAGATGCAACAACGCATTGAGTACCGACCCGGAACGCTCGGCGCCGCCTTCAACCCGCTGAATACGCGGGTCGGCAGCACACGCCAGGTTCGGCCAGTAAGGATCATCGATAGCAAGACTGACCACCAACCCCTTCAGGGCAGGATGATCGAGGAAACAGCCGAGGCTGTGTTCGAGAATAGTGCGCCCGCCCAACTGCAAGTATTGCTTGGGACGGTCCGCGGCCATACGGGCACCGACGCCCGCGGCAGGAATCACGGCCCAGAAGGCCGGTAACGAATTAATCATTGGGCCAACTGGTAAAGGGTTTCACCGTCCTTGACCATGCCCAACTCGTGGCGAGCCCGCTCTTCAACGGTCTCCATGCCCTTTTTCAACTCGCTGACTTCGGCGTCCATCACCCGATTGCGCTCCAGCAAAGACTCGTTCTCGGCGTGTTGATCCGCAATCTGCTGCTTCAGCTCGGCCACTTGCGCCAGACTGCCATTACCCACCCACAGGCGGTACTGCAGGCCAGCCAGCAGCAAGAGCAAGACGAGAAACAACCAATTGGGACTGCGCATCGAATATCAGGTATCCAGTGAAAAAAGACAGCCATGCCATAACTTTGAAGCTTCTGATAGCACGAAGCCTGGAAGAACCAGGCTTGTGCTAATAAGGCATCAGATTAGTGGCAAATTCATCGCTGTCGCGATTTTTCGACACAATCCGGTGTCTTTTTTACTCTTTGCTACTCAGCCGCGGAATTCGCTACGGCCGTTGTACTTGGCTTTGCCATTCAACTGCTCTTCGATACGCAGCAGTTGGTTGTACTTGGAAACGCGGTCGGAACGGCACAGCGAACCGGTCTTGATCTGGCCAGCCGAGGTGCCCACAGCCAGGTCGGCAATGGTCGAATCTTCGGTTTCGCCGGAGCGGTGCGAGATTACGGCGGTGTAACCAGCGGCCTTGGCCATCTGGATCGCTTCCAGGGTTTCGGTCAGGGTGCCGATCTGGTTGAACTTGATCAGGATCGAGTTGGCGATCTTTTTATCGATGCCTTCTTTCAGGATCTTGGTGTTGGTTACGAACAGGTCGTCGCCCACCAGCTGAGTCTTCTCGCCGATTTTGTCGGTGAGGATTTTCCAGCCCGCCCAGTCGGACTCGTCCAGACCGTCTTCGATGGAGATGATCGGGTAACGCTCGGTCAGGCCTTTCAGGTAATCGGCGAAACCTTCAGCGGTGAAAACCTGGCCTTCGCCGGACAGGTTGTATTTGCCGTCTTCGTAGAATTCGCTGGCCGCGCAGTCCAGGGCCAGGGTCACGTCGGTGCCCAGCTTGTAACCAGCGTTGGCCACGGCTTCGGAGATCACTTTCAAAGCGTCTTCGTTGGAGGCCAGGTTCGGAGCGAAACCACCTTCGTCACCGACGGCAGTGCTCAGGCCGCGAGCCTTCAGAACGGCTTTGAGGTGATGGAAAATCTCGGTGCCCATGCGCAGACCTTCCGAGAAAGACTTGGCGCCGACTGGCTGAACCATGAATTCCTGGATGTCGACGTTGTTATCGGCGTGCTCGCCACCGTTGATGATGTTCATCATCGGAACCGGCATCGAGTAAACACCCGGGGTGCCGTTCAGGTTGGCGATGTGAGCGTACAGCGGCAGGTCCTGGTCCTGTGCTGCTGCCTTGGCCGCAGCCAGGGAAACGGCGAGGATCGCGTTGGCGCCCAGGGTCGCCTTGTTTTCGGTGCCATCCAGCTTGATCATTGCGTGATCCAGCGCTTTCTGGTCGCTTGGGTCTGCACCCAGCAACAGGTCGCGGATCGGACCGTTGATGTTGGCGACGGCTTTCAGAACGCCTTTGCCCAGGTAACGGCTCTTGTCGCCATCACGCAGCTCGAGTGCTTCACGCGAGCCAGTGGAAGCACCGGATGGCGCGCAAGCGCTGCCGATGATGCCGTTATCGAGAAGCACATCTGCTTCCACAGTGGGGTTGCCACGGGAGTCGAGAACTTCACGACCTTTGATGTCGACGATTTTTGCCATTGTTGTGAACACTCCAAAGTTGACGAAAACGACGCAGCTGAAGGAAATCTTTATCGTCGGCAAGTGACAGACAAGGGGCAGGCTTGCGGACGATAAGGCTCAAGCCCGAGGGCCTGAGCGTTAAACCGTGCAGTACTTTACCGGAGAATCGGGGTTTACGCGGTTTCTACTGTCGGAAAACTTTTAACCAATTCGTCCAGTGCCTTGAGCTGGGCCAGGAACGGTTCCAGTTTATCCAGGCGCAAGGCGCAAGGGCCGTCGCATTTGGCGTTATCCGGGTCCGGGTGCGCTTCGAGGAACAGACCGGCCAGCGACTGGCTCATGCCGGCCTTGGCCAGGTCGGTGACCTGGGCACGACGACCGCCGGCTGAATCGGAGCGACCGCCAGGCATTTGCAGCGCGTGGGTCACGTCGAAGAACACCGGGTATTCGAACTGCTTCATGATGCCGAAGCCAAGCATGTCGACGACCAGGTTGTTGTAGCCGAAGCTCGAACCACGCTCGCAGAGGATCAACTGATCGTTACCGGCTTCTACGCATTTGTTCAGGATGTGTTTCATTTCCTGAGGCGCGAGGAACTGGGCTTTCTTGATGTTGATCACTGCGCCGGTCTTGGCCATCGCGACCACGAGGTCGGTCTGGCGCGACAGGAAGGCCGGCAACTGGATGATGTCGCAGACTTCAGCGACGACCGCGGCCTGATCAGGCTCGTGGACGTCGGTGATGACCGGCACGCCAAAGGCTTGCTTGATGTCCTGGAAAATCCGCATGCCCTCTTCCAGGCCGGGGCCACGGTAAGAGGTCACAGAAGAACGGTTCGCCTTGTCGAAACTGGCCTTGAACACGTAAGGGATACCGAGTTTTTCGGTGACCTTTACGTACTCTTCGCAGACCTGCATCGCCATGTCGCGGCTTTCCAGCACGTTCATGCCACCGAACAGCACCATTGGCTTGTCGTTGGCAATTTCGATGTTGCCTACGCGGATGATCTTCTGTGCCATCGGGTTTACGCCTTCTTCTGGTGTTGGGCCAAAGCGGCTTTGACGAAGCCGCTGAACAACGGGTGACCGTCGCGTGGTGTCGAGGTGAACTCAGGGTGGAACTGGCAAGCGACGAACCATGGATGATCCGGTGCTTCGACCACTTCAACCAACGCGCCATCACCGGAACGACCGGAGATTTTCAGACCGGCCTCGATGATTTGCGGCAGCAGGTTGTTGTTCACTTCGTAGCGATGACGGTGACGCTCGACGATCACGTCCTTGGCGTAGCAATCATGCACAAGGGAACCTGGCTCAAGCAGGCAATCCTGAGCGCCAAGGCGCATGGTGCCGCCCAGATCGGAGGTTTCGGTACGGGTTTCGACTGCGCCGGTGGCATCTTCCCACTCGGTGATCAGACCCACGACCGGGTGACCGCTGGTGCGATCGAACTCGGTGGAGTTGGCGTCTTTCCAGCCCATGACGTTACGAGCGAACTCGATAACGGCCACTTGCATGCCCAGGCAGATGCCCAGGTACGGAATCTTGTTTTCGCGAGCGTATTGAACGGCAGTGATCTTGCCTTCAACGCCACGCAGACCAAAGCCGCCCGGTACCAGAATCGCGTCGACGCCTTCCAGCAGCGCGGTGCCCTGGTTCTCGATGTCTTCGGAATCGATGTAGCGCAGGTTGACCTTGGTGCGGTTGCTGATGCCGGCGTGACTCATCGCTTCGATCAGCGACTTGTAGGCGTCCAGCAGTTCCATGTACTTGCCGACCATCGCGATGGTGACTTCGTGCTCCGGGTTCAGCTTGGCATCTACCACCGCTTCCCACTCGGACAGATCGGCGCTGTCGCATTGCAGGCCGAAACGCTCGACAACGAAATCATCCAGGCCCTGGGAGTGCAGAATGCCCGGGATCTTGTAGATGGTGTCGGCGTCTTCCAGCGCGATCACCGCACGTTCTTCAACGTTGGTGAACTGCGCGATCTTGCGACGCGAAGAGATGTCGATCGGGTGATCGGAGCGGCACACCAGCACGTCTGGCTGCAGGCCAATGGAACGCAGTTCCTTGACCGAGTGCTGAGTCGGCTTGGTTTTGGTTTCGCCGGCAGTGGCGATGTACGGCACCAGCGTCAGGTGCATCAGCATCGCGCGCTTGGCGCCGACTTCGAAACGCAATTGACGGATCGCTTCGAGGAACGGTTGCGACTCGATGTCACCCACGGTGCCACCGATCTCGACCATGGCCACGTCGGCATCGCCGGCGCCCTTGATGATCCGGCGCTTGATTTCGTCGGTGATGTGCGGGATCACCTGAATGGTTGCGCCCAGGTAATCACCACGGCGCTCTTTGCGCAGGACGTGTTCGTAGACACGGCCGGTGGTGAAGTTGTTGTTCTGGGTCATGGTCGTGCGGATGAACCGCTCATAGTGGCCCAGGTCCAGGTCGGTCTCGGCGCCGTCGTGGGTGACGAACACTTCACCGTGCTGGAACGGGCTCATGGTGCCCGGGTCAACGTTGATGTACGGGTCCAGCTTCAGCATGGTGACCTTAAGTCCCCGCGCCTCCAGGATGGCCGCCAATGAAGCCGAGGCAATGCCTTTCCCCAATGAAGAAACAACACCGCCCGTGACGAATATGTAGCGCGTCATGAAAAACCCTAGAAGTCTGCGTTAAAGCGGTCCGAGCCGCCGGGGAAAGCGAAGGAAGGCCGAAGCCCCCGATCACCTGCATTAATCACAGTGCATCTTTCAAAAAAACCGCCGCGTTGGGACAGACCGGCAGGTGAAACACCGGTAGGTTGCTCGCTACACATTTTTTGGAATCGCCCAGCAAAGACTGCTTGGTAATCGGCAACTCCTGCGATTCAGGCGAATCCACAGAAGTTGTATCAAGAAGGGAGCGTAGTCTACCGGAAAGCCCCTTTCAGCTCAAACCTTGATCTTCGATCTGCGGCTGCCAATGCAAATACCAGCCATCTTGCTCACCGCCATTTAGCCCCCGCAGGTTCGCCACCGCCAGCAATTGCTGGCCTCTGTAGACCAGCGGCAATCTGCCACGGGCGAAGCCCGGCACACCGCTTTCATTGAGTAAACGCTTCAAGTCACGGTGGCCGCGATCGGGCAGGTTCATCACCTCGCCACCCTCACGATAGCGAATCTGCAGCGGCCCAACGGGGATCTGACCGGTGAACGTAAGTACACCGTTATCCGGCAACGCCAGTGATACCGAGGGCTCAGCCCAAGACACCGGGGATGGCGGAGTGCGCAGCCAGCCACCCGACAACCACCAGACACGCCTACCCGCGCGATGCAATTCACCCGCCGCCAGCCGCCAGGCCGGACGCGCATCGCCAGTCGCATCACGCAAATTTTCCCAACCCGACCAATGGTCACTGTCCGGCAAAGTCGTCAGCGGTTTGAGCCAATGACTTAGCGCATTGCGCTGACGCGCATCAGATAGTTTTTCCAGTGGTGCCAGCGCCAGCGACGGCAAACCCAGCCAATCGAAATCGCTGACCGTGGTGGCATGGGCCAGATCGATTTGCGCCAATTCGTCGAGCAGTTCTTGCGCTTCGCTCAGATGCGCAGCGCTGCGTGCCATGGTCGCCACCGCTTGCGGCCAGCGCGCAGTCAACACCGGGAACACTTGATGACGCAGATAATTGCGCGAGAACTGGCGGTCCTGGTTCGACGGATCCTCGATCCAGCCCAACTGATATTCAGTCGCGTAGGCCTCAAGCTCGGCGCGAGTGACGTCGAGCAACGGCCGCAACAGATGCCCCCGACCCAAAGGACGCTCGCTCGGCATTCCCGACAACCCTCTCACCCCTGCCCCACGCATCAGCCGAAACAACAGGGTTTCCGCCTGATCGTCGCGGTGTTGGCCCGTGAGCAGCACGTCACCGACGTGAGTCGCCGCGATGAAGGCGCCATAACGCGCATCCCGCGCCGCACGCTCAAGGCTGGCGCCCGATTCAACTTGAACGCGCACGACCTCTAGCGGCACTCCCAGCGCATCACAGACCGACTGACAATGTTCCGGCCACGCATCAGCCGCAGCCTGGAGGCCGTGGTGGACATGGATGGCGGTAAGCGTCGGCAGGGATTGGGTTTTTGCGAGATGGGCGAGTAAGTGCAGCAGGACTGTGGAGTCGAGACCACCGGAGAAGGCGATGCGCCAGGTTGTGGCGTTGCGCCGCGGTGCAAGATTCAGCAAGAGTCTGGCAGGCAAATCAATCGTGGGCTGACTCATATCGATCACTTCGCACAAATCAAATGTGGGAGCGGGCTTGCTCGCGAAAGCGGTTCAACATTCAACACATCAGTCGACTGTTATACCGCTTTCGCGAGCAAGCCCGCTCCCACATTATTAAAGCCGAGGTCAGATCAGAGACCGTAGCTCATCAGACGCTCGTAACGACGGGCCAACAGCGCCTTGTTATCGAACTTCTTCAACATCGCCAGTTGCGAGCTCAGCTCGGCGCGGATCGAGGCAGCCGCAGCGGCCGGATCACGATGAGCGCCGCCCAATGGCTCGCCGATCACTTTATCGACAATGCCCAGGCCCTTCAGACGCTCGGCAGTGATGCCCATGGCTTCAGCTGCATCCGGGGCTTTCTCGGAAGTTTTCCACAGAATCGAGGCGCAACCTTCCGGCGAAATCACCGCATAGGTCGAGTACTGCAGCATGTTCAGCTGATCGCAGACGCCGATCGCCAATGCACCACCGGAACCACCTTCACCGATCACGGTGGCAATGATTGGGGTTTTCAGACGAGCCATGACGCGCAGGTTCCAGGCAATCGCTTCGCTCTGGTTGCGCTCTTCGGCGTCGATACCGGGGTAAGCACCCGGAGTGTCGATGAAGGTCAGGATCGGCATTTTGAAGCGTTCGGCCATTTCCATCAGACGGCACGCCTTGCGGTAGCCCTCCGGACGCGGCATGCCGAAGTTGCGACGAACCTTCTCGCGCACTTCGCGGCCTTTCTGGTGACCGATGATCATCACCGGCTGATCATCCAGACGGGCAACACCACCTACGATGGCAGCGTCGTCGGAGAAGTGACGGTCGCCGTGCAGTTCGTCGAACTCGGTGAAGATGTGTTCGATGTAGTCCAGGGTATACGGACGTTTCGGGTGACGCGCCAGACGTGCGATCTGCCAGCTGGTCAGCTTGCCGAAGATGTCTTCGGTCAGCGTGCTGCTCTTGTCCTGCAGGCGGGAGATCTCATCGCCGATATTCAGCGAATTGTCATTACCGACCAAGCGCAACTCTTCGATCTTGGCTTGCAGGTCGGCGATCGGCTGTTCGAAATCTAGAAAATTCGGGTTCATAGGCGTCCGTCTTGGGTCGACCTTCCAAGAGAGCTTGGGCCGGCCGGTTGTCTATTCGCGCCCTACCTTAAGGGACAGGCGCGTTCAGGTCGAGATTAAAAATTTGGGTCGGGATCAGGCGCGTTCCAATGGCAAGGAATGGCACCTGACCGTCAACGGTATTGGAGGAAGACGTTGTCTCGCCCGAACTGGTCACGCAGGGCTTGAATCAAGGCATCCGCCGGGTCGATCCGCCAGGTCTCGCCGAACTGCAACAAGGCCTTCGCATCGGGACTGGTGTACTCCATGGTGATCGGGCACGCGCCGCGGTGGCGCTTGAACAGCTCACCCAGCCAGCGTAGCTGATCGCCTTTCAAATCCTGGGTGTGCAATTTCAGGCGCAGGCTTTCGGCCAGGTTGGTGCGCGCATCTTCCATGCTCATCACGCGCTTGACCCGCAGCCGCAGGCCGCCAGAGAAGTCATCATTGCTGACTTCGCCTTCGACCACCACCATCGCGTCGGTCTGCAACAGCGACTGCGCGGAGTGGAAGGCGTCGGCGAACAGCGAGGCTTCGATCCGGCCGGAGCGGTCGTCGAGGGTAATGAAACCCATCTTGTCGCCCTTTTTATTCTTCATCACTCTCAGGGCGATGATCATGCCTGCGACTGTCTGGGTATCGCGAGCCGGCTTCAGATCGATGATGCGCTGACGGGCGAAGCGACGGATCTCGCCTTCGTATTCGTCGATCGGGTGACCGGTCAGGTACAGGCCCAGGGTGTCTTTCTCCCCTTTCAGGCGTTCCTTGAGGGTCAGTTCCTTGGCCTTGCGATGATTGGCGTAGACGTCGGCATCTTCCTCGACGAACAGCCCGCCAAACAGGTCGGCGTGACCACTGTCGTGGGTGCGCGCGGTTTGTTCGGCAGCCTTGATCGCCCCTTCCATCGCGTTCAACAAGACCGCGCGGTTCTGGTCGATGCTGGCTTGATAGGCTTTGGGTTCGTCATGGAAATACGGGCCCAGACGATCCAGCGCGCCGCTGCGGATCAAACCGTCCAGGGTGCGCTTGTTGATCCGCTTGAGATCGACACGGGCGCAGAAATCGAACAGATCCTTGAACGGCCCGTCCTGACGCGCCTCGGTGATCGCTTCCACCGGCCCTTCGCCCACACCCTTGATTGCGCCGAGGCCATAAATAATGCGGCCTTCGTCATTCACCGTGAACTTGAACTCCGAAGTATTCACATCCGGCGCGTCGAGACGCAGCTTCATGGTGCGAATTTCTTCGATCAAGGTCACGACCTTGTCGGTGTTGTGCATATCCGCCGACAGCACCGCGGCCATGAACGGCGCCGGGTAGTGGGCTTTTAGCCAGGCGGTCTGGTACGACACCAGGCCATACGCGGCGGAGTGGGATTTGTTGAAGCCGTAACCGGCGAATTTTTCTACCAGGTCGAAGATGTTACCGGCCAGGTCGGCGTCGATATTGTTGGTGGCGCAACCTTCAATGAAACCGCCACGTTGCTTGGCCATTTCCTCGGGTTTTTTCTTACCCATGGCTCGACGCAGCATGTCTGCACCGCCAAGGGTGTAACCGGCCATGACCTGGGCAATCTGCATCACCTGTTCCTGATACAGGATGATGCCGTAAGTCGGCGCCAGGACTGGCTTGAGGCCTTCGTACTGGTAATCCGAGTGCGGGTACGCGAGCTCCGCGCGACCGTGCTTACGGTTGATGAAGTCATCCACCATGCCCGATTGCAACGGGCCCGGACGGAACAGGGCCACCAGTGCGATCAAGTCTTCCAGGCAGTCGGGCTTGAGCTTTTTGATCAGCTCTTTCATGCCGCGCGACTCAAGCTGGAACACCGCGGTGGTTTCAGCTTTTTGCAGCAGCGTGTAGGTCGGTTTGTCGTCCAGCGGAATGAACGCGATGTCCAACGGTGGCTCGTTGACCTTGGCGCGATCGCGGTTGATGGTTTTCAGCGCCCAGTCGATGACCGTCAGGGTCCGCAGCCCCAGGAAGTCGAACTTCACCAGACCGGCCGCCTCGACGTCGTCCTTGTCGAACTGGGTTACCAGGCCATCGCCCGCTTCGTCGCAATAAATCGGCGAGAAGTCGGTCAGCTTGGTCGGCGCGATTACCACACCACCGGCGTGCTTGCCGACGTTACGCACAACGCCTTCGAGCTTGCGCGCCATCTCCCAGATTTCCGCAGCCTCTTCATCGACCTTGATGAAGTCGCGCAGGATTTCTTCCTGCTCGTAGGCTTTTTCCAGGGTCATGCCGACTTCGAACGGAATCATCTTCGACAGACGATCCGCCAAACCGTAGGACTTGCCCTGCACCCGCGCCACGTCACGGACCACCGCTTTCGCAGCCATGGAACCGAAGGTGATGATCTGGCTCACCGCGTTACGGCCGTATTTCTCGGCCACGTAATCGATCACCCGGTCACGGCCGTCCATGCAGAAGTCGACGTCGAAGTCGGGCATGGATACCCGTTCCGGGTTAAGGAAACGTTCGAACAGCAGGTCATATTCCAGCGGGTCGAGGTCGGTGATTTTCTGCACATAGGCCACCAGCGACCCGGCACCCGACCCACGACCCGGACCTACCGGCACGCCGTTGCTCTTGGCCCACTGGATAAAGTCCATCACGATCAGAAAGTAACCGGGGAAGCCCATCTGGATGATGATATCCAGCTCGAAATTCAACCGGTCGACATAGACCTGACGCTTGGCTTCGTAGTCTTCGGTGGTGTCCTTGGGCAGCAGAACGCTGAGGCGCTCTTCGAGACCATCGAAGGAAACCTTGCGGAAATACTCGTCGATGGTCATGCCATCGGGAATCGGGAAGTTGGGCAGGAAGTGTTTGCCCAGTTTCACCTCGATGTTGCAGCGTTTCGCGATCTCAACCGTGTTTTCCAGCGCCTCGGGCAAGTCGCTGAACAGCTCGGCCATTTCCTCGGCACTTTTGAGGTATTGCTGATCGCTGTAATTCTTCGACCGCCGCGGATCGTCGAGGGCCCGGCCCTCACCGATGCATACGCGGGTTTCGTGGGCTTCGAAGTCTTCCTGCTTGATGAAACGCACATCGTTGGTCGCCACCAGCGGCGCGCCGATCTTCGCCGCCAGCGCCACGGCGCCGTGCAGTTGTTCTTCGTCATTGGGGCGGCTGGTGCGCTGGACTTCCAGATAGAAGCGATCCGGGAACACCGCCATCCACTCGCGAGCCAGGGTTTCGGCTTCGTCCGGGTTGCCGCTGAGCATGGCCAGACCGATCTCGCCCTCTTTCGCCGCCGACAGCATGATCAAGCCTTCGCTGGCTTCAGCCACCCACTCGCGCTCGATGATCACCGAGCCATTGCGCTGGCCGTCGATGAAGCCACGGGAGATCAGCTCGGTGAGGTTGCGATAACCCACGGCGTTCATCGCCAGCAGGCTGATCCGGCTCAAGGGGTTGTCCGGATCCTTGTTCGACAGCCACAGGTCGGCGCCGCAGATCGGCTTGATCCCCGCACCCATCGCCGCTTTATAGAATTTGACCAGGGAACACATGTTGTTCTGGTCGGTGACCGCCACGGCAGGCATGTTCATGCCGACCAGGGTCTTGACCAGCGGCTTGATCCGCACCAGACCGTCGACCAGGGAATATTCAGTGTGCAGGCGTAGATGAACGAATGAAGCCGGCATAGTGATCCTGTCTAGAAACTAGAAACGTGAAGACAACAAGGCCCGGATTGTACCGGGCCTTGAGTAAAACATCAGCCTGCGACTAACTCCCGATCAGGTTTTCCCGCGCTTCATACGCCAAGCGTACCGGGGCGAACGAGCGGCGATGGATTGGGGTCGGCCCCAAGCGGGCCAGCGCTTCCAGATGAACGGGTGTCGGGTAGCCTTTATGGCCTCCGATCCCGTAACCCGGATAAATCAGTTCGAATGCCGCCATTTCTCGATCACGGCTGACCTTGGCCAGAATCGATGCCGCGGCAATGGCCGGCACCTTGCCATCACCCTGGATCACCGCTTCGGCTCGCATCGAGAGTTTCGGGCAACGATTGCCATCGATCATCGCCAGTTTCGGCTGAATGTGCAGCCCCTCGACGGCACGCTGCATGGCCAGCATGGTGGCGTGAAGAATGTTCAGTTCGTCGATTTCTTCTACTTCAGCCCGAGCGACATACCAGCTCAGGGCTTTTTCGCAGATTTCGTCGTAAAGCGCTTCGCGACGGGCTTCGGTGAGCTTTTTGGAATCGTTGAGGCCCAGGATGGGGCGGCTCGGATCGAGGATCACTGCCGCCGTCACCACCGCACCGCACAGCGGGCCGCGACCAACCTCATCGACACCCGCTACCAGATCTACAACCTCATCGACCAGCATAAAATCCAGGCCCAGCTGCTTGCTTGCTTTGCTCATTATGCTCTGCCAATCAGGTTCAGTACCGCGTCCGCTGCCTGATTGGAGGCGTCCAAGCGCAGGGTTCGGTGGATTTCGTCAAAGCCTCGGGTCTGCTCCTGGCCACCTTCGATCAGTGGCGACAGGGTCTGGGCCAAGGCCTCAACCGTCGCATCGTCCTGCAACAACTCCGGCACCAGCAGGCGCTGGGCCAGCAGATTCGGCAACGAGACGTAGGGACTCTTCACCATCCGTTTGAGAATCCAGAACGTCAGCGGTGCCAAGCGATAAGCGACCACCATCGGTCGCTTGTACAACAAGGCTTCCAGCGTAGCCGTGCCCGAAGCGATCAACACGGCATCGCAAGCAGCCAGGGCCAGATGGGACTTGCCGTCGAGCAAGGTCAGTGGCAGATCACGACCGGCCAGCAGCTCTTCAAGCTGGGCCCGCCGCTGCGGGCTCGCGCACGGCATGACGAACCGTACGCCCGGGCGCATGGCGCGCACGCGCTGGGCAGTGTCGAGGAACAGCGCACCAAGGCGCCCGACCTCACCACCCCGGCTACCCGGCATCAGGGCGACCAGCGGCCCATCCGGCAAGCCAAGTTCGGCCCGCGCTGCGGCGCGATCAGCCTCAAGCGGAATCGCATCGGCCAGGGAATGGCCGACAAACCGCACCGGCACGCCCTTCTCTTCATAAAATTTAGCTTCGAACGGGAACAGCGTCAGCATCAGGTCGCAACCTTCGCGAATCTTCAGCACCCGCTTCTGTCGCCAGGCCCAGACCGACGGGCTGACGTAATGCACGGTCTTGATCCCGGCCTGACGCAGCTTGAGTTCGATATTGAGGTTGAAGTCCGGGGCATCGATACCGATGAACACGTCCGGCTTCTCGGCGATAAGGTCCGCAACCAGTTTTTTGCGACGCGCCAATAGCTCGCGCAAACGGCCCAGCACTTCCACCAGCCCCATGACAGAAAGGCGTTCCATCGGGAAATACGACGTCAAGCCTTCGGCCTGCATCAGTGGACCGCCGACACCGATGAACTCGACCGCCGGATGCTGAACCTTGAGTGCGCGCATGAGGCCCGCACCCAGAATGTCACCGGAAGCCTCTCCCGCCACCAGCGCAATTCGCAAATTGGCCATGGTTAACGGGTGATGCCGCGGGTCGAAGACTGGATGGAGTCACGGAAAACCGCAACTTCCGGGAACTGCAGCGAGGGTTCGGCCAGCTCGACAAGCGCCTGCTCGACCGTCAGGCCCTGGCGGTAAACCACCTTGTAGGCACGACGCAGCGCGTGGATCGCATCTTCGCTGAAACCGCGACGGCGCAGGCCTTCGAAGTTCATGCTGCGGGCTTCGGCCGGGTTGCCGAATACCGTGACATAGGCTGGAACGTCCTTGCCAATGGCAGTGCCCATGCCGGAAAAGCTGTGGGCGCCAATGTGGCAATACTGGTGAACCAGGGTAAAACCGGACAGGATCGCCCAGTCTTCAACGTGCACATGGCCCGCCAACGCGGTGTTGTTGACCAGGATGCAGTGGTTGCCGATAACGCTGTCGTGACCGATGTGGGCATAGGCCATGATCAGGTTGTGATCGCCCAGGGTCGTTTCCGAACGGTCCTGAATGGTCCCGCGATGAATCGTCACGCCTTCACGGATGACGTTGTGGTCACCGATGACCAGACGGGTTTCTTCGCCCTTGTATTTCAGATCGGGCGTGTCCTCGCCTACCGAAGAAAACTGGTAGATGCGGTTGTGCTTACCGATTCGGGTCGGGCCCTTGAGAATCACATGCGGCCCGATCACTGTCCCCTCGCCGATTTCCACACCTGCGCCGATGATCGACCAAGGGCCGACTTCGACGTCGTCGGCCAGAATGGCCGTCGGATCGATGATTGCGCGAGGGTCAATCAAACTCATAGTTTGCGTTCCGCGCAGATGATTTCAGCGGAGCAGACTGGCTTGCCATCGACCGAAGCCTGGCATTCGAACTTCCAGATCTGACGCTTGCAGCTGATGAAGCGCGCTTCGAGGATCAACTGATCGCCTGGAGTGACGGGCTGACGAAAACGCAGCTTGTCGGAGCCGACGAAGTAGTAAAGCGTGCCGTCAGCAGGCTTCACGTCGAGCATTTTGAAACCGAGGATGCCGGCAGCCTGAGCCATCGCTTCAATGATCAACACGCCCGGCATGATTGGATGCGCAGGGAAGTGACCATTGAAGAACGGTTCGTTGATGCTGACATTCTTGTAGGCGCGAATGCGCTTGCCTTCCACATCCAGATCCACGACCCGGTCCACCAGCAGGAACGGGTAACGGTGAGGCAGGTATTCGCGAATCTCGTTGATGTCCATCATTTCGGGGGGAAGCCTATGTAAAGATTGGGAGCGCGCGACTGACGCGCACTCCTCTAGCAAATCAAGGAGGCAGTCTAACGGCTGTGCACACTTGATATGGAAATGGTATCAGCCATCTGATGAAGCATTACCGTCAGGGGTCACGTCCCCTACACGCTTTTCCAGCTGTCGCAGACGTCGCGCGATGTCATCGAGCTGACGGATGCGGGCCGCGCTTTTACGCCATTCGGCTGCCGGTTGCATCGCCGTACCGGAAGAATAGGAACCCGGCTCGGTAATCGAGTGGGTCACCATGGTCATCCCGGTCAGGAAAACGTTGTCGCAAATCTCGATATGTCCCACCAGACCCACGCCACCGGCGAGCATGCAATGCTTGCCGATTTTGGTGCTGCCGGAGATCCCCACACAGGCGGCCATGGCAGTGTGATCACCGACCTGGACGTTGTGAGCGATCTGAATCTGGTTGTCGAGCTTCACACCATTGCCGATAACGGTATCGGCCAGTGCGCCGCGATCGATAGCGGTATTTACGCCTATTTCCACGTCATCGCCGATCGAAACGCCGCCGATCTGGGCGATTTTCTGCCAGACACCTTTCTCGTTGGCAAAACCGAAGCCTTCACCGCCGAGCACAGCACCGGATTGAATCACCACCCGTTTGCCAATGCGTACGTCGTGATACAGCGTGACGCGCGGGGCCAACCAGCCGCCCTCGCCGATTTCGCATCGCGCACCGATGAAGCATTGAGCCCCAACGGTCACACCTGCGCCAATACGCGCCGCACTTTCGATGACCGCAAAGGCACCGATGCTCGCCGCCGGGTCGACCACTGCATCCGCCGCCACCACCGCTGTCGGGTGAATACCGGCAGGCGCCTTGGGTTTGGGATCGAACAAGTGGGAAACGCGCGCGTAGGCCAGATACGGATCCGGCACCACCAGTGCATCACCGGCAAAACCTTCTGCGTCAGCGGCCTTCAGCAATACGGCTGCGGCCCGACTGTCAGCCAGGTATTTACGGTATTGAGGATTTGCCAGAAAGCTCAACTGAGCTGGGCCAGCCTCTTGCAAAGTGGCTAGCCCAGTAATTGCTTTCTTCGGGTCGCCACGTAAAGTGGCGCCGAGGAACTCGGCCAACTGGCCGAGCTTTGTAGTCGCTGTCATGGGTTACTTCAGCTGATTCATGCGCTCGATAACCTGGCGAGTGATGTCGTACTGAGGCTTGACATCAATCACTGCGCCACGCTCGAAGACCAGGTCAAAAGCACCTTTCTTGATGACTTCTTCCACAGCGCTGTCCAGTTTCGGCTTGAGCTGTTTCAGCATTTCACGGTCGGCAACGGCTTTGGCTTCGTTCAGTTCCTTGGACTGGAACTGGAAATCACGGGCCTTTTGCTTGAATTCGAGCTCAAGACGTTCACGCTCGCCTTGTTGCATTTTGTCGCCGCCAGCCATCAGACGGTCCTGGATACCCTTGGCGCTGCTTTCCAGGCTCTTGAGCTTGGTCAGTTGCGGGCCAAACTTCTTCTCGGCATCCACGGCGTATTTTTTCGCCGCGTCGGATTCCAGCAGTGCCATCTGATAATTCAGTACGGCGATTTTCATATCGGCAAAAGCCGGTCCTGCAACCAGTACGGTCGCCAGGAGAACCAATTGAGTCAACTTACGCACGATGCACTCCTACAAAATCCATTGTCGTTATCTTGGGTCAGACGCTTAGAACGTCTGGCCGAGGGAGAATTGGAACACTTGAGTTTCAGCGTCATCCGGTTTCTTGACCGGCATCGCCAGTGCGAAGCTCAAAGGACCGAGAGCGGTAACCCATGTGACGCCGATACCAACGGAACTGGCCATGTTGCTCAAGCTAATGTCGTTGCACTGCGTATTGGACTTCGAACCGTCAGCGTTCCTGGTCTCTTTGCACGTCGAGTCGAACACGTTACCCACGTCCCAGAATACCGAAGTACGCAGGGAGCGCTGATCCTTGACGAATGGCAGAGGGAACAGAACCTCAACACCGCCCTGGATCAGGACATTACCACCGAATGGCAGTGGATCCTGGTCAGGATCTCGAGACGTGCCCGGGTTTTTACCGGTACTTGGCGTACTGCGAGGACCAAGGGTACTGTCCTTGAAGCCACGAACCGAGTTGAAACCACCAGCATAGTAGTTTTCATAGAACGGCAGGCCATCGGTCGAACCGTAACCATCGCCGTAACCCAGTTCAGTGTGCAGGCGCATGGTGTAGTTTTCAGTCAATGGCTGGAACAACTGGCCACGGTAATCAAGTTTGAAGAACGACAAGTCGCTGCCAGGGGTGGTGGCTTCCAGAGTCAGGCTCTGGGAACGACCACGGGTCGCCAATACACCTTTGTTCAGCGTGGACTCGGACCAACCGGCCGAGGCCTTGAAGTTCAGGTAATTGTCGCCTTCCTGATTAACGAAGTCGAAAATCTCATCAACGGTGTATCGGCCAGTCTTGATCTTGTCCTGTTGCGCGGTCAGGCCGAAGGTCAGGCGCGAAGTCTCACTGATCGGGTAGCCGACGCTCACGCCCGCACCCAGGCTGTCTACGGCATAGCTGGCCACGTCGACGTCGAGGTCGTCATAGTCGGTGGTGCGATAGAAAGCGTTGTAACCCAGGCTCACACCGTCAGCAGTCCAGTACGGGTCGACATAACCGAAGTTATAGCGGCTCTGGTATTCACTGCGGGTCAAACCGACGCTGACCTTGTTACCGGTACCCAGGAAGTTGTTCTGGGTAATCGAACCACCAAGGATCAGACCGGCACTCTGGGCGAAACCGACGCTGGCGGTAATCGAGCCGGACGCCTGCTCTTCAACGCTGTAGTTCACATCAACCTGGTCATCGACACCCGGCACGGCCGGCGTCTCGACGTTGACTTCCTTGAAGAAGCCCAGACGTTCCAGACGTGTCTTGGATTGATCGATCAGGTAAGTCGAAGCCCAACCGCCTTCCATCTGACGCATTTCACGGCGCAACACTTCGTCTTCGGACTTGGTGTTGCCACGGAAGTTGATGCGGTTCACGTAAGCACGCTTGCCCGGATCAACAGCGAACGTGATGTCGACCGTGTGATCGTCATCGTGAGGCTGAGGCACGCCGTTGACGTTAGCGAAGGTATAACCCTCGTTACCCAAGCGACGGGTGATCAGTTCGGACGTGGTGGTCATCAGCTTGCGCGAGAACACCTGGCCTTTCTGAACCAGCAGCAGGGACTTGATCTGGTCTTCAGGGACTTTCAGGTCACCGCTGAGCTTGACGTCACGAACGGTGTACTTCTCGCCTTCGTTGACGTTGACGGTGATGTAAACGTGTTTCTTGTCCGGGGTGATGGACACCTGGGTCGAAGCGATATCCATATTGATATAGCCGCGATCCAGATAGTAGGAGCGCAGACGCTCCAGGTCACCGGAGAGTTTTTCACGAGCGTACTTGTCATCGTTCTTGAAGAACGACAACCAGTTGCTGGTCTTGAGTTCGAACAGGTCGATGAGGTCTTCATCAGGGAAAACAGTGTTACCCACCACGTTGATGTGCTGGATAGCTGCAACGGTGCCTTCGTTGATGTTGACCTTCAGGCCCACGCGGTTACGCGGCTGTGGCACCACCTCGGTATCGACGGTAGCGGAGTAGCGGCCCTGAGCGACGTATTGACGCTGCAGCTCGTTACGCACACCTTCAAGGGTGGCGCGCTGGAAGATCTCGCCTTCGGCCAGACCGGATTGTTTGAGGCCCTTCATCAGGTCTTCAGTGGAGATCGCCTTGTTGCCTTCGATCTCGATACTGGCGACCGACGGACGCTCGACTACAGTGATGACGAGGACGTTGCCATCGCGACCCAGTTGGATATCTTGAAAGAACCCGGTTTTGAACAACGCACGAGTGGATTCCACCAGGCGACGATCGTCCGCCTGTTCGCCGACGTTCAACGGCAAGGCACCAAAGACGCTACCCGCGGAGACCCGCTGTAGGCCATTGACGCGAATATCAGAGATAGTGAAGGACTCGGCGTGAACTTCGGCGATCATCAATACGGTGAGAACCGCAGTTAGCAGCAGACGTTTCATGAAGTCCTTTCTTATTCCAACTGGCAATAAAAACTGCCGCAAAATGCGGCAGATTCGCAATTCAGCGAAGCGTTACAGTCGGCCCAGATCATTAACCAGAGCAAGTAACATCACCCCGACCACCAAACTGATACCGATCTGTATCCCCCAACCTTGCACCCGATCCGACAAGGGACGACCACGCGCCCACTCGATCAGATAAAACAACAAATGCCCCCCATCCAGTACAGGAATGGGCAACAAATTCAGAACCCCCAGGCTAATACTCAGATAAGCAAGGAAATTCAGGAAATCAGCGACGCCCGACTGGGCAGAAGCGCCCGCCACTTTAGCAATGGTTATCGGTCCACTCAAGTTTTTTACCGAGAGCTCACCGAACAACATTTTCTTGAGCGAATCGAGGGTCAGTACGCTCATGGTCCAAGTGCGTCGGGCACCTTCGCCAATCGCAGCCACCGGACCGTAACTGACTTCGCGAATCATCTCTGGTGGCCAATCGACCGCTTTCACCCCGGCGCCCAGATAACCACTGGGCGATTTGCTCTCGCCGCGAGCGGCCAACGTCACAGGGACGTCGATTTGAGCACCATCGCGCTCGACGCGCAGCATGATTTTGGTATCCGGATGCATACGGACGATGTCGACTACCTGCTGCCAGTCGTCCAGCGCCTTGCCATCAAGGGCCAACAAGCGGTCACCCGGCTTCAGGCCCGCAGCCTTCGCCGGCCCTTTCGGATCAAATTCGGCCAGGACGGGCGGCAACGCCGGACGCCAAGGACGAATGCCCAGCGAGCGAATCGGATCTGGCTCCTCGGCCCCCTTGAGCCACTTGTCCAGCACCAGCTCACGGGGTGAGTCCACCGTGGAGCCCTGTTCGCGGACCAGCAATTGAATGGCACCGCTCTCGCCCAGACGACGGATCAGTTGCAGGTTCACCGCGGCCCAGCCGGAGGTTGGCTCGCCATCGATGGCCATGATTTCCTGGCCCGGGCTCAAACCTGCCTTGGAAGCAATACTGCCAGACTCTACCGCGCCGATAACCGGCCGCACCTGCTCGCTGCCCAGCATTGCCAATGCCCAGAAAAACACCATTGCCAATAGAAAGTTGGCGATCGGGCCGGCCGCGACGATGGCGATGCGCTGACGGACAGATTTGCGATTGAAGGATTGATCGACCTGGTCGGCCGGGACCTCGCCTTCGCGCTCGTCGAGCATCTTCACGTAGCCACCCAACGGGATGGCGGCGATGACGAACTCAGTGCCTTTGCTGTCATGCCAGCGCAACAACGGCATGCCAAAGCCCACGGAGAAACGCAGCACTTTGACCCCACAGCGACGCGCGACCCAGAAATGGCCGAACTCGTGGAAGGTGACCAGCACACCCAGCGCTACCAGGGTGCCGACAATCATATAGAGCGCGCTCATGTACTTTCTCCGCAATCCTATCAGTGCTGCATGGGGCAACGTATTGCAGCACTTATCGCCCGTGACGACTCAACCATTGCCCGGCCAGTACCCGTGCTTTCGCATCAGCCGTAAACACTGCCTCGAGATCATTCACTGCAACCACAGGCTCGAGGTTCAACACTTCCTCGATAATACTCGCGATTTCCAGGTAGCGAACCCGCCCGTCGAGAAACGCCGCCACAGCCACCTCATTCGCGGCATTGAGCATGGCCGGCGCACTGTTGCCCGCTTCGGCGGCTTGACGCGCGAGGCGCAGGCACGGAAAACGCTCCTCATCGGGCGCCTGGAAATCCAGGCGAGCGATGGCAAAGAGGTCCAGTGGCGCAACACCCGAGTCGATTCGCTCTGGCCAGGCCAGGGCATTGGCAATCGGCGTGCGCATGTCCGGATTGCCCAACTGCGCCAATACTGAACCATCGATGTAGTCGACCAGCGAATGAATCACGCTCTGCGGGTGAATCACCACTTCGACCTGAGAAGGGGTAGCGTCGAACAGCCAGCAAGCCTCGATCAGCTCGAGCCCTTTGTTCATCATGCTGGCCGAATCCACCGAAATCTTGCGCCCCATGGACCAATTCGGGTGGGCACACGCTTGCTCGGGAGTAACATGCGCCAGTTCGGCCATGGGTGTCTGCCGGAACGGGCCGCCAGAGGCTGTCAGTAAAATCCGACGCACCCCGACCGCGCCAAGCCCACGAGCGAAATCCTGTGGCATGCACTGGAAAATCGCGTTGTGCTCACTGTCGATCGGCAGCAGCACTGAACCGCTTTTGCGCACGGCCTGCATAAACAGCGCACCGGACATCACCAGCGCTTCTTTATTGGCCAGAAGAATCTTCTTGCCAGCCTCGACCGCCGCCAGGGTCGGACGCAAGCCCGCCGCACCGACAATGGCCGCCATTACCGCATCGACTTGCGGATCGGAGGCGACCTGACACAAGCCCTCCTCCCCTACCAGAACCCGGGTCGACAGACCGGCCGCGCGCAAATCGTCCTGCAAGCGACGGGCAGCGCCAGATTCCGGCACGACGGCAAAGCGCGGCGAATGACGCACACACAGCGCCAGCAGTTCACTCAAACGAGTGAACCCGCTCAAGGCGAAAACCTGATAACGCTCGGGATGACGGGCGATGACGTCGAGGGTACTCAGACCAATCGAACCGGTCGCTCCCAGCACGGTAATCTGTTGTGGGCGGCTCACGGTGCGGCCATCCACAGCAGCACGGCGAATACCGGAATCGCCGCCGTCAGGCTATCGATTCGGTCCAGCACGCCGCCGTGGCCAGGCAGCAGATTACTGCTGTCCTTGATCCCCGACTGGCGCTTGAACATGCTTTCGGTGAGGTCGCCCACCACCGAAATGAACACGATTATTGCAGCACCGAACAGCCCCATCAGCATCTGAGCGAAATTCCAGTCCCGCACAAAACCGACGATTGCGGTAATCACCAGACTCACCAGCAAGCCGCCGTACACGCCTTCCCAGCTTTTGCCAGGGCTGACCTGTGGCGCCAGCTTGCGTTTGCCGAAGGCCCGACCGGAAAAGTACGCACCGATATCGGCCCCCCAGACCAGCACCATCACTGCCATGATCAGCCAGTTACCCAAGGGCTGCTGCTTGATCAGAACCAGGCCTTGCCACGCCGGTAACAGAATCAACAAACCGATCACCAGCTTGCAGGCAGCACTGGCCCAATGTTGACTGGACTGTGGATAGGTCAATACCAGGTACGTGGCCATGCCCCACCAGAGCACCGCAGCACCCAACACCCAAGGCGCGAGCCCCGGCAGGATGTGCATGAAAAACAGCATCAACGCAACCACAGCGGCATAGGCAAGGCGAATCGACTGAGCAGCGAAACCGGCCAACCGCGCCCACTCCCAAGCCCCAAGCGTCACCACCAGCCCGATGAACAGCGCAAAACCGGACCCTTCGAGCAGGAAAAACCCGCCCAGGGCAATCGGCAGCAGAATCAGTGCCGTGATGATTCGTTGTTTAAGCATTAAACCCGGGCTCCAGCCTCGACCTGCTCGCTCGTTTTACCGAAGCGACGCTGGCGAGAAGCGAAATCGGCTAGCGCATTGCGCATGGCGTCGTGTTTGAAGTCCGGCCAGAACAGGTCGGAGAAGTACAACTCGGCGTAAGCCAGCTGCCACAGCAGGAAATTGCTGATGCGATGCTCGCCACCGGTACGGATGCACAAGTCTGGCAACGGCAGATCACCGGTCGCCAGACAGGTTTGCAACAGCTCGGGGGTAATGTCCTCCGGACGCAGATGCCCGGCCTGAACTTCACGGGCCAGACGCTGCGCGGCTTGCGCGATATCCCACTGACCGCCGTAGTTGGCAGCGATCTGCAGGACAAAGCGGTTGGCACCGACAGTCATCGCCTCGGCTTCGCGCATAGCGGCCTGAAGCTCCGGGTGAAAACGCGAGCGATCACCAATGATGCGCAAACTGATGTTGTTGTCGTTGAGGCGCTTGGCCTCGCGACGCAATGCCTTGAAGAACAGATCCATCAAGGCACTGACTTCATCGGCCGGGCGCTGCCAGTTCTCGCTGGAGAACGCGAACAGGGTCAATACTTCGACCCCGGCCTCGGCACACACTTCGATCACCGCACGCACCGCATCCACGCCCGCTTTATGCCCGGCGACACCCGGCATAAAGCGTTTTTTCGCCCAGCGATTATTACCATCCATGATGATCGCGACATGGCGCGGCACCGCGGACGGCGCAGTCTGCTTTGTCTTATCCATTAAAACGTGACCCTTATACGGCCATCAGGTCTTTTTCTTTCTGCGCCAAATTCGCGTCAATTTCAGCCACGTACTTTTTGGTCAGATCATCAATTTCGCCAGTAGCGCGACGCTCTTCGTCTTCGCTGATTTCCTTTTCCTTGACCAGATCCTTGAGTTGGCTGTTCGCATCACGACGGATGTTGCGCACCGCAACACGGGCATCTTCAGCGACATCGCGAGCCTGCTTGGTGAAGCCCTTACGGGTTTCTTCGGTCAGGGCCGGCATGGAGATCAGCAGCAACTCACCCAGGTTGGTCGGATTGAGGTTCAGACCCGCGCTACCGATGGCCTTGTCGACGGCACCCAGCATGTTGCGCTCAAAGGCAACCACTTGCAGGGTACGGGCGTCTTTCACGGTGATGTTCGCCACTTGCTTGATCGGCGTGTCGGAGCCGTAGTACGGAACCATGACACCTTCCAGAATGCTTGGGTGCGCCTGGCCCGTACGAATACGGCCGAAGTTGTGCGCCAGCGATTCGACGGATTTTTTCATGCGCTCTTGAGCGTCTTTCTTGATTTCGTTGATCATTGTTGGCCTTCCTCGATCAGAGTCCCTTCAGCGCCGCCATGTACGATGTTCAGCAGGGCGCCGGGCTTGTTCATGTTAAATACGCGCAACGGCATCTTGTGGTCGCGGCACAGGCAAATAGCCGTCAGATCCATCACGCCCAGCTTGCGATCCAGTACTTCATCATAAGTCAGATGATCGAACTTCTCGGCATGCGGGTCTTTGAATGGATCAGCCGTGTAAACGCCATCGACCTTGGTTGCCTTGAGCACGACGTCAGCGTCGATTTCGATTGCACGCAAGCAAGCTGCCGAATCCGTGGTGAAGAACGGATTACCGGTACCAGCCGCAAAAATCACGACTTCCTTGGCATTCAGGTGGCGCATGGCTTTGCGGCGATCATAGTGATCGGTCACGCCAACCATGGAAATGGCCGACATCACGATGGCCGAGATATTGGCACGTTCCAGCGCATCACGCATCGCCAGGGCGTTCATCACAGTGGCCAGCATGCCCATGTGGTCGCCAGTGACCCGATCCATGCCGGCCGCGCTGAGCGCCGCACCGCGAAACAGGTTACCCCCGCCGATCACCAGACCAACCTGGACACCGATGCCGACCAGTTGGCCAACTTCCAGCGCCATGCGATCCAGAACTTTCGGATCGATCCCGAACTCTTCCGAGCCCATCAGGGCCTCGCCGCTAAGCTTGAGTAGAATGCGTTTATAGCGAGCCTGATAACCACTGCCCTGCTGAGCCATTGCGAATCTCTCCTGCGGCGTATTTTAAAAAATTCTTTGCGGGCTGTTTGCAGCCTGCGTTCACTCTAGCTTGACGCTATCACAGCGCCATCGGAACACGGCTTTGTAAGCCAGTTCCGACGAGAAGCCAAATAAATTGGCATCCCCATCTGAAAAGAGGCTGCGCGCGTGAGCGGGCAGCCTCTTCAGGGCGACAGTTAAAAAACCGTCTTATTGCTTGGCAGCAGCCAGTTGGGCAGCAACTTCTTCAGCGAAGTTGTCGACCGGCTTCTCGATGCCTTCGCCTACTTTGAAGTAGGTGAAGGAAACGATTTCAGCACCGGCTTTCTTGGCCAGCTCGCCGACTTTGATTTCAGGGTTCTTGACGAACGCCTGCTCAACCAGGCTGGCTTCGGCCAGGAACTTGCTGATACGGCCTTTGACCATGTTTTCAACGATGTTTTCCGGCTTGCCGGCGATCTTGTCAGCGTTGAGAGTCAGGAACACGCCCTTCTCACGCTCAATCGCTTCAGCGGAAACTTCCGACGGCAGCAGGAATTCAGGGTTGGTCGCCGCTACGTGCATAGCGATGTCCTTGGCCAGCTCAACAGTGCCGCCTTTCAGGACAACTGCAACACCGATCTTGTTACCGTGCAGGTAACCACCAACAACGTCACCTTCAACGCGCGCCAGACGACGGATGTTGACGTTTTCGCCAACCTTGCCGACCAGTACCAGGCGATCAGCTTCTTGAGCTTCGATCAACGGAGCAGCTTCAGTCAGCTTGTCAGCGAACGCTTTTTCAACGCTTGCAGCAACAAATGCCTTGAAGTCGTCCTGCAGAGCCAGGAAGTCGGTCTGCGAGTTCACTTCCAGCAGAACGGCGGATTTACCGTCTTCTTTAAGAGCGATCGCGCCTTCAGCGGCAACGTTGCCAGCTTTCTTGGCAGCCTTGATGGCGCCCGAAGCACGCATGTCATCAATGGCTTTTTCGATGTCGCCGCCAGCCTTGGTCAAGGCCTTTTTGCAGTCCATCATGCCTTCGCCGGTACGCTCGCGCAGTTCTTTGACCAACGCTGCAGTAATCTCTGCCATTTTCAAATTCCTCTTGGATAGGTTTTCAACCATTCCACCCGATCGAACGGGCGTTCAATTCTTCCCGAACCACCCTTGTTAGCCGCTGCACGTTACAGATGATGTAGCTGCGCTGCTCACAAATGGTTTTCGAGGTGGCAAAAAGGGGGCCAAGCCCCCTTTTTGCTTACTGAGTCAACGCCAGGGCGTCAATTACTCAGCTGCAGCTGCCGGAGCTTCTTCAACGAACTGCTCGGTACCGCCAGCAACGTGGTTGCGACCGCGGATTACAGCATCAGCCATCGAACCCATGTACAGCTGGATAGCGCGGATTGCGTCATCGTTGCCTGGGATGATGTAGTCAACGCCTTCCGGGCTGCTGTTGGTATCGACTACGCCGATAACCGGGATGCCCAGCTTGTTGGCTTCGGTGATCGCGATGCGCTCGTGATCAACGTCGATAACGAACAGAGCGTCTGGCAGACCGCCCATGTCCTTGATACCACCCAGGGAACGATCCAGCTTCTCAAGATCGCGAGTGCGCATCAGCGCTTCTTTCTTGGTCAGCTTGGCGAAAGTACCGTCTTCGGCTTGCACTTCAAGGTCACGCAGACGCTTGATGGAAGCACGGATGGTTTTGAAGTTGGTCAGCATGCCGCCCAACCAGCGGTGATCGACGTACGGCGAACCGCAACGTGCTGCTTCTTCAGCAACGATCTTGCCAGCGGAACGCTTGGTGCCGACGAACAGGATCTTGTTTTTGCCCTGGGCCAGACGCTCTACGAAAGTCAGAGCTTCGTTGAACATTGGCAGGGTTTTTTCAAGGTTGATAATGTGGATCTTGTTACGCGCGCCGAAAATGTACTTACCCATTTTCGGGTTCCAGTAACGGGTCTGGTGACCGAAGTGCACACCGGCCTTCAGCATATCGCGCATGTTGACTTGGGACATGATAGTTCCTTAATAAGTCGGGTTTGGCCTCCACGTATCCCAATGACCAACCAGCAGCATCAGCTGAAGGCACCCAGGTCATCGTGTCGACACGTGTGTGGATTTAAGCTTCCCAGGGTATCCCCGGAAAGCGGCGCATTTTATATCACAAGGCAGAAAAAAACGGAACCCGGATTCTGAAAACCGGAGAAATGCTTTTGGCCCCTGCCTTGGAATCTCCCCAGAATGCGCCATCCTATAGAGAGAAGCGATGCACAGAGGCTCAGATTTGCGCTGATCGTCTGGTAGAATCGCGTTTTTCAGGGCTGCGAAGATCGCTCACGCAATGCCCATTTCGTTTTAGAAGGCGCCATTGAGCGCAGAGAGAGCCTGTATGACCGTCACCCTCAAAACCCCAGAGGACATCGCAAAAATGCGGATCGCCGGCAAGTTGGCCGCCGATGTGCTGGAAATGATTGCCGATTATGTCAAACCGGGTGTCACCACCGAAGAGCTGGACCGCATCTGCCACGACTATATCGTCAATGAGCAGAAAGCCATCCCTGCCCCGCTCAACTACAAGGGCTTCCCGAAGTCGATCTGCACCTCGATCAACCACGTGGTCTGCCACGGCATCCCGAACGAAAAACCGTTGAAGGATGGCGACACGCTGAACATCGACGTCACCGTGATCAAGGACGGTTACCACGGCGACACCAGCCGCATGTTCCACGTCGGCTCCGTTCCGGTCTGGGCCGAGCGTCTGTCCCAGGTGACTCAGGAATGCATGTACAAGGCCATCGAACTGGTCAAACCCGGCTGCCGCCTGGGCGATATCGGTGAAGTGATCCAGAAGCACGCGGAAAAGAACGGCTTCTCGGTGGTTCGCGAGTTTTGCGGTCATGGCATCGGCAAGGTGTTTCACGAAGAACCGCAGATCCTGCACTACGGCCGCGCCGGCACCGGCATGGAACTGAAAGCCGGCATGACCTTCACCATCGAGCCGATGATCAACCAGGGCAAGGCCGACACCAAGGTGTTGGGCGACGGCTGGACCGCCATCACCAAGGATCGCAAGCTGTCGGCGCAGTGGGAGCACACCCTGCTGGTGACCGAAACCGGTTACGAGATCTTCACCCTGCGCAGCGACGATACCATCGCGCGCGTTTCGGCCTGATCCCGCCCGCTCCGTTCCCAGCCTTATAGAAAGGAAAGCCAATCGATGCCGCAGGTGGATCCCGAACTCTTCGACCGCGGCCAGTTCCAGGCTGAACTGGCCCTGAAGGCAAGCCCTATTGCTGCTTTCAAGAAGGCGATCCGTCAGGCCCGCGAGGTGCTCGACGAGCGGTTCCGCAGTGGCCGGGACATTCGCCGACTGATTGAGGATCGCGCCTGGTTTGTCGACAACATCCTGCAACAAGCCTGGGAACAGTTTAACTGGAGCGAAGACGCCGATATCGCCCTGGTGGCAGTCGGCGGCTACGGTCGCGGCGAGCTACACCCCTATTCCGACATCGATCTGCTGATTTTGCTGGACAGCGCCGATCACGAAATTTTTCGGGATTCCATCGAACGTTTTCTGACGTTGCTGTGGGACATCGGCCTGGAAGTCGGCCAGAGCGTTCGTTCGGTGGACGAATGCGCCGTCGAGGCCCGTGCCGACCTGACGGTCGTCACCAATCTGATGGAAAGCCGCACCATTTGCGGCCCCGAGCGGCTGCGCCAGCGCATGCTGGATGTCACCAGCACCGCGCACATGTGGCCCAGCAAGGAATTCTTCCTGGCCAAACGCGCCGAGCAGAAAGCCCGTCATCACAAGTACAACGACACCGAATACAACCTGGAACCCAACGTCAAAGGCTCGCCCGGTGGCCTTCGGGATATTCAGACGATTCTCTGGGTGGCCCGTCGCGAATACGGCACCCTGAACCTGCGGGCCTTGGCGGGCGAAGGTTTCCTGGTGGAGAGCGAAAACGCCCTGCTGGCCTCGTCCCAGGAGTTTCTGTGGAAGGTACGTTACGCCCTGCACATGCTCGCCGGCCGTTCCGAAGACCGCCTGTTGTTCGACCACCAGCGCTCCATCGCCGGGCTATTGGGGTTCGAAGGCAACGACGCCAAGCAAGCCATCGAAAACTTCATGCAGCAGTATTATCGGGTAGTCATGAGCATTGCCCAGCTCAGCGACCTGATCATCCAGCACTTTGAAGAAGTGATCCTGGCCCCCGAAGACGAAGCACCACCACAGCCGATCAACTCGCGGTTCCAGCTGCACGACGGCTACATCGAGGCGCGTAGCGACAACGTGTTCCGCCGTACGCCATTCGCCATGCTCGAGATCTTTGTGCTGATGGCTCAGCAACCGGAAATCAAAGGTGTACGCGCCGATACCATCCGTCTGCTGCGCGAGAATCGTCATCTGATCGATGACGACTTCCGCAACGATATTCGTAATACCAGCCTGTTCATCGAGCTGTTCAAGTGCAAAATCGGCATCCACCGCAATCTGCGGCGGATGAACCGTTACGGCATTCTTGGGCGCTATCTGCCGGAGTTCGGCTTCATTGTCGGGCAGATGCAGCATGACCTGTTTCACATCTATACGGTCGACGCGCATACCCTGAACCTGATCAAGCACCTGCGTAAGCTGCAGTACACCCAGGTGTCGGAAAAATTCCCGCTGGCCAGCAAGCTCATGGCCAAACTGCCCAAACCCGAACTGATTTACCTGGCCGGTCTTTATCACGACATCGGCAAGGGCCGGCATGGCGATCACTCGGAAATCGGCGCCGTGGACGCCGAAGCTTTTTGCCAGCGCCACCAGTTGCCGATCTGGGACAGCCGTCTGATCGTATGGCTGGTGCAGAACCATTTGATGATGTCGACCACGGCCCAGCGCAAAGACCTGTCCGACCCGCACGTGATCCACGATTTCGCGCAGACCGTCGGCGATGAAACCCGCCTCGATTATCTGTACGTGCTGACTGTTGCCGACATCAACGCAACCAACCCGACGCTGTGGAACTCCTGGCGCGCGAGCCTGTTGCGCCAGCTCTACACCGAGACCAAGCGCGCCTTGCGTCGTGGTCTGGAAAACCCGGTGGATCGCGAAGAGCAGATCCGCCAGACCCAGAGCGCGGCACTGGACATTCTCGTACGCGGCGGCAACGATCCGGACGATGTCGAGCAGCTCTGGGCGCAACTGGGCGATGACTACTTCCTGCGCCACACCGCCGGCGACGTGGCCTGGCACACTGACGCGATTCTGCAGCAGCCGGCCGACGGCGGCCCGCTGGTGCTGATCAAGGAAACCACCCAGCGCGAGTTCGAGGGCGGTACGCAGATCTTCATCTATGCACCGGACCAGCACGATTTTTTCGCCGTGACCGTGGCGGCGATGGACCAGCTCAACCTGAACATTCACGATGCCCGGGTCATCACCTCCAGCAGCCAGTTCACCCTCGATACCTATATCGTGCTCGACACCGATGGCGACTCGATCGGCGACAACCCGGCGCGGGTCAAGCAGATCCGCGAAGGCCTGACCGAAGCCCTGCGCAACCCGGACAATTACCCGACCATCATCCAGCGTCGGGTGCCGCGCCAGCTCAAGCATTTTGCGTTTGCGCCACAGGTCACAATCCACAACGATGCTCAGCGGCCGGTGACCGTGCTGGAGCTCAGTGCGCCCGACCGTCCGGGGTTGCTGGCGCGGATCGGCACGATCTTCCTGGAATTCGACTTGTCGCTGCAGAACGCCAAGATCGCCACCCTGGGCGAGCGCGTGGAAGACGTGTTCTTCATCACCGATGCGAACAATCAGCCGCTGTCCGACCCGTTGCTGTGCAGCCGCTTGCAGGATGCCATCGTCGAACAGCTGAGCGTCAGCCAAGAACCCGATATCAAACTGTCACGATTCAGTATCTGAACCAACAATTTTCCCCTGTGGGAATGGACTTCCTGTGGAGAGGGGGCTTGTTGTGGCGAGGGGGCTTGCCTCACCACAACAAGCCCCCTGCACCACATTAGCCCTCCCACATTGAACGAGGCCCTCATGAACAACGCTCTGAACCAGTTGCAGCCCTACCCGTTCGAAAAGCTCCGCGCCCTGCTCGGCAGCGTCACGCCAAACCCGGAAAAGCGCGCCATCGCGCTGTCCATCGGCGAGCCGAAACACCGCTCGCCAGCTTTTGTCGCTGAAGCCCTGGCAAGCAATCTGGATCAGATGGCCGTGTACCCGACCACCCTCGGCATCCCTGCCTTGCGTGAAGCTATCGCCGCCTGGTGCGAACGCCGCTTCAGCGTCCCGAACGGCTGGCTCGACCCGGCGCGCAATGTGCTGCCGGTCAACGGCACGCGCGAAGCGCTGTTCGCGTTCACCCAGACCGTGGTCAACCGTGGTGACGACGCATTGGTGGTCAGCCCGAACCCGTTCTATCAAATCTACGAAGGCGCGGCATTCCTCGCCGGCGCCAAGCCGCATTACCTGCCGTGCCTGGATGAAAACGGCTTCAACCCGGATTTCGACGCTGTTTCGCCAGACATCTGGAAACGCTGCCAGATCCTGTTCCTGTGCTCGCCAGGCAACCCGACCGGCGCGCTGATTCCGGTCGACACGCTGAAGAAGCTGATCGCCCTGGCTGACGAATACGACTTCGTGATCGCCGCAGACGAGTGCTACAGCGAGCTGTATTTCAACGAACAAACCCCACCGCCAGGCCTGCTCAGCGCATGCGTCGAACTGGGTCGCAAGGACTTCAAGCGTTGCGTGGTGTTCCACAGCCTGTCCAAGCGTTCCAACCTGCCGGGCCTGCGTTCGGGCTTCGTGGCCGGTGATGCCGATATTCTCAAAGGCTTTCTGCTGTATCGCACCTATCACGGCTGCGCGATGCCGGTTCAGACCCAACTGGCCAGCGTTGCCGCATGGAATGATGAAGTGCATGTACGCGCCAACCGTGCGCTGTACCGCGAGAAATACGATGCGGTGCTGGAGATCCTCAGCCCGGTGATGGACGTACAGCGTCCGGACGGTGGTTTTTACCTGTGGCCGAATGTGAACGGTGATGACGCGGCGTTCTGCCGTGACCTGTTCGAACAGGAACACGTGACCGTGGTACCGGGCTCCTACCTGTCCCGCGATGTGGATGGCGTCAACCCGGGTGCCGGACGCATACGCATGGCGCTGGTTGCGCCGCTGGCTGAATGCGTGGAAGCGGCCGAGCGCATTCGCGCGTTCATTACCCGCAACAAATAGTCTCCCCGCCCGCACTGTGCAATACAGTGCGGGAGCTTTTTTATAACCAGTAACACATCACTCGCAATTAAGATTCACTGAACTGCAGAGACCTCTTACTCTCATGCAGCGCATTACTGTGCGCACTCACACAACTTTAGCCTTTACTTCATGGAAGAAGTACCTAATGAACTGCACCCTTATCCAATGGCCCGACGACCAGCAATCCTACGACGCGGCTATCAATGAAAACCCCGGAAATGCAGGATCCACCCTCGGCACACGTCGCAAGCGCTCTCTGATCGCTTATTCGAAGTTGTGGGCAAATGGACGCACGCTCAAAATCGCATTTATCGACGATCCCGACGATGAACACAAACAGAAGATCATCAGGGCGGCCAGTCAGTGGCTGCCCTATATCAATCTGAATTTCGATTTCGTCGAAGGGCTGGAAGGTGATATCCGAATTGCGACAAAAAACCCTATTAACAGCTCGATGTTGGGCACCGATGCGCTACTGATTCATCCAGACTGGCCAACCATGGATCTGGGCGTCGTACCTGAACATGAAGATTTCGAAGTGATCGTGACTCATGAATTCGGACATGCATTAGGGGCGATGCACGAACATCAACACCCCGAAGCCAATATTCCTTGGGATAAACCGAAAGTGTATGAGTTCTACCAGAATCGAGAGATGAATCCACTGACCAAAGAACAAGTCGATATGAACCTGTTTCAGCCCTTCGATACCATCGAAGCGATTTATACGCCTTACGACAGGAAGTCCATCATGCATCACCCCGTGGCTAACACACTGACACTGGGCGATTGGGAAATTCCTATCAACCGCAAGATCAGTAGAAAAGACAAACAACTCATGAAGTTGCTTTATCCAAAACGCTGACAGCCCAACTTCCCGCAATGCGTCATCACCGATCTGGTGATGACGACCGAGGCTATGCCACTCCAGCCGTTGCCCCCACAGATTTGTACCAGCGGCGGCTGCAGGGGGGCAGCCGTCCGATGCCGCTGACTGTTGCCCCCATGTCGCACGACACAGCTGATCGCCATGGCCTACAGACAAACCCGACCACAGCCGACGCGAAACCGTCCGGTCATGGCATAATCCTTCACCTTTAATTTCCAGCACCTGCAAAGGGGGCAATTCCTTGACCGCTTCAAGCAAAACGTTGCACCTTTTCGGCATCAAAGCCTGCGACACCATGAAAAAGGCGCGCACCTGGCTCGATGAACACGCTGTCAGCTATGACTTCCATGATTACAAAACGGTCGGAATCGACCGTGAACACCTGAGCCAATGGTGCGACGAGCACGGCTGGCAAGTGGTGTTAAACCGTGCAGGCACGACCTTTCGCAAGCTCGACGACGAACGCAAAGCCGATCTCGACCAGCGCAAGGCCATCGAACTGATGCTCGCACAACCTTCGATGATCAAGCGCCCGGTGCTCGATCTCGGTGACCGAACCCTGATTGGCTTCAAGCCAGATATCTACGCGGCCGCACTCAAGTAAGGCAGCCCGTTCCATTTTGTTAGAGGTATCAACATGTCCACTACCCTGTTCAGCCTGGCCTTTGGTGTCGGCACTCAAAACCGTCAAGGCGCATGGCTGGAAGTGTTTTACGCGCAGCCACTGCTCAACCCGTCGGCCGAACTGGTCGCCGCCATTGCGCCGGTTCTGGGCTACACCGACGGCAATCAGGCCATCGCCTTCAGCACCGCTCAGGCGTCCCAACTGGCCGAATCGCTGAAAAGCGTCGACGCTGCACAAGCGGCACTGCTGACCCGTCTGGCCGAGAGCCACAAGCCGCTGGTCGCCACGCTGCTGGCCGAAGATGCACAGCTGAGCTCCACGCCTGAGGCTTACCTCAAGCTGCACCTGCTGTCCCATCGCCTGGTCAAGCCCCACGGCCTGAACCTGGCCGGGATCTTCCCGTTGCTGCCGAACGTGGCCTGGACCAGCCAGGGCGCGATCGACCTGGCCGAATTGGCCGAGCATCAACTGGAAGCCCGTCTGCGCGGCGAGCTGCTGGAAGTGTTCTCGGTGGACAAGTTCCCGAAAATGACCGACTACGTGGTACCGGCCGGCGTGCGTATCGCTGACGCGGCGCGTATTCGTCTGGGCGCTTACGTGGGCGAAGGCACCACCGTCATGCACGAAGGTTTCGTCAACTTCAACGCCGGCACCGAAGGCCCGGGCATGATCGAAGGTCGTGTGTCGGCGGGCGTTTTCGTTGGCAAGGGTTCGGACCTGGGCGGCGGCTGCTCGACCATGGGCACCCTGTCGGGCGGCGGCAACATCGTGATCAAGGTCGGCGAAGGCTGTCTGATCGGCGCCAACGCCGGTATCGGTATCCCGTTGGGCGATCGCAACACTGTTGAGTCGGGCCTGTACGTGACGGCCGGCACCAAGGTTGCGCTGCTGGATGAGCACAACAAACTGGTCAAAGTCGTTAAAGCCCGTGAACTGGCCGGTCAGCCTGACCTGCTGTTCCGTCGCAATTCGGAGACCGGTGCCGTGGAATGCAAAACCCACAAATCGGCCATCGAATTGAACGAAGCGCTGCACGCTCACAACTAAGCAGAGCGTCAAACGATCACCTGAACTTGTAGGAGCGAGGCTTGCCCGCGAAGCTTTTGGCGCCAGTAATGACGCCTTCGCGGGCAAGCCTCGCTCCTACAGGTCAGGCGTTCCACCCGCCCATGTTCACCAGGGCCCGATAACATGATGATTCCCTCTCCCTGGCGCGCCGATTTCCCGGCCATCGCCGCCCTGCAACGGCAAGACCAGACTTATCTGGACAACGCCGCCACCACGCAAAAACCTCAAGCCCTGCTGGATGCCCTGGCGCATTACTACGCCAACGGCGCGGCCAACGTGCATCGGGCGCAACACTTGCCCGGCGCCCATGCCACCCAGGCGTTCGAAGACAGCCGCAACAAAGTCGCGCAATGGCTCAACGCCGGCGATTGCGGGCAGATCATCTTTACCCACGGCGCGACGTCCGCGCTGAACCTCTTGGCCTATGGCCTGGAACACGTATTCAATCCGGGCGATGAAATTGTCATCAGCGCTCTGGAGCATCACGCCAACCTGTTGCCATGGCAGCAACTGGCCCACCGTCGCGATTTGAAATTGGTGATCCTGCCGCTGGATGTCGACGGTTTGATTGACCTTGAAGCCGCCTCTCGCCTGATCGGCCCGCGTACCCGCCTGCTGGCGGTCAGTCAGCTGTCCAACGTGCTCGGCGCTTGGCAGCCGTTGCCCGCGTTACTGGCGATGGCCAAAGCGCACAACGCGCTGACCGTGGTCGACGGCGCTCAAGGCGTGGTGCATGGTCGGCATGACGTGCAGGCGCTGGGTTGCGACTTCTATGTGTTTTCCAGCCACAAGCTCTACGGCCCGGATGGCCTGGGTGCGCTGTTCGGTCGTCATGAAGCGCTCGAACAACTGCGCCCGTGGCAGTTCGGCGGCGAAATGGTGCTGGATGCCAACTACCACGACGCACGCTTTCGTCCCGCGCCGCTGGGGTTCGAGGCCGGTACGCCACCGATTTCCAGCGTGATTGGCCTCGGGGCGACCCTGGATTATCTGGCCAGGCTGGATCAGGACGCCGTGTCCGCCCATGAAGCGGCGCTGCATGACTATTTGCTCAAAGGCCTTGAAGCGCGCAACGGCATTCGTCTGCTAGGCAAGCCGCAACTGGCACTGGCCAGTTTTGTCGTCGAGGGTGTGCATAACGCTGATCTGGCGCATTTGCTGACCGAACAGGGAATCGCCGTTCGCGCCGGTCATCATTGCGCCATGCCGTTGCTCAAAAGCTTTGAACTGGCCGGGGCGATTCGGGTGTCGTTGGCGTTGTACAACGACTCCGAAGACCTTGAGCGCTTTTTTGAAGCGCTGGATCAGGCCCTGGAGTTGTTGCGATGACCTTGCCCGCCGATGCCGTCACCGCGCTGGATACTTTTCAGCAGGCTGCAAGCTGGGAACAGCGGGCGCGGTTGCTGATGCAATGGGGCGACCGCCTGCCGCCGTTGAGCGATGTGGATAAAGTCGAGGCCAACCGCGTGCATGGCTGTGAGAGCCAGGTGTGGCTGGTCGGTGCGCTGCAGGACAGTCACTGGCAGTTCAGCGCCAGCAGCGATGCACGGTTGATTCGCGGGTTAGTGGCGCTGCTGCTGGTGCGGGTCAACGGCTTGTCCGCAGTTGAGTTGCAGCAGGTGGATTTGGCGGATTGGTTTAATCAGCTGGGGCTGGGTCGCCAGTTGTCCCAGTCCCGTAGCAATGGCCTCAACGCCGTGTTACAGCGGATGCGGGAGTTGTCTACGCCCCTGTGACCGATCGTTCCCACGCTCTGCGCGGGAATGCCTCAAGGGACGCTCCGCGTTCCAGCCCTAGAAAGGGACGCGGAGCGTCCGGGGCTGCATTCCCACGCAGAGCGTGGGAACGATCAGTATCAGGCAGGCTTGATGCGATCGGCGGGGCGACGTACACCCGCCACAATCTTATCCACAGCCTTGGTCGCCGCGACCATGCCGAACGTTGCCGTCACCATCATCACCGCGCCAAAGCCGCCGGCGCAGTCGAGCTTCACCCCATCACCGACAAAACTCTTCTGCAAGCAAATGCTGCCATCGGGTTTCGGGTAGCGCAGTTGCTCGGTGGAAAACACGCACGGGACGCTGTAGTGGCGGGTCACGGTGCGGGAGAAACCATAGTCGCGGCGCAACGTGGAGCGCACTTTCGAGGCCAGCGGATCGTTGAATGTGCGGTTCAGGTCGCAGACCTGAATCAGTGTCGGGTCAATCTGCCCCCCCGCGCCGCCGGTGGTGATGATCTGGATCTTGCGACGTTTGCACCAGGCGATCAGCGCGGCTTTGGCGTTGACGCTGTCGATGCAGTCGATCACGCAGTCGATGTTCGGCGTGATGTACTCGGCCATGGTTTCACGGGTGACGAAGTCCGCCACCGCATGCACCGTGCAGTCCGGGTTGATCCCGCGCAGACGCTCGGCCATCACCTCGACCTTGGGCTTGCCGACGGTGCTGTCCAGCGCATGCAGCTGACGGTTGACGTTGCTGACGCAGACGTCGTCCAGGTCGAACAGCGAAATCTCGCCCACGCCACAGCGGGCAACAGCTTCCGCCGCCCAGGAACCGACGCCACCGACGCCGACAATCGCCACATGGGCCGCGCGCAAGCGCTCAAGGCCTTCGATGCCATACAAGCGGGCGATGCCAGCAAACCGCGGATCTTCTGTACTCATGACCATTACCCCAAAAACCGGCGCGCATTATAGGGCCGTCGGCGGCCAAGAGCATCTTTGGTGCTATGGACGGCAGTCTTGACGGCTTCAAATGACTACAAATTATTGGAATTGAGCTACAGCGTCCCCGGTCAAAGAACTTAAGTCGACCTGGATTGCCCAATGTCGGGCGTTTCCCTGTTCGCTGTACGGTCAGAGAACCTCCAGTGTAGGATGCGCGCCCCTGCCACCTGGCAGCCGGCCGCCAACCGTTCCTTCGTTCCACAGCCTTTGGAACCCGAAAAAGCTATGTCATCGCGTAAATTTGGACTCAACCTGGTCGTGGTGCTCGCCATCGCAGCCTTGTTTACCGGCTTCTGGGCGCTGGTCAATCGCCCGGTCACCGCCCCCAACTGGCCTGAACAGATCTCCGGCTTTTCGTACTCGCCGTTTCAACAAGGCCAGTACCCGCAAAAAGCCCAGTACCCGACCGACGATGAAATGCGTCGCGACCTGGAGATCATGAGCAAGCTGACGGACAACATCCGGACCTACTCGGTCGACGGCACGCTGGAGAACATTCCCAAACTGGCAGAAGAATTCGGCCTGCGGGTGACCCTGGGGATCTGGATCAGCCCGGATGAAGAGCGCAACGAGCGCGAGATCACCCGCGCCATCGAAATCGCCAACACCTCGCGCAGCGTGGTTCGCGTGATTGTCGGTAACGAGGCGATCTTCCGTAAGGAAATCACTGCAGCAGAGCTGAGCCTGATTCTGGATCGCGTCCGCGCAGCCGTAAAGGTTCCGGTCACCACCTCCGAACAGTGGCACGTCTGGGAAGAAAACCCGAGCCTGGCCAAGCACGTCGACCTGATCGCGGCTCACGTTCTGCCCTACTGGGAGTTCGTTCCGGTGGACAAGGCCGGTCAGTTCGTTCTCGACCGCGCCCGTGACCTGAAAAAGATGTTCCCGAAAAAACCGCTACTGCTCTCCGAGGTCGGCTGGCCGAGCAACGGCCGCATGCGCGGTGGCGCCGATGCGTCACCGGCGGACCAGGCGATTTACCTGCGCACGCTGGTCAACAAGCTTAACCGCCAAGGTTTCAACTACTTCGTGATCGAAGCGTTCGACCAGCCGTGGAAAGCCAGCGACGAAGGTTCGGTGGGCGCGTATTGGGGTGTGTTCAACGCCGCGCGCCAGCAGAAATTCAACTTCGAAGGCCCGGTCGTCGCGATCCCGCAATGGCGCGTGCTGGCTATCGGCTCGGTAGTGCTGGCACTGCTGTCGCTGACCCTGCTGATGATCGACGGCTCGGCCCTGCGTCAACGTGGCCGCACCTTCCTGACCTTTATCGCGTTCCTCTGCGGTTCGGTATTGGTGTGGATCGGTTATGACTACAGCCAGCAATACAGCACCTGGTTCAGCCTGACGGTGGGCTTCCTGCTCGCCCTCGGTGCACTCGGGGTGTTTATCGTTCTGCTGACCGAGGCCCATGAACTGGCCGAAGCGGTCTGGACCCACAAACGTCGGCGCGAATTCCTGCCGGTGGTCGGCGATTCGCACTACCGACCGAAAGTCTCGATTCACGTGCCTTGCTACAACGAGCCGCCGGAGATGGTCAAACAGACCCTCAACGCCCTGGCCAACCTCGACTATCCGGACTTCGAAGTCCTGATCATCGACAACAACACCAAAGACCCGGCGGTCTGGGAACCGGTACGCGATTATTGCGAAACCCTCGGCCCGCGCTTCAAGTTCTTCCATGTGGCACCGTTGGCTGGCTTCAAGGGTGGCGCGCTGAACTACCTGATTCCGCATACTGCTAAGGATGCCGAAGTGATTGCGGTGATCGACTCGGACTACTGCGTCGACCCGAACTGGCTCAAGCACATGGTGCCGCACTTCGCCGATCCGAAAATCGCCGTAGTGCAATCGCCACAGGATTACCGCGACCAGAACGAAAGCACCTTCAAGAAGCTCTGCTACGCGGAATACAAAGGCTTCTTCCACATCGGCATGGTCACCCGCAACGACCGTGACGCGATCATCCAGCACGGCACCATGACCATGACCCGGCGCTCGGTGCTCGAGGAACTGGGCTGGGCCGACTGGTGCATCTGTGAAGACGCCGAGTTGGGTCTGCGCGTGTTCGAAAAAGGTCTGTCCGCGGCGTATTACCACGACAGCTACGGCAAAGGCCTGATGCCCGATACCTTCATCGACTTCAAGAAACAGCGTTTCCGCTGGGCCTACGGAGCGATTCAGATCATCAAGCGTCACACCGCCAGCCTGCTGCGCGGCAAGGACACCGAACTGACCCGTGGCCAGCGTTACCACTTCCTCGCGGGCTGGTTGCCGTGGGTGGCGGACGGCATGAACATCTTCTTCACCGTCGGCGCGCTGTTGTGGTCGGCAGCGATGATCATCGTGCCGCAACGGGTCGATCCGCCGTTGTTGATTTTCGCGATCCCGCCGTTGGCGCTGTTCGTGTTCAAGGTCGGCAAGATCATCTTCCTGTACCGCCGTGCGGTCGGGGTCAACCTGAAAGACGCCTTCTGCGCCGCGTTGGCCGGGCTGGCGTTGTCGCACACCATCGCCAAAGCGGTGTTGTACGGTTTCTTCACCAGCAGCATTCCGTTCTTCCGCACCCCGAAAAACGCCGATAACCACGGCTTCTGGGTAGCCATTTCGGAAGCGCGCGAAGAGGTGTTCATCATGTTGCTGTTGTGGGGCGCGGCGCTGGGGATCTTCCTGGTGCAGGGCCTGCCGAGCAACGACATGCGCTTCTGGGTGACCATGTTGCTGGTGCAGTCGCTGCCGTACCTGGCAGCGCTGATCATGGCGTTCCTGTCGTCGCTGCCCAAACCGGTGGCTGAAGCCACGACCGCACCGGCTGTCTAAATCCGTACAGATGCACTAAACGGCGGCCAATGGCCGCCGTTTTGCTTTAAGATAACCGCCATTTTGCAGGCCTTGGCCGGGCACGTACCAACGGCCGAACGCCATACCTGTGGGAGCGGGCTTGCTCGCGAAGCTTTTGGCGTCAGTGATGGCCCCTTCGCGAGCAAGCCCGCTCCCACATTTAGCCCGCGCCCATATTTCATGTTTTCGGAGCTTTCCATGACGGCCCACGCCGACCTTTCGCCGACCCTTCAACTCGCCATCGACCTGATCCGCCGTCCGTCCGTGACGCCGGTGGACGCCGATTGCCAGAAGCAGATGATGCAGCGCCTGGGCGATGCCGGTTTCAAGCTGGAACCGATGCGCATCGAAGAGGTGGATAACTTCTGGGCGACTCACGGTAAACACGAAGGCCCGGTGCTGTGCTTCGCCGGCCACACCGACGTGGTCCCGACCGGTCCGGTAACCGCTTGGCAGATCGACCCGTTCAACGCGGTGATCGACGAACACGGCATGTTGTGCGGTCGTGGCGCGGCCGACATGAAAGGCAGCCTTGCCTCCATGACTGTGGCAGCAGAGCGTTTCGTCACCGATTACCCGGATCACAAGGGCAAGGTCGCTTTCCTGATCACCAGCGACGAAGAAGGCCCGGCGCATCACGGCACCAAGGCTGTGATCGAACGCCTCGCCGCCCGTAAGGAACGTCTGGACTGGTGCATCGTCGGCGAACCATCGAGCACTACCTTGGTGGGTGACGTGGTCAAGAATGGACGTCGCGGCTCCCTCGGCGCCAAATTGACCGTGCGCGGTGTGCAGGGTCACGTGGCGTATCCACACTTGGCGAAGAACCCGATCCACCTCGCTGCCCCGGCGCTGGCCGAGCTCGCCGCCGAGCACTGGGACCACGGCAACGATTTCTTCCCGCCGACCAGTTTCCAGATTTCCAACGTCAATTCCGGCACCGGCGCGACCAACGTGATCCCGGGTGATCTGGTGGCGGTGTTCAACTTCCGCTTCTCCACCGAATCCACCGTCGAAGGCCTGCAAAAGCGCGTCGCCGATATTCTCGACAAGCATGGCCTGGACTGGCACATCGACTGGGCGCTGTCCGGCCTGCCATTCCTCACCGAACCGGGTGCGCTGCTCGACGCGGTGTCGGCGAGCATCAAGGACATCACCGGTCGCGAGACCAAGGCGTCCACCAGCGGCGGTACTTCCGACGGGCGCTTCATCGCGACCATGGGCACTCAGGTTGTCGAACTGGGGCCGGTCAACGCGACGATTCACCAGGTCAATGAGCGCGTGCTGGCGGCCGATCTCGATGTGCTGACCGAAATCTACTACCAGACTCTGATCAAGTTGCTCGCCTGATGCTCGCATGTCCGATCTGCAGCGAACCGCTGAACACGGTGGACAACGGCGTGGCTTGCCCCGCCGGGCATCGTTTCGACCGTGCGCGGCAGGGTTACCTGAACCTGTTGCCGGTGCAGCATAAAAACAGCCGCGACCCTGGGGATAACCTGGCGATGGTCGAAGCCCGTCGCGACTTTTTGAACGCCGGCCATTACGCACCAGTGGCCAAGCGTCTGGCGGAACTGGCGGCGCAATACGCGCCCCAGCGCTGGCTGGACATCGGTTGTGGCGAGGGTTACTACACCGCGCAAATCGCTGAAGCCTTGCCCAACGCCGATGGCTACGCCCTGGACATTTCCCGGGAAGCGGTCAAACGCGCCTGCAAACGCAACCCTGCCCTGACCTGGTTGATCGCCAGCATGGCCCGAGTACCGCTGGCCTCAGGCAGCTGCCAGTTTCTCGCCAGCGTGTTCAGCCCGCTGGACTGGGAAGAAGCCAAGCGCCTGCTCAGCCCCGGCGGCGGCCTGATGAAAGTCGGGCCGACCAGCGGCCATCTGATGGAATTGCGCGAGCGACTGTACGACGAAGTCCGCGAGTACACCGACGACAAGCACCTGGCGCTGGTGCCGGAAGGCATGACGCTGCAACACAGCGAAACCCTGGAATTCAAACTGACGCTTGTGAGCGGCCAGGATCGCGCGAACCTGTTGGCCATGACACCCCACGGCTGGCGCGCCAGTGCCGAACGCCGAGCGGCGGTTATCGAACAGGCCGAGCCGTTCGAGGTCACTGTTTCGATGCGCTACGATTACTTCGTACTTCAATAATTTTTGGTCTCGAGCAATAGCTTGAAGCCGGCTAAATCCGCGAATGGATTTTTCAAGACCGCAGTGAGGACATCCATGCGCCAACCCGATATCGAGATTTACCTGAAAGACGCTGACGTCGACTACAAGGCCATCGCGGCCTGGCTCGGCGCGGCTTTAGGCCCGTGCACCGACTGGGTTCAGAAAGGCCAGACCTACAAGTGCAAGGCCGGCAGCGTGCCGGTCACCTGGTTGCCGAAAGCCGTGGGCAAATGGAACAGCCTGTTCCTGGACAGCGACCAGACCCCATGGGAAGACGACATCGCCTGCGCCCGTGCAGCCTTTGCCGCGCTGAACGTCGAAGTGCGTTGCGCACCGGGTAGCTGGGTCGAGGAAGAAGGTGAAGAGACGGCGGATCGCTGGATGCGCATCAGCGCCGATGGTGAAGAAGAGATCACCTGGAAAACCGCTTAAGTCCCGTGTAACGCGGATCAAATGTGGGAGCGGGCTTGCTCGCGAATACGGTGTGTCAGTCGACATTAACATTGACTGACACACCGTATTCGCGAGCAAGCCCGCTCCCACATTGTTTTTGTGTGATCCGAAGGTCGGCTTTACAGACCCACCACATCCTCAGCCTGCAAGCCCTTCTCCCCGGTCACCACCGCATACTCAACCTGCTGACCTTCAGTCAGCGAACGATGCCCTTCGCCGCGGATCGCGCGGTAGTGCACGAACACGTCCACCCCGTCCTCGCGCTGAATGAAGCCATAGCCCTTGGCGTCGTTGAACCACTTCACATTGCCGGTTTCGCGTGTAGCCATATCTAGTTACCCCCTTGTTTTTATTTTGAAGGGCCGAGTATATGACAGACGCAAAAACTCTCAACTCAAGTTTACTTAGGCGCTTTTTTGCCGATTTTCGGCGAATACGGCACACTATCTGCCGCCCGAGCAAACGCTCGGTTTTTTCCACTCACGCAGAAGCCGTATGACCCGTTCCCCGTTCCGCCGTCTTGTGTTTGGCACCTTGCGCCGACTGCTGTACCTCTGGGTTCGCTCGGAGACGATCAATCAGTCGTCGTTCACCCTCAACCTCGACCGCAGCCGGCCGGTGTTCTACGTCCTGCAAAATCCTTCACTGACCGACCTCGCCGTGGTCGATACCGAATGCAGCAAGGCCGGCCTGCCGCGCCCGGTGCTGCCGGTGTCGGTAGGCGCGTTAATAGAACCCGCCGCGTTCTTTTACCTGACGCCGGAGCCTGACTGGCTCGGCCGCCAGGACAAACGCGGTGCGCCACCGACCCTGACCCGTCTGGTCAGCGCCCTGAGCCAGAACGCCGCCGAAGACGCGCAGATCATTCCGGTCAGCGTGTTCTGGGGCCAGTCGCCGGACAGCGAATCGAGCCCGTGGAAACTGCTGTTCGCCGACAGCTGGGCGGTCACCGGGCGATTGCGTCGGCTGCTGAGCATCATCGTGCTGGGGCGCAAGACCCGGGTGCAGTTCTCGGCGCCGATTCATTTGCGTGAACTGATCGATCACAACAAAGGCCACGAGCGCACCGTACGCATGGCCCAGCGGATTCTGCGGGTGCATTTCCGCAATCTGAAAGCCGCGGTGATCGGCCCGGACATTTCCCACCGCCGCAACCTGGTCAAAGGCCTGCTCAATCAGCCCTCGGTCAAACAGGCGATTCTCGACGAAGCCGAGCGCGAGAACATCTCGCCGGAAAAAGCCAAGGCCCAGGCCCTGCGCTATGGCAACGAAATCGCCTCGGACTACACCTACACCGCGATCCGCTTTCTGGAAGTGGTGCTGAGCTGGTTCTGGAACAAGATCTACGACGGGATCAAGGTCAACCACATCGAGGGTGTGCAGAAAGTCGCCCAGGGTCACGAAGTGATCTACGTGCCGTGCCACCGCAGCCACATCGACTATTTGCTGCTCTCGTATCTGCTGTTTCGCAACGGCCTGACCCCGCCGCACATTGCCGCCGGGATCAACCTCAACATGCCGGTGATCGGTAGCCTGCTACGGCGTGGCGGCGCGTTCTTTATGCGCCGCACCTTCAAGGGCAATCCGCTCTACACCTCGGTGTTCAACGAATACCTGCACACCCTGTTCACTAAAGGCTTCCCGGTCGAGTACTTCGTCGAGGGCGGCCGTTCGCGCACCGGGCGCATGCTGCAACCGAAAACCGGGATGCTCGCGATCACTCTGCGTAGCTTCCTGCGTTCGTCACGCATGCCGATCGTCTTCGTGCCGGTGTACATCGGCTATGAGCGCGTGCTGGAAGGCCGCACCTACCTCGGCGAATTACGTGGCGCGAGCAAGAAGAAAGAATCGATCTTCGACATTTTCAAAGTCATCGGCGCGCTCAAACAGCGCTTCGGTCAAGTCGCGGTCAACTTTGGCGAGCCGATCAAACTGGCGGAGTTCCTCGACAGCGAACAGCCAGACTGGCGCCAACAGGAACTCGGTCCACAATTCAAACCGGCCTGGCTCAACGAAACCACCAACCGCCTCGGCGAGAAAGTCGCACAGCATTTGAATGAAGCGGCGGCGATCAACCCGGTGAATCTAGTGGCCCTGGCATTGCTGTCCACCAGCCGTCTGGCCCTGGACGATCGCGCCATGGCGCGGGTGCTTGATCTGTATCTGGCGCTGTTGCGCAAGGTTCCCTACTCCTCGCACACCACCCTGCCGGAAGGTGACGGACGGGCGCTGATCGAGCACGTGAAGGACATGGACCTGCTGTCTGAGCAAAGCGATGCGCTGGGCAAGATTCTGTACCTGGACGAACAAAACGCCGTCCTGATGACCTACTACCGCAACAACGTGCTGCACATCTTCGCGTTGCCGTCGTTGCTGGCGAGTTTCTTCCAGAGCACCTCGCGCATGAGCCGCGAGCAGATCCTGCGCTACACCCGCGCACTGTATCCGTACTTGCAATCGGAGCTGTTCATTCGCTGGTCGCTGGACGAACTCGATGGCGTGGTCGATCAATGGCTCGAAGCCTTCGTCGAGCAAGGCCTGCTGCGTTTCGAGAACGACGTGTACCTGCGTCCGGCACCGAGCTCGCGGCATTTCGTGCTGCTGACACTGTTATCAAAAAGCATCGCCCAGACTTTGCAGCGCTTTTACATGACCGTTTCCTTGCTGCTCAACAGCGGCCAGAACAGCATCAGCGCCGAAGAACTGGAAGATCTGTGCACGGTCATGGCCCAGCGCCTGTCGATCCTCCACGGCCTGAACGCCCCGGAGTTCTTCGACAAGAGCCTGTTCCGTCACTTCATCCAGACGATGCTGGACCTCGACGTGCTGCGCCGCGACGAAGCCGGCAAGTTGAGCTATCACGAACTGCTCGGCGAACTGGCCGAAGGCGCGGCCAAACGGGTATTGCCGGCGGAGATTCGTTTGTCGATCCGTCAGGTGGCGCTGCATCGCAGTGAAGATGCTGCGGACCAAGTCGCGGCTCCAGCGCAGACCGTCTAAATTCCTACAGGCGCCAGGCTTCTTCTGGCGCCTTCGATACGGAGATCTTCAATGAAAAAACTCTCTCTCGTCCTGCTGACTACCCTGCTCGGTGCCTGCCAGTCGACACCACCGACCGCCAACGCCAGCCTCGACGGCGAAGTGTTCTACTTGCAACGCATCGCCCTGCCACCGAGCGCAACCATGAGCGTCACCTTGCAAGATGTGTCCTTGGCCGACGCACCCGCGGTAGTGCTCGACGAGCAGAAAGGTCCGGTCAAAGGCCAGGTGCCGTTGCCGTTCCATTTGAGCTACGATCCGGCGCAGGTCAAACCCGGCCACCGCTACTCGGTCAGCGCGCGCATTGAAGTCAATGGCGAGCTGATGTTCATCACCACTGAAAATCACGCCGTGCAACTGGACGGCAAAGATCGGCAACCCCTGAAAATCCGCGTCGACGTGGCCCGTTAATTCTATTTTCTGAACCTTTTTTTCTGAGCCTTTTTTCTCTTAATAAGGAAGCCGCCATGCTCCGCCCTACTCTTCGCTTCGCTGGCCTGTGCGCAGGCTTGATGATCTGCGCCAACGCCCTGGCCTTGTCGCTCAATGACCTATCGCAACAAGATGCCACCGGCGGTCTTAAGGACGCCCTGACCCAAGGCGCGCAACTGGCCGTCAAACAACTCGGCGCACCAGGTGGCTTCAGCAACAACCCGGACGTGAAAATCGAACTGCCGGGCAAGCTGGGTAAGGTCGCCAAGAAAATGAAACAGTTCGGCATGGGCGATCAGGTCGATCAACTGGAAACCAGCATGAACAAAGCGGCTGAGGCGGCCGTGACGCAGGCTCAGCCGATTCTGGTGGATGCGGTGAAGAAGATGACCGTGGAGGATGCCAAGGGGATTCTCGGCGGCGGCAAGGACTCGGCGACTCAGTACCTGAGCAAAACCAGCCGCGAGCAGATCCGCACCAAATTCCTGCCGATCGTCAAACAAGCCACCGACCAGGTCGGCCTGGCCCAGCAATACAACTCGTTCGCCGGGCAAGCGGCGACCCTGGGTGTGCTGGATGCGAAAAACGCCAACATCGAAAGCTACGTGACCGAGCAGGCGTTGAACGGTTTGTTCGAGATGATTGGCAAGCAGGAACAAACCATTCGCCAGAACCCTGCGGCGGCGGCGACCAGTTTGGCGAAGAAGGTATTTGGTACGCTCTAAGCCTCAACTCCGATCCTGTAGGAGCGAGCTTGCTCGCGATTGCGGTGTGTCAGCCACAGTATGTCGACTGACACGGACTCATCGCGAGCAATCTCACGCCCCCGGGAATCAGACCGCGGACGCTGCCCGCAGGAAGAACACCCACTCGCGCCCCATCCTCCTTTTCTCGAACACCATCAACTCGACCAAACCATTCAGAGTGGCTGACGCGGTGTTGTAAGAGCAGTTCAGATTCTCCTTCACATTGACCGCCGTGAACTCCTTGGCCATACCACTCTTGGCCACTTGGTATACGGCTCGCTGTTTCTCGGTCAATCGGTCGAAAAAACCAGACTCCAGCAGCCATCGATCAAAGCTTTCGGTATAGGCCAGGCTTTTTCGATAAGCCTCGGTAAAAGCGCTGACAGCCCGGGAGATGACTGAACACTGGAAATCGATGAAGTAGGTCAGGTCCAGATCATCGGCCTCGGTATTCAGATACGAGCGCCCGTATTTCACCGGCGCATTGCGCAGCAACAAGCTGATCGCGATGTAGCGAAAGGCCGAGAAGTCATTCTTGAACATGAACCAGTAAAACAGTGCCCGTGCGACCCGGCCGTTGCCATCGCGAAAAGGATGCTCATAGCCCAGTGCAAAATGCAGCGCGATTCCTTTGATCAATGGATGAAGGTAATCCACTTGACCGGGATCGTCGTGAGACTGGTTGATCCACTTCGACAGCACCTGCAATCGCGACACGAGCCCCGCTGCGGGAGGCGGCGTATGCACGGTATTACCTTCGCCATCCTGCACCACCACGTCATCGTTGACCCTGAAGGCACCCGGTGAATATTGCGGGTCATCGATACCTTCGACGCCGACACGATGCATCGCCGCGATCAGCTCGACGCTCAAGGGCTCATATCGCTTTTCCCAGGCGAAGTTCATCATCTTGTAGTTACCGATGACCATCCTCTCATCCGGCGTACGCGGCAGGCGCTTGCGCTTGAGCATGTCCTTGGCCACCCGGGTGGTGGTTGCCGCGCCTTCGAGCTGGCTGCTGCTGATGGCTTCGTCTTCGATCAGATCGTTGAGCAGATAGCTGAAATGCGCTCGTTCGCCGATCTGGCCAGTCATGTATTCCAGCGCTGCCGTCGTCGCTTGTCGATCGACGGCCGAAACAGCTTTCTGGGCCAATGGGGTCAGCACAAATTGGCCCCATTGAATGGGCTCGCCCAATGGCAAAATGCTGGAATACTGTGCGGTCCGGGCTTTCTTGACCAAGGCCCAGCACAGGTTCGCATCCAGTCCAGGCGCCCAGCGGTAGCGCAACTCATCGAAAGGAAGGTAGCGGCCCTGATCGTCCAGCGGCTTGAGCAGTGCGAGGTAGTCCGAGAGGCGTTCCTTGTGGGGTGACTGCCCCAACAGATCGAACACCGGGTCGGATCTGCCCCTGAGCATGGGCGGTTTTTTCATTATCGGTGTCTCAAAAACTCACGAAGTTGAGTCTTGAGTACAACAGCGCACCTACGTTGACTCAATATCAGACGGATCTGAAATATGTGTAGGAGCTTGGACCGCCTTCGCGGGCGAGCCTCGTTCCTACAATGGAGTGACCATGGTCGGCCCGAAGGCCGCCAAGATCAAACAATCACACCGGCTCTTGCTTGACCCTGAACCAAGCCGCATACAACGCCGGCAAAAACAGCAACGTCAACGCCGTCGCCACAATCAGCCCACCCATGATCGCCACCGCCATCGGCCCGAAAAACACACTGCGCGACAATGGAATCATCGCCAGCACCGCCGCCAACGCCGTCAGCACAATCGGTCGGAACCGCCGCACCGTCGCCTCGATAATCGCCTGCCAAGGCTTAAGCCCGGCAGCGATGTCCTGCTCAATCTGATCCACCAGAATCACCGAATTACGCATGATCATCCCGGACAAGGCGATGGTCCCGAGCATCGCCACAAAACCAAATGGCTGGCGGAACACCAATAGAAACAGCGTCACACCGATCAGCCCCAGTGGCGCCGTCAGAAACACCATCACCGTGCGTGAGAAACTGCGCAGTTGCAGCATCAGCAACGTCAGCACCACCACAATGAACAACGGCACGCCAGCATTCACCGAGCTCTGCCCACGGGCCGAGTCTTCCACCGTACCGCCGACGTCCAGCAAATAGCCGTCCGGCAATTCGGCGCGAATCGGATCCAGGGTCGGCATGATTTGCTGCACCAGTGATACCGGTTGTTCCTTGCCGTAGATGTCGGCGCGAACCGTCACGTTGGGCAGGCGGTTACGGTGCCAGATGATGCCTTCTTCGAAGCCGTATTCCAGCGTCGCGATCTGCGACAGCGCCACGCTGCGACCGTTGTCGGTCGGCACGGCCAGGCTTGGCAGCAACGCCAGCTCGGTGCGCTCATGCACCGTGCCGCGCAGCAAGATCTCGATCAACTCGTTGTCTTCGCGGTACTGGCTGACGCTGGCACCGGTCAGCGAGCTGCGCAGGAAACCCGACAGGTTCGCCGTGCTCACACCCAGCGCCCGTGCGCGGTCCTGATCGACGTTCAGATAAACGACTTTGCTCGGCTCTTCCCAGTCCAGATGCACGTTAACCACGTGTGGGTTCTCGCGAACCTTGGCCGCGACTTTACGGGCCAATGCGCGGACTTCCTCAATGTGCTCACCGGTGACCCGGAACTGCACCGGATAGCCAACCGGCGGACCATTCTCCAGCCGCGTGACTCGCGAACGCAGGGCCGGGAATTGTTCATTGAGGGTTCCAATCAGCCAGGTGCGCAGGGTTTCGCGGTCTTCGATGGTTTTGGCCAGCACGACAAATTGCGCAAAGCTCGCAGCCGGAAGTTGCTGATCCAGCGGCAGGTAGAAACGCGGCGAACCGGTGCCGACGTAAGCCACGTAGTTGTCGATCCCGGCCTGATCCTTGAGCAGGCCTTCGAGGCGTTTGACCTCCTCGGCGGTGTTGCTCAAAGACGCCCCTTCGGCCAGTTTCAGATCGACCATCAACTCCAGCCGCCCCGAAGCCGGGAAGAACTGTTGCGGCACGAAACGGAACATTACCAGTGAGGCGACGAACATCACGACCGTCAGCATGATCACCGTTTTGCGTCGGCGCACGCACCACTCCACCAGACGTCTGACGCGCTGATAGAACGGCGTGCCATAAGGGTCGGGTTGACCGTCGCCAGTGCCATGCTTGGCGGCGTGAATTTTCGCCAGGTCCGGCAGGAGTTTTTCCCCCAGATAAGGTACAAAGACCACGGCGGCAACCCACGACGCCAACAGGGCGATGGTCACCACCTGGAAAATCGAGCGGGTGTATTCGCCGGTGCCCGATTGCGCGGTGGCAATTGGCAGGAAACCGGCAGCGGTGATCAGCGTTCCGGTGAGCATCGGGAACGCAGTGCTGGTCCAGGCGTAGCTGGCGGCTTTGACCCGGTCGAAGCCCTGCTCCATTTTGATCGCCATCATTTCCACGGCGATGATCGCGTCGTCCACCAGCAACCCCAGCGCCAGTACCAGCGCGCCAAGGGAAATCTTGTGCAGGCCTATCCCCAGGTAATACATGCAGGCGAATGTCATCGCCAACACCAGCGGAATCGCCAGCGCCACCACCATGCCGGTGCGCACACCGAGGGAGAAGAAGCTCACCAGCAATACAATCGCCAGCGCCTCCACCAGCACCTGAACAAACTCGCCGACACCGGTTTTCACCGCGGCGGGTTGATCGGACACCTTGCGCAACTGCATGCCAGCAGGAAGATTTTTCTGGATCCGGGCGAATTCGACTTCCAGCGCTTTGCCCAGAATCAGAATGTCGCCACCGCTTTTCATGGCCACGGCCAGGCCGATGGCGTCTTCAGCCATGAAGCGCATGCGCGGCGCCGGTGGATCGTTGAAGCCACGACGAACGTTCGCCACATCGCCGATGCGGAACGTGCGATCACCGACCCGGATCGGGAAGTTCTTGATCTCGTCGACGGTCTGAAAATTCCCCGAAACCCGTAGCTGCAAACGCTCGCTGGTGGTTTCGAAGAAACCTGCGTTGGACATCGCGTTCTGCTCTTCAAGCGCCTGCTGCACCGTCGCCAACGGCAACCCGAGGGTAGCCAGTTTGACGTTGGACAGTTCGATCCAGATCTTCTCGTCCTGCAGCCCGATCAGATCGACCTTGCCCACATCCTTGACCCGTTGCAGCTGAATCTGGATACGGTCGGCGTAATCCTTGAGCACCGCGTAATCAAAACCTTCGCCGGTCAGGGCGTAGATGTTGCCGAAGGTGGTGCCGAATTCATCATTGAAAAACGGGCCCTGGATGCCCGGTGGCAGGGTCTGACGGATGTCGCTGATCTTCTTGCGGACCTGATACCAGAGGTCCGGGATTTCCACCGAATGCATGGAATCCCGCGCCATGAACGTCACTTGGGACTCGCCCGGGCGGGAGAACGAGGTGATCCGTTCATACTCGCCGGTTTCCATCAGTTTCTTTTCAATACGCTCGGTAACCTGGCGCGATACTTCCTCGGCCGTGGCCCCCGGCCAGTTGGTGCGAATCACCATGGCTTTGAAGGTAAACGGCGGGTCTTCACTTTGGCCCAGCTTGGTGTAGGACAACGCGCCGACGACGGCCAGCAAGAGCATCAGGAACAGTACGATCTGGCGGTTACGCAGCGCCCATTCGGAAAGATTGAAACCCATCGGGGATTACTCCTTGTGCGCCAGATTGACCACACGGTTGGAGCGATCCACCGGGCGTACTTGCTGCCCGTCGTGAAGCACATGAACACCGGCCGCCACCACCCAGTCGCTGGCGTTCAGGCCTTCAAGCACCGGCACGGTTTTTTCACCGAATGCACCGACCCGAACCGGGGCTTTTTTCAAGGTGTTGTTGGCGCCGACCACCCACACATAAGTGGCACCGTTTTCCGCAGTGACCGCCGACAGCGGCACCGACAACGCCACGACTTCGGCGGTCTGGATGAACACCCGGGCGCTCTGGCCCAGTTCGGCGGGAACCTTGCCGGCGGTAAAAGCAATACGGGCCGCGAAGGTGCGCGATTTTGGATCGGCGGCAGGCGACAACTCACGGATGCGTCCGGGGAAACGTTGATCGGGTTGTGTCCAGAGTTCCACCGAGACCGGCTGGCCGACCTTGAAACGACCGAAGCTCTGCTCCGGCAAGCTGATTAACACTTCTCGCTCGCCATCGGTGGCGAGGGTAAATACGGTTTGCCCGGCCGCGACCACTTGCCCGACTTCAACCGCACGTTTGGCCACCACGCCATCCTGCGGCGCGCGCAGCACTGCGTAACTGGCCTGATTGGTCGATACGTTGAATTCGGCTTTGATTTGCTTGAGGCGTGCTTCGCCGGAGCGATAGAGGTTTTCCGCATTGTCGTACTGCGAGCGGCTGACCATCTGCCGCTCCATCAGGGTCTTGTAGCGATCGCGTTCGGCGCGCACCAGGCTCAGGTTGGCTTCGGCGGCCGCGACCTGGGCGCGGGTGGCTTCCAGTTGCAGGCGCACGTCCTGAGGATCGAGTTCCGCCAGGGGCTGGTCGGCCTTGACCCGCTGGCCTTCCTCGACCAGTCGTCGGCTGACTTTGCCACCAATGCGGAAGGCCAGATCAGGCTCATAGCGCGCACGGACTTCACCGGGATAACTCTCCATGGCCTGAGCCGAGGGCTCTGGCTGAACGACCATGGCCGGGCGGACGGTGACTTGAGGCGCCTCTTCATGGCCGCACGCAGACAATAAAAAAGCCAGGCTGACCGGCAATGCGAGGGGCAAGGCATAGCGGAACATGGGAAAGGACCTTTCGCTAATGGTGCTTTGAATAATTATACTGACCAGTATGTTATTAATAGCAAACTCACCAGTCCAGTATTAAAGCGAAGAATGTCTGACAATCTTTCCATACCCAGCGGCCCGGGCCGTCCCAAGGATCTGGCCAAGCGCCAGGCCATCCTCGATGCGGCAAAAATCCTGTTTCTGAGCAAGGGATACGCCAACACCAGCATGGATGCCGTGGCGGCCGAAGCCGGCGTGTCGAAGCTGACGGTCTACAGTCATTTCAACGACAAGGAGACGCTGTTTTCCGCCGCCGTCATCGCCAAGTGCGAAGAGCAATTGCCGCCCCTTTTCTTTGAATTGCCGGAGGGCATCGCGGTGGAAACCGTGCTGCTGAACATCGCACACGGCTTTCATCAGCTGATCAACAGTGATGAATCGGTGAACCTGCATCGGCTGATGATGACGCTGGGTAGCCAAGACCCGAAACTCTCGCTGATTTTCTTCCAGGCCGGGCCAGAACGCGTACTTCACGGAATGGAGGGGTTGCTGAACAAGGTCAATCAGAGCGGCGCATTGAGTATCGACAAACCGCGCAATGCCGCCGAGCATTTCTTTTGCCTGCTCAAGGGGGCGGGAAATTTCCGCTTGTTGTATGGCTGCGGCGAGCCGGTGACCGGGGATGCGGCCGAAGCCCATGTGCGGGAAGTGGTGGGGTTGTTTATGCGGGCTTATCGGCCGGAGTCGGCCTGATGATCGTTCCCACGCTCTGCGTGGGAATGCAGCCCGGGACGCTCCGCGTCCCTTTCGAAGCGGACGCAGAGCGTCCATTGAGGCATTCCCACGCAGAGCATGGGAACGATCAGTATCGAATCAGGGTTTGAGCGCTTTCTTCGGATAAATGTCGTATCGGCTGGACTTGCCATCCAGCGCATGACTCGGCTTCGGCCCATCGATGCACGGCGCCTTGCGCGGGCGTTTGACTACCACCCGGTGACTGGCCAGGGCCAACGCCGCTTCGAGCAATGCCGGCGCATCCGGGTCATCACCTACCAGCGGCCGGAACAGGCGCATTTCCTTCTTCACCAACGCGGTTTTCTCACGATGGGGAAACATCGGGTCGAGGTAAATCACCTGCGGCGGCTCGCCTTCCCAGTTGCGCATCACTTCGATCGAGTTGCCCTTGAGCAAACGCATCCGCGCCACGATCGGTGCCACGTCGAAATCTTCCGCGCCGCGGGCCAGGCCATCTTCAAGTAACGCGCCGATCAGCGGCTGGCGCTCGATCAGGCTCATCTCACAGCCCAGGCTAGCCAGCACGAACGCATCCTTGCCCAGCCCGGCCGTGGCATCCAGCACGCGTGGACGCACGCCTTGGGCGACGCCGACCGCCTTGGCAATCATCTGACCGCTGCCACCGCCGTACAACCGACGATGGGCCGCACCGCCCTCGACGAAGTCCACCCGCACCGGTCCCGGTGCATCCGGCCCCAGTTGTTGCAGCTGCAACCCCTGCTCGCCCACCTGCAAGGCAAACTCGCCGTCATCCACCTGCAACGGCAACCCCAGGCGCTCGGCCCATTGTTCGGCCTGTGGCTGAAAGGTCGTGCCCAAGGCCTCGACATGGATGCGGCAGGCCGCAGGTTGCTCAATCATGGGAAAACACGCTCAAAAAATTAATGATCGGCAAAAACGGCCGATAACCAAACTATCGAGCATTTTGCCAGAGCTGAGCGTCGACCGAGAGAAATGTCAGACATTCAACGCACATCGATAGGTTACATCTCGCCCCACGGCGATTTTGGCCTGCGAAATTCCCAAGCACTGAGCGGCGTCAGTCACCTGTGGCAGGATTTTTTTGCCCAGGCCCTGGCCGATCAGTCGGGCGATGTCGTGCCGGAGTCTCTCAACTTTCCACCGGTTGATCTCGATAGCCCGGTCGAACCGACCGTTGGCAGTGAGCTGCTGGCGCACATCGTTTCCCAGCGCGAATGTGATGTGATCGAAACACCCGTCCGCCCGCCAGAGCCACTGTTCCTGCCGATTGCCGAGTTCGAAATGGACCTGGCCGACAAACCTTCCCCGCCGTTCCCGCCGGAAGAAATCGTCGCGCAACAGAAACAACAGGACTTCGACAGCGGCTGGGTACGCCCGATCGTGCTCACCGCCGGTCAACCGCTGCCAGAGCCTGGCATCGCACCGCAACCGCGCCTGCTGCACTTGCCGATCGCCGAGTTCGAGCTCGACTTGCTGGACAAACCGTTCCCGCCTTTCTCGCCCGAAGAGCTGGTGGAACAACAGAAACAATTGGATTTCGATAACGGTTGGGCACGCCCGATCGTTCTGCAGAACCTGCGCATCGCCGCATAATCCTTCAGCGGCACCGCCACCACGGCCCGACATCCACATGAAAGTGGTTGCGATGGGCGGCGTTGTAGTCCGGGCTCAACACCACACTGAACATATCGCAGGCGCCGTCGCGGACCTGACGCAGAAATCGCGCGTCCTGGTTATCCTTCGGCCAATCCCTGAGCACGCTGATCGATCGGCCGTCCGCCAGCCGGAATCCGCTGATATCCAGCGCATCGGCCGTGGCATGCTGGCTGCGTCTGCCGTTTTCGCGGTTGTAGACGTTGCGACAGGCGAAGCTGCCGAGATGGTCGACCCGTTTCACCGCCTGCCCGTAGACAGCCTGAGCCGCCGGTTGCAGGGCGTGGCGCTCAAACAAGGCGAACGCTACCGCCAGGCTGCAACTGGCGAGGAAACTGCTGCTCAGCGCCGCCTCGCCACCTTGCACACGCAAGGTGTTGGTCAACGGGCAAGTCGCGTCCGGGCTGTCGGCCTGACGGGCCACCCGCAAACCTGAGCTGCTCAGGACCTGGTCGCATAACTGCGGATCATTGCGCAGGCGCATCAGTTTGTAGCGGGTCAGCAGGTTCGGTTCGGCCTTTACGTCCAGCGGCGCCCACGGGTTCCATTGCGGGGGAATGGAAACCCAGCCGCGCCAGACGCTCAACCCGGCAGCGCCGATGATCAACAGCACCAGCAACAGCCCCCACCGAAACCGCATCGTCAGCCTTTGAACAATTGATTGGCCTTCTGGAACGGCATCGACCGAGAGGTAAAGCCGAAGGTCCCGTGTTGCTGGATTTCCTCGGCGGCGCGGAAGAACTCGCCATACGCGGCCAGGGCCAGGGCCGAACCAACGCTGATGCGTTTGACGCCCATTTCACTCAACTGCTCGACCGTCAGTTTGAGCCCGCCAGACATCAATACATTGACCGGTTTCGGCGCCACGGCACGTACCACCGCCAAGACCTCTTCAGCACTGCGCAGGCCCGGTGCGTAAAGCACGTCGGCTCCCGCCTCGGCGAATGCCTGCAAGCGGCGAATGGTGTCGTCGAGGTCAGGATTGCCGTGCAGATAGTTCTCGGCACGCGCCGTCAGCACGAAGGGAAAAGGCAAACTGCGAGCCGCCGCGACAGCCGCTTCGATACGCGCCACGGCATGCTCGAAGCAGTAGATCGGACCGTCCTCACGCCCCGTGGCATCTTCGATCGAACCGCCGACCGCACCGGCCTTTGCCGCACGCACAATACTTTTGGCGCAGTCGGCGGGGGCGTCGGCAAAACCGTTTTCGAGATCCACCGCTACCGGCAGATCAGTGGCCGCGACAATCGCTTCAACGTTTGCCAGGGTCTCGTCGAGCGTCAACCCACCATCGGGACGCCCCCGGGAAAAGGCGTAACCGGCACTGGTGGTCGCCAGTGCCTCGAAGCCAAGGCTGGCGAGCATTTTCGCCGAGCCGGCGTCCCAAGGATTGGGAATGACAAAAGCGCCCTCGCGTTCGTGCAGTGCTTTGAACGCCTGGGCTCGAAGGGTTTGCGCATCCATTGGCAGGCTCCTGAAAAGGGGAACGAATCCGCTTCAGAGCAAGCCAAGTTGCTCGGCGGCGGGCTCTCTGTATAGCTCAGGCAGCGGCGCCAAGCCAGGCAAACGCAGCATCAGTTGTGCGTGAAAACGTTGGGCGAGTTTTGCCGCCAGCAGGTTATCGGCGGTGTGCAGGAAGATATAGGGCGTGCGGCCCTCTTCGATCCAGAGAGCGATTTTCTCGACCCACGGCACCAGGAATGGATCGTTGGCTTCAAGCACAGGATGGCCAATGAAGCGCACCTGTGGGAATTGAGTGAACGCTGCAGGACGAGGCGGCACCCTGGGCTTTTTCGATTGGGCGTGGAGCACCGAAGGATCGGTCGAGGTGCAGCTGAACAGCGCTCGCGGATCAAGGCAGATACGCTCGACACCACGGTCCAGCAACAGGCGATTGAGCATCCGCTCGGCATCGCCCTTGGCGAAGAACTCATCGTGTCGCACTTCGACCGCCAAGGGCCGATCCACCGCGTCAATAAAACCGGCCAGCTCGGACAAACGTTGCGGGGTGAAGCTTTTGGACAATTGCAGCCAGAGGGGAGAAACCCGTTCACCCAGGGGGCTGAGCAATTGCAGGAAGGTTTCGGCGGCGGTCAATTGTTCGCGCAGGTCACCGCTATGGCTGATGTCGCCGGGGAACTTGGCGGTGAAGCGAAAGTCTTCGGGCATGGTCTCGGCCCAGCGCTGCACAGTGGCGGCAGACGGGCTCGCATAGAAGGTCGTATTGCCTTCTACGGCGTTGAACATTTGAGCATAAAGATTGAGAAACTCGGCGGGCCTGGCGTCTTGCGGATACAAGTAATCGCGCCAGGCGTTTTCACTCCAGGACGGGCAGCCGAGGTAGTAAGGCAGCATCAGATGTACAGGTCGAGACCCAGTACATCCGCATCCCAATCGACAAAAGTGGCGGTGCTCAGGTAACTGGCCAGTGCCATCGCCACACTTTTGCTCATGGCGCGGTGATAAATCATGTCTTGTTGGCGGGCGGGCAGATTGCTCAGGCGTTGTGCGGAAGCTTTGGCGGCACGGGCGGCCAATTGCTCTTCGGTAGGGAATTCCAGCTCGCCGTCGATATCGACGGAGTCATCCTCGGACACATGGCCTTTGCGAGGCTTGCGCTTGATGGGGTAGGACTGAGAGGAAACGCCGTCTATACGCATAAGTGCATGCTCGGTATCGATGATGGCAGCTTAGTGGCACATAGCCCACTTCGCAAACTGCCGAGTGATAACTAGAACACAGAAAAGCGAAAAGGTTTAAAGCGCAGGAGAGAAAATGACGATTGGCTGCGGTTGGAACACTTTGTGGCGAGGGAGCTTGCTCCCGCTGGGCTGCGAAGCTGCCCCCCCAAGCGCAGTCAGGTACACCGCGCCGTCAGGTTCTACGACTGCTCCGCAGCCGAACGGGAGCAAGCTCCCTCGCCACAGGACAACCGGGATTAACGCGCTTTCGGGGTCGCGACTTTATCGCGCAGATACACCGGCTGCGCCTGATCTGCCACGATCGCTTCACCGCGCTCCCAGGCAAAGCGCGCCAGGGTCAGCAGGTCTTCGGCGTGGGGCAGCATGCCCGCGTCCTGCCCGCTCAGGTTGACGGCAATGCGCTCTGCATACCCCCAACCGGTGCCCGCGCCGAACCACTCGCCGCGGGCATCGGCCGGCAACGCAGCGGCTTCCGGTGGCAGTACTGCTTCGTTGCCCACCAACCGCATCTCCCCCGCCGTTTCGCGGTAGCACCCCCAATACACCTCATCCATGCGCGCATCGATGGCCGCCGCGACCTGGCTAACGCCATGTTCGCGATAAGCCCGCTGGGCGAGTACGGCGAGATTGGAGATCGGCAACACCGGGCGATCCAGCGCAAACGCCAGCCCCTGCACCACGCCGATGGCGATCCGCACACCGGTGAACGCGCCCGGACCACGGCCGAACGCAATGGCATCGACCGCTTGCAGCGTGGTCCCGGCATCGGCCAGCAGTTGCTGGATCATCGGCAGCAGCTTCTGCGCATGCAGGCGCGGGATCACCTCGTAATGACTCGTGACTTTGCCGTCATGCAGCAAAGCAACGGAGCAAGCTTCAGTCGCGGTGTCCAGGGCCAGCAAGGTGCTCATCGATGTTTCCGTAAGAGAAGTCAAAAAAAGTGCGCCAGTATAAACAACTACGGCCCGCAAGCGGGCCGTAGTAGATGAAGCCGATCAGACTTTTCAGCTCAGTGCTTCAAGCACCTTGCCGGTAATCACTTCAACCGAGCCAACACCTTCGATGTGGCTGTACTTCGGCTTGCCCTGCGCAGAGGCCAGACCCTGGTAGAACTCCACCAGTGGTTTGGTCTGGGAGTGGTAGACCGACAGGCGATGACGCACGGTTTCTTCGGTGTCGTCCTTGCGCTGCGCCAGCTCTTCGCCAGTGATGTCGTCTTTGCCGGCGATTTTCGGCGGGTTGTAGACGGTGTGGTACACGCGGCCGCTGGCCTCGTGAACGCGACGACCGGCGATACGCTGAACGATTTCTTCGTCATCGACGGCGATTTCGACCACGTTGTCCAGTTCCACGCCCGCTTCTACCAGCGCTTCAGCTTGCGGAATGGTGCGCGGGAAACCGTCGAACAGGAAACCGTTGGCACAGTCAGGCTGCGCGATACGGTCCTTGACCAAGGCGATGATCAAATCGTCAGAGACCAGACCACCGGCATCCATGATGCCTTTGGCTTTAACACCCAGCTCGGTACCGGCTTTTACCGCAGCACGCAGCATGTCGCCGGTGGAGATTTGCGGAATGCCGAATTTCTCGGTGATGAACTTAGCCTGAGTACCTTTACCGGCCCCGGGAGCTCCCAGCAGAATGACGCGCATTAGATGTGCTCCTCAATTTTTTATATAGATAACGTCAGATTCGCCTCTTGGGGCCAATCTCAAAAATAGGATCGCGACCGCCCAAACGGCCAAAGGCTGATCAAGATACACAGCAGGCCCTGCCCACACAAGCCGCCGAAAGTCGGAGAAACCCGCCCCTTACGAGACCCTGCGAAGGGGTAACCCAAGTCGCAACCCCATCATTAACTGTCGCGTGGCAGACCTTTTCGAGCGCTCGCCAACAGGCACTCGACGCTCGCGCCGGGTGCCTGTTCCCACGACGAAAACCTTAGCCGGTATTTCGCAAACCGGCGGCAATCCCCGCCACAGACACCAGTAACGCCTGTTCTACCGGGCTGCCTTGGGCCACATCCTGTTGCCGCGAACGTGCCAACAGTTCGGCCTGCAATAGATGCAGCGGGTCGAGGTAAGTGTTGCGCAGGCGGATGAATTCAAGGGTGGCTGGGCTATGTGCCAGTAGCTGCGACTGACCGGTCAACCCCAGGACCACTGCACAGGCCTGCGACAATAGGTCGCGTAAATGCGCACCCAAAGGGAGCAGATCCGGCTCGACCAGACGCTCATCGTAAGACTGGGCGATGTCGGCGTCGGCCTTGGCCAGCACCATTTCCAGCATATCGATGCGGGTACGGAAGAATGGCCACTGCTCGCGCATCTGCCCCAGCAACTCACCCTCGCCGCGCTCCAGCGCCTTGCTCAATGCCGCTTCCCAGCCAAGCCAGGCCGGCAACATCAGGCGCGTCTGGGTCCAGCCGAAGATCCACGGAATGGCGCGCAGGCTTTCGATGCCGCCAGCGCGGCGCTTGGCCGGACGGCTGCCCAACGGCAAACGCCCCAACTCCTGCTCCGGGGTGGACTGGCGGAAATACTCGACGAACTGCGGATTTTCCCGCACCACGGCGCGGTATGCCTTGACGCCATCGGCGGCCAATTCGTCCATCAAATGGCGCCAGGCAGGCTCAGGGGGTGGCGGTGGCAACAAGGTCGCCTCCAGCACCGCCGCCAGGTACAGATTGAGGTTTTGCTCGGCGATGTCCGGCAGGCCGAATTTGAAACGAATCATTTCCCCCTGCTCGGTGGTGCGGAAACGCCCCGCCACCGACCCCGGCGGTTGCGACAGAATCGCCGCGTGCGCCGGGCCACCACCACGGCCCACGGTGCCCCCGCGACCGTGGAACAACAGCAGCTCCACTTGCTGTTCGCGACAGATGTCGACCAAACGCTCCTGCGCCCGATACTGCGCCCAGGCTGCCGCTGTAGTGCCGGCGTCCTTGGCCGAGTCGGAATAACCGATCATCACTTCCTGCGGCCCTTGCAGGCGCGAGCGATAGCCCGGCAGCAGCAACAGTTTTTCGATCACCGGGCCGGCGTTATCGAGGTCGGCGAGGGTTTCGAACAGCGGCACCACGCGCATCGGCCGCAATACACTGGATTCTTTGAGCAGCAATTGCACGGCCAGCACGTCGGAAGCGGCACCGGCCATGGAAATCACATACGAGCCGAGGGAGGCCCCCGGTGCCGCGGCGATTTCCCGGCACGTCGCCAGCACTTCGGCGGTGTCGGCAGACGGCTTGAAGTATGCCGGCAGCAATGGCCGACGATTGTTCAGTTCGCGCATCAGGAAGGCGATGCGCTCCTCTTCGCTCCAGTCCTCATAACGGCCCAGGCCGAGGTAATCGGTGATTTCGGTCATGGCCGCCGTGTGGCGCGACGCGTCCTGCCGCACATCAAGGCGCACCAGAAACAGCCCGAATGTCACCGCACGGCGCAGGCAATCGAGCAACGGACCATCGGCGATGACGCCCATGCCGCATTCATGCAGCGAGTGGTAGCACAGCTCCAGCGGGTCCAGCAGGTCGCGGTTGTTTTGCAGCACATCGGCCGACGCTGGCGTGTTTGCCGTCAGGGATGCGTGGGCCCAGTTACGGGTCGCGCGCAAGCGTTCACGCAGTTGTTTGAGCACTGCGCGGTAAGGCTCGGCGCTGTCGCCGGCCTTGGCTTTCAACTCGTCACTGGCCTGCTGCATCGACAACTCGGCGGCGAGGTGATCAACATCGCGCAGGTACAAATCGGCGGCCATCCAGCGCGCCAGCAGCAACACTTCGCGGGTTACGGCGGCGGTGACGTTGGGGTTGCCGTCGCGGTCGCCGCCCATCCATGAGGCAAAGCGAATCGGTGCGGCTTCCAGTGGCAGGTGCAGGCCGGTGGCGGCATGCAGGGCCTGATCGGCCTTGCGCAAATAGTTGGGAATCGCCTGCCACAGCGAATGCTCGATCACCGCGAAGCCCCACTTGGCTTCGTCCACGGGTGTCGGACGGGTACGGCGGATTTCTTCGGTGTGCCAGGCTTCGGCGATCAGGCGCTGCAACTTCGTTTTGATCTGCTCGCGCTCGGCGGTAGTCAGGTCGCGATGGTCTTGTGCGGCCAGTTGCGCGGCGATCGCGTCGTACTTCTGGATCAGCGTGCGACGCGCGACTTCGGTGGGGTGCGCCGTCAATACCAGCTCGATTTCCAGCCGGCCCAATTGCCGGGCCAGGAACTCGGGGTCATGGCCCGCAGTCAGCAGGCGAGCGAGCAATTCCGGCAACACCCGGGCCTCGAATGGCGCGGGTTGCGACTCTTCGCGGCGGTGAATCAACTGATATTGCTCGGCGATATTGGCCAGGTTGAGGAACTGATTGAACGCTCGCGCCACCGGCAGCAACTCGTCTTCGCTCAACTGGTTGAGGCTGGCGCTGAGTTCGGCGTCCATCGAACCGCGACGGTCAGCCTTGGCGCCTTTGCGGATCTGCTCGATCTTGTCGAGAAAGTCGTCCCCGTACTGTTCACGAATGGTATTGCCCAACAGCTCACCCAAAAGGTGAACGTCCTCGCGCAAGCGTGCATCAATATCGGTCATCAGCAGTTCTCCAGCGAAAATCCGGGCGGCTATGCTTTGGTAAAGACGTTGAAATAGAAGCTCTGTTAAAGAGAGTGCCGTCGTAAAGCGCTTCTTACAAGCAGACGACGCCAAGGACTTCAAACACCGGGCATTGCAGCTAATCTCAACCATAAGCCGTACAACGGCGTATCACCGGCCACCGCCGGACACTCACCCGGCCTGCCACGAGCAGGTGCGCAATGAGGTCATCATGAAAATCCGCGAGCTCGCCAAGCATTGGGAAGAAAACGCCAAGGGTCGTCTGACCGACTCTGGCTACGCGATTCATCTGGACGTGGAAGCCGCCGCGCGGCTGGCGGCGATTATCGACATGTACCCCAAGCGGCGCCCCGAAGAACTGCTCGGCGAGCTGATCGGCGCCGCCCTGGAAGAGCTCGAAGCGAGCTTTCCATATGTGAAAGGGTCAACGGTGGTGGCCACCGATGAAGAAGGTGATCCGCTGTACGAAGATGTCGGCCCGACCCCGCGTTTTCTCGCCTTGTCCCGGCGTCATTTGCATGATTTGTCGGGCGATAACGACAAGCAGAAACACTGAATTTGACGCCGAATCTGTGGGAGCGGGCTTGCTCGCGAAAGCGGCGTGTCAGCCAACATTTATTTCAACTGATACGGCCTCTTCGCGAGCAAGCCCGCTCCCACACTGGCTTGCTATTCCTTCGATAATTGCATGTTCCCGGGCCATGAAACGGTCGGGAATACCGTCGCATATCGCTAAAATTACCGGTTTAGAGCCTTGTCCTCTCGATCAGGTTTTTTCGGGCGATAGGCCATCTTCTCTGAACTTTTGAAAAACACTTTGGGTCAACCCAATAACCACGCCTGGGACGGCCGATTCAAAATGCTCTGGAAATTGAAGGTTGCGGCTCCTTGCCCAGGATGGATTCAGATGTTTTTCAGGAGTTATCCAATGGAGTTGAAGACCATGAAGACCAGCATCGCATCATCCTCGTTCCCCCATCTGCGCGGTCTCAAACTGGCGGCCCTGGCCATCGGCGGCAGCTTCGTTCTGGCCGGTTGCGCCGGTAACCCGCCGAGCGAGCAATACGCCGTGACCCAATCCGCCGTGAACAGCGCTGTCAGCGCCGGTGGTACCGAATTCGCCGCCGTGGAAATGAAAGCCGCTCAGGACAAGCTCAAACAGGCCGAAATCGCCATGCACGACAAGAAGTATGACGAAGCCAGAATGCTGGCCGAGCAAGCCGAGTGGGACGCCCGCGTCGCCGAGCGCAAGGCCCAGGCGATGAAAGCCGAACAAGCTGTGAAGGATTCCCAGAAAGGTGTTCAGGAACTGCGTCAGGAAAGTCAGCGCACCGTGCAGTAAGCGCCCATCCCGATTTTCAGACCTGAAACACTTATCGATAGAAAGGACGAACTATTATGCGCAAACAATTGATGATCCCCGCCCTCCTGGCCGCAAGTGTTGCACTGGCTGCCTGCTCCACACCGCCCAACGCGAACCTGGAGCAAGCCCGCACCAACTACACCGGCCTGCAAGCCAACCCGCAAGCCAGCAAAGTCGCAGCGCTGGAAACCAAAGACGCCAGCGAATACCTGGACAAGGCCGACAAGGCTTACCTGGATAGGGAAGACCAGGCCAAGGTCGACCAACTGGCTTACCTGACCAATCAGCGCGTTGAAGTGGCCAAGCAGACCATCGCCCTGCGCACCGCTGAAAACAACCTGAAAAATGCCGCGGCACAACGGGCCCAGGCTCGTCTGGATGCCCGCGACCAGCAGATCAAACAGCTGCAGGACAGTCTGAACGCCAAACAGACCGATCGCGGCACGCTGGTGACGTTTGGTGATGTGCTGTTTGCCACCAACAAGGCGGACCTGAAGTCCAACGGTTTGGTGAATATCAACAAACTGGCGCAGTTCCTTCAGGAAAACCCGGACCGCAAAGTGATTGTCGAGGGTTACACCGACAGCACCGGCGCGGCGTCGTACAACCAGTCGCTGTCCGAGCGTCGTGCGACCTCGGTGCAAGTGGCCCTGATCAAGATGGGTGTCGATCCTGCGCGCATCGTGGCCCAGGGTTATGGCAAGGAATACCCGGTTGCGGAGAACTCCAGCGTCTCGGGCCGTGCAATGAACCGTCGGGTGGAAGTAACCATTTCCAACGACAACCAGCCTGTCGTACCGCGTTCGGCGATCAGCGCCAAGTAAGCTGGCCACGCTGAAACTTAAAAGCCCCGCCTGAATTGATCAGGCGGGGCTTTTCTATTTGACGATCACTGAACCTGTGGGAGCGGGCTTGCTCGCGAAAGCGGTCGGTCAAACAACAGAGATGTTGAATGTTATACCGCTTTCGCGAGCAAGCCCGCTCCCACATTGGATCTTCGGTGAACGCAGTACTTGTGTACGACCGGGTTACTGTTCGAGTTTTTGCGGCGTTTCCTCGCCCATGCAGCGCACGGCCTTTTTCTTGTTGTTGATCAGCACGCCGGTCAGGCCTTTCTGTTCGGTGTCGAACAGCACCAGCACGCCATCGATGCACTGGGCCACTTGTGGGGCCGGTTCCAGGGAGACCTTGTAGTCTTCGCCCGGCACGGTCTTGAGCATGGTGAAGTCGCTGAGCAGCAGCGCATCTTCGGGTTTGGCGAAGTGCAGGTAGCCGTACCACCACAGGGCGCCAACGGTGCCGAGGATGCTGCAAATACCGGTGATGATCAGCGGGATGGCGTTACGTTCTTCACTCATTGCGGACTCTCTGGTAGTTCATCTTCAGAATTCGGGGGTGCCGGGTAATTGGGGATCTCACCCAGGCGGCGCAGGCCGTCGAAATGCTGCGGGTCTTCGAGGTAGCGCAGCATGACCTTTCGCCAGACCGGGTCGGCGAAGGTTTGCACATGACCGCCACGGGTCAGTTGCAGCACTCGCGGCGGCGGCGCAGCTTGATACAGTCGGATGCCGTTGGAAAGGGGCACCAGCTGATCATCGATGCTGTGATAGATCAGTTTCGGTACGCCGTTGAGCTGCGTCATGGAATGGATCGCGCTGTCGCCGTCCGGCACCAACCAGGACAACGGCACCTGGAACGGCCAGGTCATCCACGACGTACTCAAGGCGAAACGCCCGACATCACGGTAACTGGCAGGCACGCCATCGAGTACGAAAGCCTTGAGTTGCCGCTGGCGCTCGGGATGTTGGGCCAGGAAATGCACGGCCATCGAACCGCCAAGGCTCTGACCGAGAAGGATCAGCGGTTTACCCTTGACCTCCGGGGCCTGGTCGAGCCATTTGAACGCGGCATCGATGTCCTGATAAATCGCCGGCAACGCCGGTTTACCTTCGGACCAACCGTACCCACGATAGTCCACCAGCAACACCTGATAGCCCTGCTCCGGCAACCACCAGCTCCCACCCAAATGCCACGCCAGGTTGCCGCCGTTGCCGTGCAGATGCAGCACCGTGCCTTTGACCTCGACACCTTTTTTCGCCGGCAGCCACCAGCCATGCAGCTTGAGGCCGTCAGCGGTGACCAGGGTGACGTCGCGGAATTCGAGTTTGGCTTTTTCCGGGGTGAACGGCTGGCCGGGCTCGGGGTAGAACAGCAGAGAGTCGCAACCGCCGAGGGCCAGGAGCAGGCAAAAGATGCCGAGGATTCTCATCCGGTGAAGCCTCGCGAAAAATGGGGGATTTAAATACACACCCCCTGTGGGAGCGAGCCTGCTCGCGATGGCGGTGTGTCAGACAACATCGATGTTGAATGTTAAGCCGCTATCGCGAGCAGGCTCGCTCCCACAGGGGATCTCATCATGGTTAGAGGATATTGGAATAATCCGCTTCGATCCGGTCCAGGCTCAGGTGGTTGAGGAAGTTGGAGAAGCACATCCAGGCCGACAGCGCGTTCATGTCGCGGAATTGGTCGGGCAGGTACTTGGGCGGCACCACCAGGCCTTCGTCCACCAATTGGCGCAAGGTCCGCATGTCTTCCAGCGTGGTCTTGCCGCAAAACAATAGCGGTATCTGCTCCAGCTTGCCTTTACGCACGGCCAACTGAATGTAGTTGTAAACCATGATAAAGCCCTTGAGGTAGGACAAGTCTTTGGTAAATGGCAGACCAGTCGGCACCGAGCCGCGGAAAACCCGGCTGGCGTTGCCGTAGCTTTCGGCCATTTCGAAGCCTTGCTCACAGAAGAAATCGTAGATCTGCAAGAAGTCCGCGCCCTCCTCCACCATATGAATGGCGCGGGTGCGGTTGGTCAGTTTGCGCAGGCGGCTCGGGTAGGAGGCGAAGGTGATGATTTCCATCAGGATCGCCAGGCCTTCCTGGGTCACGGTGGATGACGGCGGGCCTTTGGACAGGAAGGTGCAGATCGGCTGATTCAGGCCGTTGAGCGTGGTGCCCACATGCACCAGCCCTTCGTGGACTTCCAGCGCGCGCACGTCGCGGTCGTTGAACATCGCGTCGGCGCGGATCTTGATGTAGTCGGCGCCCGCCGCCGCATCGGCGACGATCCCGTCGGACTCGAACACCCGAATGGTTTCTTCGTTCTCGCCAAACACCCGGTTCAGCCGGTGTTGCAGCAGGTCGACGGCTTCCTTGGCGGTGAGAAGTTTCGGTTCGTCCTTGAGGTCGCCACGGCCATCGATGTTGTTCAGGTAATCGGAGAGCATGAGGCCCAGGTCGGCCAGGGTCGGGTCGCCGGCGTGAAACGCATCGGACGCCGCGCCATACAATTCCTGGGAAATCAGCCCGAAATCTTCGGTGCCGCGCGCTTCAAGCATGCGCACCACCATCCGGTATTCCTTGCACATGCGGCGCATGATCTGGCCGACCGGGTTGAACTGGCCGAGCTGGCGAGTGATGTCGCGCTCGATGTTCTGGAATTCCAGCTTCACTTTGCTGGAATCAAATGCCAGCGGTCGATTGAGGTAGTAGTCGCGGTCCACGGCCGGCATTTCCTTGCCCTTGCCTTTGAAGAACCCCTTGCGAATGCTGTCGTCCCACTTGACCGCATCCAGAACGCGAATCGGCGTCTGCGCCAGCACTATGCGATCGGACAAAATGCGTATCGTCTGCTGGTATTCGTCCACCCGAAACTCCTGTAGTAAAACCGTTACGTGCTGGGTTTATTTGGCTTTGGCCAGGCGCTGGTAGCGCACCGCTTCGACGAAAACATCGGAATTGGCCGGATCATCGAGGTAGGCAAACACCTGATCCAGGCTATTGTTGATCAACACCCCGTCGCCGTCGTCGGTCCGGAAGCCTTGGCCACTGAGGGCTTCTTGGCCCATGGCCTGTTTGATCTGCTCGAGGTCGAGGTTGTAGACCACCAGTTCGTGCTTATCGTTGAGCTCGAAACCGGTGATAGTGAAATTCCCGCCGAACTGCGCCGGCACCTTCGCCGACAGGTACCAGCGATTGCCATGGCGCGACACGGTGAAGGGATAGGCTTCACGCTCATGGGGCTTGGCCTTGAAGTAGCTGACGGCCTGATAGCGATTGTCGCCGATGCGCGTCAGTTCCAGGTTCATCGGCTCGCCCCAGGCATTGGTGCTGGTCCACTTGCCGAGCAATCCTTTGGGCGCGGGCTCGCTGGCGGGCAGCGGCTCCTTGAAGGTCACCAGACAGCCACTGAGCAGCAGGATCGACAAGGCGATCACAATGACGCGCCAGGCTTTCATTCAACACTCCCTATCGATACACGACGACTTTTGCGCATTGATCGTTCCCACGCTCTGCGTGGGAATGCATCCGGTGACGCTCTGCGTCACGTCAGTAAGGGACGCGGAGCGTCCCGGGCGGCATTCCCACGCAGAGCGTGGGAACGATCGGAGTACCGGGTTACACCGACGCCAGCACCAAATGCATGTAGCGGTTGAGGATGCCGAGCATTTCCTCTTCGGCCACAGGCTCGGCGTCGTTGAGCAGGCCCTGATATTCCATCCGTCCGATAATCGCCGTCAACACTTTGGCATCCTGTTGTGGCTCACGGGAACCCAATACTTCGAAAAGCTGGCAGGTGCCCTGCAGGAGAATTTGCTGATGGGAGCGTACCAACAAGGCCAGGCGCGGGTTGAGCAAGGCTTCCTGGCGGAAGGCTTGCTCAGCCATCAAGTGCTCGCGGCGATTGATCAATTGCCGATGAACATAGTCAGCCATCAGCCGGGCGATATCGTCCGCCAGCTGTGAGCGGGACTCGGGGGTGCCATCGCCGCTGACAACCATCTCGCGCAACAGGCCTTCGTTGCTGGCCCACAACCGGGCCATGAACGCCGCACTGCGTTCCACATATTGGGCGAAGGTATCGGTGAGCAGGTCATCGATGTCCTTGAAATAGTAGGTCGTGGCCGACAGCGGCACACCCGCTTCAGCGGCCACCGCACGGTGCCGTACGGCCCGCACGCCATCGCGCACGACAATGCGCATCGCCGCGTCAAGAATGTCCTGTCGACGCTGTTCGCTGCCCTGTCGGCTGGCCTTGCGGCCCTGGTACTGAACACTTTCAGCGACCGCAGTGGCGATATCCGCTGCACCTTCTTGAGCCATTGCACGATTCACGACAGGTATTCCTCTCTAAACGTCAAAAGTAACCAATTGATACGTTTGTACCAGACAGGCAATAAAAAGCCGCCTGTTATAGGCGGCTTTTTAATTGAAACACTTACGCTTGCGGCCGCATGTGCGGGAACAGGATCACGTCGCGGATCGACGGTGAGTTGGTCAGCAACATCACCAGACGGTCGATACCGATCCCTTCACCGGCCGTTGGCGGCATGCCGTACTCCAGCGCGCGAACGAAGTCGGCATCATAGTGCATGGCTTCATCGTCGCCGGCGTCCTTGTCGGCCACCTGCGCCATGAAACGCTCGGCCTGGTCTTCGGCGTCGTTCAACTCGGAGTAGGCGTTGGCGATTTCACGGCCACCGATGAACAGTTCGAAACGGTCGGTGACGTTCGGGTTCTCGTCGTTACGACGGGCCAGCGGCGACACTTCGAACGGGTACTGGGTGATGAAGTGCGGCTGTTCCAGCTTGTGCTCGACCAGCTCCTCGAAAATCATTACCTGCAGCTTGCCCAGACCTTCGAAGCCCAGCACCTTGGCGCCGGCCTTCTTGGCGATGGCGCGGGCCTTGTCGAGGTCAGTCAGGTCGTCTGCGGTCAGCTCAGGGTTGTACTTGAGGATCGAGTCGAACACCGACAGACGCACGAACGGCTCGCCGAAGTGGAACACCTTGTCGCCGTAAGGCACGTCGGTGCTGCCCAGAACCAGCTGAGCCAGTTCGCGGAACAGCTCTTCGGTCAGGTCCATGTTGTCTTCGTAGTCGGCGTAAGCCTGGTAGAACTCCAACATGGTGAATTCAGGGTTGTGACGCGTCGAAACGCCTTCGTTACGGAAGTTGCGGTTGATTTCGAAGACTTTTTCGAAGCCGCCGACCACGAGGCGCTTGAGATACAGCTCAGGCGCGATACGCAGGAACATTTCCATGTCCAGCGCGTTGTGGTGAGTTTCGAACGGCTTGGCCGCCGCGCCGCCTGGAATGGTTTGCAGCATCGGCGTTTCCACTTCCAGGAAGTCACGCTTCATCAGGAAGCTGCGGATGTGCGCAATCACTTGCGAGCGAACGCGGAAGGTCTGGCGCACCTCTTCGTTGACGATCAGGTCAACGTAACGCTGACGGTAGCGCTGTTCGGTGTCGGTCAGGCCGTGATGCTTGTCCGGCAGCGGACGCAGGGATTTGGTCAGCAGGCGCACGCTGGTCATTTCGACGTACAGGTCGCCCTTGCCGGAACGCGCCAGGGTACCTTCGGCGGCAATGATGTCGCCCATGTCCCAGGTTTTCACCGCGGCCAGGGTGTCTTCGGACAAGGTTTTACGGTTGACGTAAACCTGAATGCGACCGGTCATGTCCTGGATCACCATGAACGAGCCACGGTTGAGCATGATGCGACCCGCCACCTTGACCGGGATTGCAGCCTCTGCCAGTTCTTCCTTGGTCTTGTCCGCGTACTGTTTCTGCAAATCTTCGCAGTAATTGTCGCGGCGGAAGTCGTTGGGGAAGGCATTGCCCTTGGCGCGCTCGGCAGCAAGCTTTTCCTTGCGCAGGGCGATCAGGGAGTTTTCTTCCTGTTGCAGGGCTTGCGGGTCGAGTTGTAGGTCGCTCATGTCTTTAAATATTCCATCAGGTTCGTTGCCCCCAGCCTTCGGCTAGGGATCGCGGGCAAGCCCGCTCCCACAGGATCGCGGTGAATCAGCTGATCACTGCATGCATGTCTTACAAGCCTTGTTTCAGGCTGGCCACCAGGTATTCGTCGATGTCGCCGTCGAGCACCTTGTCGCAGTCGCTGCGTTCGATGTTGGTACGCAGATCCTTGATCCGCGAGGCATCGAGCACGTACGAACGGATCTGGTGACCCCAGCCGATATCCGACTTGGTGTCTTCCAGGGCCTGGGAAGCGGCGTTGCGCTTCTGCACTTCCTGCTCATACAAACGCGCCCGCAACATTTTCATCGCGGTGTCTTTGTTCGCATGCTGGGAACGTTCGTTCTGGCAGCTGACCACGGTGTTGGTCGGTACGTGGGTAATCCGTACGGCCGAGTCGGTGGTGTTTACGTGCTGACCACCGGCACCGGAGGAGCGGTAGGTGTCGATGCGCAAGTCCGACGGGTTGATGTCGATTTCGATGTTGTCATCGATTTCCGGCGACACGAACACGGCCGAGAACGAGGTGTGACGACGGTTGCCGGAGTCGAACGGGCTCTTGCGCACCAGACGGTGCACGCCGATTTCGGTACGCAGCCAGCCAAAGGCGTATTCGCCCTTGATGTGCACGGTAGCGCCTTTGATACCGGCGACTTCACCGGCCGACAGCTCCATGATGGTGGCGTCGAAACCGCGTTTATCCGCCCAGCGCAGGTACATGCGCAGCAGGATGTTGGCCCAGTCCTGAGCCTCGGTACCGCCGGAGCCGGCCTGGATATCCAGGTAGGCGTTGTTGGCGTCCATCTCACCGCTGAACATGCGACGGAATTCGAGTTTTTCCAGGGATTCGCGCAGGCGCTCGACTTCGGCAGCGACGTCATCGACGGCGGCCTGGTCTTCTTCTTCGGCGGACATCAGCAGCAGGTCTTTGGCATCGGCCAGACCGCTGTGCATTTCGTCGAGGGTTTCGACGATCTGAGCCAGCAGCGACCGCTCGCGGCCCAGTTCCTGAGCGTACGACGGGTTGTTCCAGACACTCGGATCTTCAAGCTCGCGATTGACTTCAGTCAGACGCTCATGCTTTTGATCGTAGTCAAAGATACCCCCGAATAGTTTCGGAGCGCTCGGACAGGTCCTTGATACTGTTAAGGATCGGGTTGATTTCCATGGCGGGCAGCACTCGTTGGCGAACTTTTGAAAGCCGGCGAGTATAACGTAATCAAGCTGTCAAGGCAGCCCGCCTGGCGGCTTTAGCGGCGAATGGTTTTGCCTGAAACCACGGGGCACTCCTGTAGCAGCGGTCGAGCACCGCGAGGCCGCGTTCGAGGACGAAGTCCTCGCCAGTCCTGCGCACGCGGTTTGTCTGGAAGACCGCGCTGTATGGTTTTACGACGGCTGCGCCGCCGAACGCTGCCTCGCGGGGCTCGACAGCTGCTACGGTGCTGCGGTGCTACAGAATGAGGTATTTGTGGGTTATTCGATCCCCACCTGATTACGCCCATTGTTCTTCGCCAGGTACAGCCCCTTGTCTGCCGCCGAGATCAATTGCCGGCAATCGCTGCCCGGCTGTGGAATCATGGTCGACAGGCCGATGCTGATGGTCAGGCTCGAACCTTCGCTCGGGAAAATGTGCGGGATTTTCAACCCGGCCACGGTCTGGCGCAGTTTTTCCGCCACCATTCGCGCACCGCCCGGCGAGGTGTTGGGCAGGACCAGCACGAACTCTTCGCCGCCGTAACGGGCCGGCAAGTCCGAAGGTCTGGAGCTGGCGTCGCGAATCGCCGTGGCGACTTTGCGCAAGGCCTCATCGCCTTCGAGGTGGCCAAAGCTGTCGTTGAAGGACTTGAAGTAGTCGACATCGATCATCAGTAGCGACAATTGAGTCTGGTCCCGCAGCGAACGCCGCCACTCCAGCTCCAGGTATTCGTCGAAATGCCGGCGGTTCGACAGCCCGGTCAGGCCGTCGGAGTTCATCAGGCGTTGCAGCACCAGGTTGGTGTCGAGCAACTGCTGCTGGCTGACCCGCAGCGCGCGGTACGCCGCATCACGTTGCAGCAGGGTCATGTAGGAGCGCGAGTGATAGCGGATACGCGCCACCAGTTCGATGTTGTCCGGCAGTTTGACCAGGTAATCGTTGGCACCGGCGGCAAACGCCGCGCTCTTGATCAGCGGGTCTTCCTTGGTCGACAGGACAATGATCGGAATGTCCTTGGTCGCCGGGTGATTACGGTATTCGCGCACCAGGCTCAGGCCGTCGAGGCCGGGCATGACCAGGTCCTGAAGGATTACGGTCGGCTTGATGCGAATCGCCTGGGCGATGGCCTGGTGCGGGTCGGCACAGAAATGGAAGTCGATGTTTTCTTCGTTCGACAAACCACGCCGCACTGCCTCGCCGATCATCGCCTGATCGTCCACCAACAACACCATGGCGGCGTTTTCATCGGTTTTGAAGTCGTCGAGCTGTAATTCATTCATGTGCGGTCACCTGAGTACTGCCTTGGCCACGATTGCTGCTAATAATAGTCATTTTGAGAAGATCTCCAGCAATCGTGGCGCTATCTTGTCCAGTGGACGAACTTCCACAGCCGCGTTAATGGCCGCGGCCGCCTTCGGCATGCCATACACCGCACTGCTTTGTTGGTCCTGAGCGATGGTCAGGTAACCCTGCTGGCGCATGAGTTTAAGCCCTTGCGCGCCGTCACGCCCCATACCGGTCAGCAGAACACCCACAGCGTCACCGCTCCAGTAACTGGCCACACTTTCGAAAAACACATCGATCGACGGCCGATAGATCTCGTTGACCGGTTCGGCGGTGTAGGCGAGTGTGCCGTTTTTCAGCAATCGAATGTGATGGTTGGTGCCGGCCAACAAGACCACGCCGCTTTGCGGCCGTTCGCCTTCCAGGGCCAGGCGCACGTTCAGGCCACTGGCGCTGGCAAGCCATTCGGCCATGCCGGCGGCGAACACCTGATCCACATGCTGGACCAGCACGATGGCCGCCGAAAAATCTCGTGGCAGGCCCTTGAGCAGCACTTCCAGCGCCGCCGGCCCGCCGGCGGATGAACCGATGGCCACCAAATGCTGGCGCGAAGACGAGTGGCGGTGCTGGCTCGGTGCCGATCGCACCCGATTGCTGTGGTCACCAATCAGCCAGCCAATGTTCATGATCTTGCGCAGCAGCGGTGCGGCGGCTTCCTGAGGATTGCCGCCGCCGATAGCCGGGGTATCGACCACATCCAGCGCGCCGTAGCCCATGGCTTCGAACACCCGGTGCACGTTCTGCTCGCGGTCGACAGTGACAATGACAATCGCGCACGGGGTCTCGGCCATGATCCGCCGGGTCGCTTCCACACCGTCCATCAACGGCATGATCAAATCCATCAGGATCAGATCCGGGGTGTATTCAGTGCAACGTTGCACTGCCTCGGCCCCATTGCCGGCGACCCAGATCACCTCGTGCGCCGGTTCGAACGCCAAAGCGCGGCGCAAGGCCTCTACCGCCATGGGCATGTCGTTGACGATAGCGATTTTCATGCCCGCGCGCCTCCAATGAGCTCAACCACTGCATCCAGCAAAGCGTCATCATGAAAACTCGCTTTGGCTAGATAATAGTCGGCTCCGGCGTCCAGTCCACGGCGACGGTCTTCTTCGCGGTCCTTGTAGGACACCACCATCACCGGCAGGGATTGCAGACGGTTGTCGCGGCGTACCAAAGACACCAGCTCGATGCCATCCATGCGCGGCATGTCGATGTCGGTGATCAACAGATCGAAGTCCTCTGAACGCAGGGCGTTCCAGCCATCCATACCGTCCACCGCCACAGCGACGTCATAGCCGCGATTGAGCAGCAATTTGCGCTGCAACTCACGAACGGTCAGCGAGTCGTCCACCACCAGAATCCGTTTACGCGCCGCTTCGACAACCTGATTGGCGTGCCGGGCAATGCGCTCCAGACGCCCGGTATTGAGCAGTTTGTCCACCGAACGCAGCATGTCTTCGACGTCGACGATCAGCACCACCGAGCCGTCGTCGAGCAAGGCCCCGGCGGAAATGTCCTGCACCTTGCCCAGGCGCTCATCCAGCGGCAGCACCACCAATGTGCGCTCGCCGATAAAGCGCTCGACTGCTACCCCGTAGATCGCCTCGCGCTCGCGGATGACCACGACTTTGAGGGTTTGCGCGTTGTTCTGGCTCGCCGGGCGATGCAACAGCTGACTGGCGGCGACCAGCCCGACATGCCGGCCTTCGTACCAGAAGTGCTGCCGGCCTTCGACCTGCACGATATCTTCCGGCGCCAGGTCGCACATGCGCTCGATGTGCGCCAGCGGGAAGGCATACGCCTCATCACCGACTTCCACCACCAGGCTGCGCACCACCGACAGCGTCAGCGGCACTTCCAGATGAAAGCGACTGCCCTCACCCGCTGTCTGCTCCAGCACCACGGCACCGCGCAACTGGCGAACCATGTGCTGAACCGCATCCAGCCCGACGCCGCGCCCGGAAACTTCGGTGACCGCATCGCGCAGACTGAAACCCGGCAGAAACAGGAACGTCAGCAGCTCTTCTTCGCTCAACTGGGCGGCGGTTTCGGCTGGCGATAACTGCCGCTCGACGATGTTGCGCCGAAGCTTTTCCAGGTCGACGCCGTTGCCGTCATCGCTGAGTTCCAACACCAGCAGACCGGCCTGATGGGACGCTCGCAAACGGATCACGCCTTCTTCCGGTTTGCCGGCCAATAGTCGTTGTTCCCGGGTTTCGATGCCGTGATCCACCGCATTGCGCAGCAGGTGCGTCAGCGGCGCTTCGAGCTTTTCCAGAACGTCGCGATCGACTTGAGTCTTGTCGCCCTCAATCTCCAGCCGCACCTGTTTTCCAAGGTCGCGGCCGAGATCACGGACCATGCGCACTTGCCCGCTCAGCACGTCGGCGAATGGCCGCATGCGACAGGCCAGCGCCGTGTCGTACAACACCTGCGCACGCTGGCTGGCGTGCCAGGCGAACTCGTCCAGCTCGGCGTTTTTTTCCACCAGCAATTGCTGAGACTCGGCCCACAATCGACGGGCATCGCCCAAGGCTTCCTGGGCTTCGAGACTCAAGGCATGGTCCTTGAGATGGACGTTGAGGTTTTCCAGCGCCCGCAGGCCGTTGCTCTGCATGCGTCTGAGGCGCTGCATGGTGGCCAGATGCGGCTTGAGCCGCTGGGTTTCCACCAGGGATTTACTCGACAGGTCGAGCAGGCTGTTCAAGCGCTCGGCCGTGACGCGCAATACGCGTTCGCCACTTTCGGTTGTGCGTTTAGTCGTGGGCGCTGGCTCGGTGGGCGCTGCCGGGGAGGCTTCGGCGGTGGCCGGCATGGGCGGCTCAACCTTGGGCGTCGGCGGTTGCATCTGAAGCTCTGCCATCGGCGGCGCGATGGGCGCAGTGGCCGCCATGTGATCAAGCAACCGTCCCATCAAGACGACGTAAGCGTCGATATCCGCTGGCGCCGGAGCGTTGCCCGGCGTCGCAATCCGCATCAGCAGATCGGTGCCTTGCAACAGTGCATCAATGTGTTCGGGCCGCAGGTACAGGCGGCCTTCCTGGGCACTGACCAGGTAATCTTCCATCACATGGGCAACGCTGACCCCGGCATCGACACCGACAATCCGCGCCGCGCCCTTGAGCGAATGGGCCGCACGCATGCACGATTCGAGGTAATCGGCCTGGGTCGGATCGCGCTCAAGCGCCAAAAGACCTGCGCTCAGCACCAGGGTCTGGGCCTCGGCTTCGAGGCTGAACAGTTCCAGCAAAGAGGCGTCACGCATTTGCTCGGGGGTCATGTGAGGCTCCGGGTCACGGCGGATAGCAGCTGTTCTTCATCCAGCCAACGCAGGCTGCGACCTTTGAATTGCAAGACGCCACGGGTGTATCTGGCGCTGGCCTGGGTGCCGGATTGGGACGCCGCCTCGAGAATGCGCTCGTCGATGGCGTGAATCCCGTCCACCTCATCCACCGGTACCACCACCGGTCCGCCGTGGGCGGCGATGATCAGCATCCGCGGCATCACCCGCGCGCCGGACGCCACGCCACTGGTGGCATCGAGCCCCAGCAACTCCACCAGCGACAGGCACGCCACCAAGGCACCGCGCACATTCGCCACGCCGAGCAACGCCCCGGAGCGCTGGTGCGGCAAGGAGTGAATCGCTTGCAACGGCGCCACTTCGACCAGGCTGCGAGTGGCCAGGCCCAACCATTCTTCGCCGAGGCGAAACATCAGCAGCGAGCGGGTTTTCACATCGCTTCCGGCCACCGTGGTGACTTGCTCACGGTCGTCCTGCTGCAAGGCATAGCGATCGAGCAAGCGCGTGGCGGCGACCGAATACACCGCGCAGTTGCGACAATGAATGTGCTCGCTCAGCAATGGGCAGGACTTGTCGCCGTGGATACCGATGCGGTTCCAGCAGTCGTCGATGGCCTGGGCATTTTCATGGATGACGCTCAAGGAATCGGCGGCGTTCATCGTTTACGCTCACTGTCTGCGGCGCGCTCGCTGCGGGCGGCGCGGGCCTGCAATCGTTGGGCTCCCGCCGTGTCGCCTTGGGATTGCAGCAAGGCGGCCAGGTGCATCAACGCGTCGGGGTGTTGCGGCTCGAGGTACAACGCCTTGCGATAAAAGCCCTGGGCCTCGAGAGCGCGGCCGGCGACATCGCTGAGCAGCCCCAGCCAATAGAACACCTGCGCCACCGGCTCGTGACTGCGCAAAAAACTGTCGCACGCGGCGCGGGCCTCCGCGCTTTTGCCTTCATTGGCCAGCGCGGCAATGTTCGCCAGCAGCGTAGTGGCGTCTGAAGGGGTAGTGGCCGAAGGGGTGGCGGCGACCTGAGGCATCGGCACCACCGTTGCGAAAGGCCGACTGCGCACTGGCGGCGGTGTCACGCTGCGCACCGGTTGTTGCACCGGCAGCGGCGTCGGCACGAAGGTCGCGAGCGGCTCTTGCGCACTTTGACGACTGAAGGCAAACGACTGCGGGATGCCGATCGAGCGCATGCCGAAACGACCCAGCAGACTGCCCTCCGCCGGACCGATAAACAGCACGCCGTCGACGTGGGTCAGGCGCTTGAGCACTTCGAACACTTGCTGCTGGGTCGACTGATCGAAATAGATCAGCAAATTGCGGCAGAACACGAAGTCATAAGGTGGCTCATTGGCCAGCAAGGCCGGATCCAGCAGATTGCCGACCTGCAAACGCACCTGCTCAATCACGCGCCCACTGAGGCGATAGTTGTCGTTTTCAGCCGTGAAATGCCGCTCGCGGAAGTCAATGTCCTGGCCACGAAACGAATTCTTGCCATACAGCGCGAGCCTGGCCTTCTCCACCGACAGCGGGCTGACATCCATGCCGTCGACCTTGAACTGGTGCGGCGCCAGCCCGGCATCGAGCAATGCCATGGCAATGGAATACGGCTCTTCGCCGGTGGAACACGGCAGACTGAGAATCCGCAGGGCGCGCATGTTATTGATCGCCGCCAGCCGCTTGGCCGCCAGTTTCGCCAGCGTGGCGAAGGATTCCGGGTAACGGAAAAACCAGGTCTCGGGGACGATCACCGCTTCGATCAGCGCCTGCTGTTCGTCGCGCGAGCCCAGCAGAGTGTGCCAATACTCATCGGCCGTCAGCGCCCGGGCCGCCGTGATGCGCTGGCGCACCGCGCGTTCGATGATCGCCGGGCCGACCGAGCCCACATCGAGGCCAATACGTTCTTTGAGAAAATCGAAAAACCGTTGATCGCTGCTCATCCCTGCTCCTCAAACTGCGCCAGGTCCAGCGGCGGCGAGGGAAACAACAAGGCGCGGACCTGTTCGTCCAGCAAATCGGCAACCCGCACCCATTGCAGTAAACCCTGGGCATCTTCGCGCACTGGCCCCAGGTACGGCGCCTGGCGATTGTCCAGGCCATAAGGCTGAAAGTCCGCCGGGTTGCAGCGCAACGTGTCGGTGGCCTGTTCCAGAATCAGCCCGAGCAATTGCGCAGGCGTCGCCTCATCCGGCCGATAGTGCACCAGCACCAGCCGCGTACTGTTGCGAGCCTGGGCCGGTTGGCCGAACGTCAGGGCGCTGAGGTCGATCACCGGCACCACCGCGCCGCGACAGGCAAACACCCCCGCCACCCAGTCCGGTGCCTGGGGAATCGGTTTCAACGGCAGCTGCGGCAGCACTTCGGCCACCTCGATGGCCTGCAAGGCGTAACGCTCGTTGCCGATGCGGAACACCAGAAACAACGACTGTTTCACCGGCATCACCGCGCCGCGCTTGACCGCGAGCTCGCTCATCAGACTTTGAATCGCGAAACGCCGCCACGCAGCCCCACGGCCACCTGGCTCAATTCATCAATGGCGAAACTGGCCTGACGCAAAGACTCGACAGTCTGGCTGCTGGCATCGCCCAACTGCACCAACGCGTGGTTGATCTGCTCGGCGCCGGTGGCCTGGGCCTGCATGCCTTCGTTGACCATCAACACCCGTGGTGCCAGTGCCTGAACCTGATGGATGATCTGCGACAACTGCTCGCCCACCGACTGCACCTCGGACATGCCACGGCGCACTTCTTCGGAAAACTTGTCCATGCCCATGACCCCGGCCGACACCGCCGACTGAATCTCGCGCACCATCTGCTCGATGTCGTAAGTGGCCACCGCAGTCTGGTCTGCCAGGCGCCGTACTTCGGTAGCGACCACGGAAAACCCGCGACCATATTCACCGGCCTTCTCGGCTTCGATCGCGGCATTCAGGGACAACAGGTTGGTCTGGTCGGCGACTTTGACGATCGTCACCACCACCTGATTGATGTTGCCGGCCTTCTCGTTAAGGATCGCCAGTTTGGCGTTGACCAGATCGGCCGCGCCCATCACCGAGTGCATGGTGTCTTCCATGCGCGCCAGGCCTTGCTGACCGGAACCGGCCAGCACCGACGCCTGATCAGCGGCGGTGGAGACTTCGGTCATGGTGCGTACCAGATCCCGCGAAGTGGCGGCAATTTCCCGCGATGTCGCGCCGATTTCGGTGGTGGTGGCAGCGGTTTCGGTGGCCGTGGCCTGCTGCTGCTTGGATGTCGCGGCGATTTCCGTGACCGACGTGGTGACCTGCACCGAGGAGCGCTGCGCCTGGGACACCAGCGAAGTGAGCTCGGTCATCATGTCGTTGAAGCCGGTTTCCACTGCGCCGAACTCGTCCTTGCGATCAAGATCCAGGCGGCTGCTGAGATCGCCGGTGCGCATGACTTCGAGGATATCCACGATGCGATTCATTGGTGCCATGATCGCGCGCATCAGCAGCAGGCCACAGAGGCCGGCGACGATGATCGCCACCAGCAAAGAGACGCCCATACTGATTTTGGCGGCGGTCACCGCTTCGCCGATGGCCAGCGTGGCTTCTTCAGCTGCATTGTGATTGCGCTCGATGAGGCTGTTCAACTGCTTACGCCCGTTGATCCAGGCCGGTGTCAGCTTTTGCTCCAGGGCAATGCGCGCTTGCTCGTACTCTTTGCGCTGATAGAGGTCGAGGACGTTGCTCATTTCTTGATTGAAGACCTGATGACGAACTTCGAATTCGTCGAAAATGGCCCGATCGTCCGGTTGAAAAATGGTCTTGCGGTAGTAGGCCATTTGCTCGCTCAAGCGCTCTTCGAAGCTCTTGTACATGGCCTGGTCGGCAGCGGTCAGTGCGCGATTTCCGGAAAGACCGACAATCTGCTGGGTCAGGTTATAACTGTCGACCCAGGCACCGCGCATCATCGAACTGAAATACACCCCCGGCACCGAGTCGGTGCGAACCTTTTCTTCGCTGACTTCGATCTTCATCAGCCGAGAAAAGGACACCACAACCATCAAAAGCATGATCGCGATAATCACCGCAAAGCTCGCCAAAATGCGTTGGCGCAACGTCCAGTTCTTCACAGTCAGTCCTCGGTGCGGTTCGAATTGCGGGGGAGTATAGCCGAGGGTGGTGCTTCGGTTATCAGATGGACGAAGGCCGGATTGGATCTGGATGGCGCTTTACGCGATAGAGGGTGGGTGCCAAAGGGTAATTCGGAGGAAATGAACTATGGAAGGGGCATTGAGGGATGTGGTGCAGATGAAGACGCCTTCGCGAGCAGGCTCGCACACACTGGATCTTCAGCGGAGCCAGATTTTGTGTACGACGGTGATCAACGCAGGGCTTGCTCGCGAAGAACGATAGCGCAGTGCCAATGACGTCCTCATGTGGCAAGGGAGCTTGCTCCCGTTGGGCCGCGAAGCGGCTCCGAAACCTGCAGCGCGCGACTTCTTAATGTCAGTCACCGTCAAGAAAAAACTTGCTTAAAAAAAGCCCCTGAATATTCAGAATAAAAACTAACAAACCAATACCAAAACACGCCAACCAACTATCAATTCTGACAGTAGCCACCCTAGCCACTTACTTCTAATCTACCCCAAGCGACACAACAACCCTGATACTAAACTTTTAAAAAGGCACAGACATGAACGCTAAAGTAGACATCAGCCAATTACTCTTAGAAAAGACAACAGCCACCGGAACATTTACCGCAAAAGACGAAAATGGAAATGAAGTATTTTCAGCCGATTCCGTGGTTTTTCACAAATCGGGTGATGATTTTTCCTTTTTCGGCACCCGCACCTCAGGAGCAGTTCAAGAGTATATTGCCCTTGGCATTTCTAAGGTACCGGAGGATGGAAAATACTCGAAAACAGCCGAGGAACATCCAATAAAGTGGGCCGCTCGGATAACAGAAAACTATTCACCAGCTGAATCAGGCAAACTGAACGTCGAGTTCAGCGATAATCGACAGCAAGCGCAGGGCAATTACAAGATGAGGTTAGAAAACGGCAAAACATTAAAAGGCGAATTTGATATCAAAAACTCTTAGTTAGTATCTGCGCCTATTGTCGGACGAGCCACACCTGACTTTAAACAAACAACCCCGTCAACCTTGAAAACAGCGTTGATGGGGTTTCGATGGTATTGAAATTCGGTAAATCGCCTCTGCGATTTGTTCACCCGAGTGACGATGACGCCTGCCGCACCTGCTTCTCCAACTCGGCCTTCAACCCCGGCTCCAGCTTCAACTGCCGCGCCAGTTCATCGAGGTAGGACTTTTCCATGAAGCTCTCTTCGTCCACCAGCATCACACTGGCGATGTACATTTCGGCCGCCATTTCCGGGGTGCTGGCGGCGCGGGCGACGTCGGTCGGGTCCAGCGGTTTGTTGAGTTCAGCGTGCAGCCACTGCTGCAGTTCCTGATCGTTGTCGAGCTTGGTGAACTCGCCTTCGATCAACGCACGCTCGCGTTCATCCACATGACCATCGGCTTTGGCCGCCGCCACCAGCGCCTTGAGAATCGCCTGGCTGTGCTGCTCGACTTGCGCCGCTGGCACACGGTCGAGGGTTTGCGGTTCGGTCTTCGGCGCGCTGCCTTGCTGGGTCTGCCAATTTCCGTAAGCCTTATAGGCAATGACCCCCAGCGCGGCGAGGCCGCCGTAAGTCAGGGCCTTGCCGCCCACACTGCGAGCCTTCTTGCTGCCCAGCAACAGACCCATGGCCCCAGCCGCCAATGCACCACCGCCGGCGCCCGAAAGCACACTGCCGAGCCCGCCAGCCCCACCACTACCACCAAGCAAGCCGCCCAGCCCAGCGGCAGCCGATTTGTTCTGCGTCCCGCCAGCCTTGTTCTGCAACAGATCCTGACCGGACTTGAGTAACTGATCGAGCAATCCACGGGTGTTCATTTGCTGCCTCCACGAATTCGGGTTAACCGGATCATTAAGGCCATCAGCCTGGACCGAAAGTGCCCGGTGTCGTGGGTGAGAGTGCTTCAGGATGTTGCTTGCTACTGGCAGGCGCTGATTTTCTTGGCCACGCCCCAGTGAGCCAACCATGGGAGCAGGGTGTCAGATTTTTATATAGACCTGCGTTTTATATCTGCAACAACATAGTTATTGATTCGCCACCAACGTGTGCAGCGCAAAAAAAAAAACGGAACAGTTTTAAAAAAATCCGTTCCGCTTTTTATTCTTCACTTTACTCTTGCTCTTCCTGTTAAGAACCTAACAACTCATTCGCCCAAAAGCCCGCCTCTTACTCTTTCGCTTCAAGCGCCTTAGTTATTTCAAGCATTTCAAGCTCCTCAGCCATTTCAAGCTCTTCGCGCATCTTGATCTCTTCGAGCGTTTTTGCCTCGAGCCTTTCTTCCATTACAATAGTGGTAATTCTGAAATCATTTCCAGCATTAGTTGATGTGTGATTACGCAATGCAAACTCAACCACTCGGTCGTTGGAAAACGTACCAGGGTAGCGTAAAGTTCCTGACTTCCAACTTGCGTTAGCCCCTGTATTGATAGTTCCCCCACTTGCGCCTGCGACCATTATATCCAATGTTGTACCATTCGTATTTGAAGTTGTATTCGCACTAGCACTGTAAATAAAGTTGTAGAATTTTCCAACCCGCACCGGAACTTGAAAGTTCATAATCGTGGTAGCCCAATTAACATTTGCATCGGTATTTGAGCGGACATACCATAGCCCCGCCTGCTGTTCCACATATAAATTATTACCAGTATTATAGGGTGGTTGACGAACCCAACCTTGAAAGGTTCCGTCATTAAAACTCCACCTCGCCTTAAAATTAAACGTTCTCGCTAGAGACTCCGGCTGAGTTCCATACTTGGCTTTAGCCTTGAAACTGTACCTTCCTACAGTCACGGCAACAGACGGTAGCCGCCATGTACCTGTGGCATCAACGTCCACGACCCATTTCGACGCATTCCCTTCGAAAACTTCAACTTGCATGTTCCGCGTCGCCTTGCCGGTCAGCGTCACTGTGGTCGACACCAAAGCACGTTCGTAGTTGGCGTTGTTGGCGATTTCCTGGCTGCTCGGGTCTTTCACCGAGGTGATCTCCGGCGTCACTGCAGCGACGACGGTAAAGATCCAGTCCGTCGTAACCTGACCACTGCCATACAGTGCTTTCGCGGTAAAACTGTGCGCCGCCACGTTCAGCGCCGAGACCTCCAGGGTCCAGATGCCGGTCGTCGCGTTGGCGGTGGCCTCGCCCCTGGAGGTGGCGCCATCGAGAATCTGCACCTTCTGGCCTTTGCTGGCCGTACCGGTGAGCGTCACGCTGGTCTCGACGGTGAAACCGTTGTGAGGGACTTCGACGTCCTTGGCGTCCTTCACCGAGGTAATGGTCGGTGCAACGACTGCCGTTACATTCACCACCCACGCCGCCGAAACCTGACCACTGCCATACAGTGCTTTCGCGGTAAAACTGTGCGCCGCCACGTTCAGCGCCGAGACCTCCAGGGTCCAGATGCCGGTCGTCGCGTTGGCGGTGGCCTCGCCCCTGGAGGTGGCGCCATCGAGAATCTGCACCTTCTGGCCTTTGCTGGCCGTACCGGTGAGCGTCACGCTGGTCTCGACGGTGAAACCGTTGTGAGGGACTTCGACGTCCTTGGCATCTTTCACCGAGGTAATGGTCGGTGCAACGACTGCCGTTACATTCACCACCCACGCCGCCGAAACCTGACCGCTGCCATACAGCGCTTTAGCCGTCAGGCTACGCACACCGACCGCGACGGACATGGTTGCGGTCCAAATCCCGCCCACCGCTGTGAGTTCGCCTCCTATTGGGGCATCTCCATCATAGAGCTGCACTTTTTGGCCAACACTGGCGCTACCCGTGATCGTGATCGTGATCGAGGTCTCGGTCGTGGTGCCACCATTGTCGATTTCACCCTTTGAATCTGTCACGCGGGTGATTACTGGCGGCACAGTCACGGCCTCACCAATCACCCGCGCCTTGGCCTCCCGCGAGGAATATTTCTGCTCGCCGTTTCTTTTCAGCACATACTTCACGGTCACGGTCTGGACGGAAACGACCTTGTCATTCGGGATTTTCAGTACCACACGCACCGGCTCCCCGAATTCGTCCGCCTGAACATTTCCCCCTACGGTCATCACCACATCCGGCAGCCCCGGTGATTGGCCGGTGTAGGTCGCTTCGATGAAGTCGCCCACTTCGAAGCGAGGGTCTCTCACCAGGATAATCACATACAGGTAGGCCCCCAGTTTTCCCAGGTCGATGATGCCTGACTCGTCGTCGGCCTCACTCAGAATTTCGCGCAGAATCGCAGCTGGCAAGCGGGTGCCCGCCAGATCTTCGTCCACGGTTTGGGTTGCAGACCAGATAGCATCGGTGTCCGGGACGTTTCCGAGCTGGTCGGTGACGGTGTAGGAAAAGTTGAGCTCATGGTTGGGTCTTTGCGCGACTTCCAGGTGGGTGCGGGTCACGGTAAAACACACCCTGGTCGCGATCGGTGAGCCCGGATCGGGTGGTTCAGGCGCTTCGTCCCTGCCAACGATGAAATGCGTGGGTTCACCGTTACACTTCAAGGTAATCGTGTCGTAGGCTCGGCAGTAGGGATAAGACACACACACTTGGGCACTGACGAAGTCGGGGCCGACGCCGTTCTTGATGGCGTCGGGCAACAATAACTCCAGCTCGGAATGGCCCTCGACCTCCGGAAATATATCTTTTAAACCGGGCCGGATTTTGTTGTACAGCATCGTCAGCATCGGTGAGTTGCCAATATTCTGGCTGCCGCGATTGATGATATAGAAGAGTTCATTGATCCGATCAGCATGCAACCGGCCTTTGGGGATGCGCAGGGTCGTGATCGCGTTCTCATCCTCAATGATTTTGCTGTACAGAAACGTGGTCTCCCCGAGCAGCCACAGCTCCATGACATCCCCGGGATTCATCGTGCCCGACAACGGCGGATCGATCTCGACGGTGGCGCCCTCACCGTCAGTGACGAGATCGTAAATCACCAGGGACACGCCGATATCGGCCCCTTCGACTGGCTGGGTCGCGCGAAGCACTCGGGGTCGATCCAGCACTAGTACGGTGTTATCGGGCGATTCCGGTAGGGTCATGATAAAGGCTCCTGCACGATGGGCTTTGGGTTGGGTTATCCAATACCGATACGCGGGAACTGGCTACTGTCAGAACTAACAGGTAGAAGGTTTTTCCAGACGAACGGTAAAGCGTATCCCCAGATACCGCTGCGCAGGCTACCCATCGATTTAAAAGATATACACCCGGGCAAATCGATACCCCCCCCACCCGGTAATTCCCCATGATGACCCTGCGTCAGATCCGCCACTTCATCGCCGTGGCCGAGACCGGTTCGATCTCTGCCGCGGCGCAAACCGCGTTCATTTCTCAATCCACCCTGACCCTGGCCATCCAGCAACTGGAGCAGGAAATCGGTGTCGGGGCCAAGGTGGACAATGCCAAACGCAGCCTGCAACAGAGCACCGATCAGGTTGCCGGGCAGTTGATCATCGGCGTGACCAGCCTGGTCGCCGGTTATAACCTGGCGGATTTGCTCACCCGGTTCCAGCGCTAGGGCGACATCTTCGAAGCGCGGCCGATCGCCGACCTGAGCCAGACCCTGGCGTGGCGTCGCAGCACTGCCCGGCCCGCTTTGGTGGCGGAACTCGGCCTCGCCTCCTCGGTCTGGTCGCGGCGCGTTTGCAGTACGGCTGCACCTGGATCAACAGCCATTTCATGCTGGTCAGCGAAATGCCCCATGGCGGCCTGAAGCGCTCGGGATATGGCAAAGACTTATCCAGTGATTCGCTGCAGGACTACAGCGTGGTGCGCCACATCATGGCCCGTCACGGACAGCATTTATAAAAGCGCACTACGCTAACAATTAGCCATAACGGCATTGGCTTCACCCCGTTCAGAACTGCCCCGACCATAATTTAAAGAAGAGGGTTCACCATGCTTGTGCACAAGACCGCACTGCTCAGTGCAATCACCACGGCACTGCTGGCCAGCGCCAGCCTGCAGGCCGCCGAGCCGCTGAAAGCCGTCGGTGCCGGCGAAGGTCAGCTGGATATCGTCGCCTGGCCCGGCTATATCGAACGGGGCGAAACCGACAAGACCTACGACTGGGTGACCGGCTTCGAGAAGGAAACCGGCTGCAAGGTCAACGTCAAAACGGCCGGCACGTCCGATGAAATGGTCAGCCTGATGGCCAAGGGCGGTTACGACCTGGTGACGGCGTCCGGCGACGCCTCCCTGCGTCTGATCGCCGGCAAACGTGTGCAACCGATCAATACCGCATTGATTCCCAACTGGAAAAATCTCGATCCGCGCCTCAAGGATGCGCCGTGGTATGTGGTCAACAACCAGACTTACGGCACCCCTTATCAATGGGGCCCGAACGTGTTGATGTACAACACCAAGGTGTTCACTCAGCCACCTAGCAGTTGGGGGGTCCTGTTCGAAGAGCAGAAGCTGTCCGACGGCAAATCCAACAAGGGCCGCGTGCAAGCGTATGACGGCCCGATCTACATCGCCGACGCGGCGCTGTACCTGAAAACCGCCAAGCCGGAACTGGGCATCACGGATCCTTACCTGCTCGACGAAAAACAGTACAAGGCCGTTCTCGACCTGCTGCGCGCCCAGCAAAAGTTGATCCATCGCTACTGGCACGACACCACCGTGCAGATGAGTGACTTCAAGAATGAAGGCGTGGTGGCTGCCAGCGCCTGGCCCTATCAGGTCAACGGCCTGATGAACGAGAAACAGCCGATCGCCTCGACCATCCCGAAAGAAGGCGCCACCGGGTGGGCCGACACCACCATGCTGCACGCCGAGGCCAAGCACCCGAACTGTGCGTACAAGTGGATGGACTGGTCGCTCACGCCGAAGGTCCAGGGCGATGTGTCCGCCTGGTTCGGCTCATTGCCGGCGGTTCCGGCGGGGTGTAAGGCCAGCGAACTGCTGGGCGCCGAGGGTTGCAAGACCAATGGTTTCGACCAGTTCGACAAGATCGCCTTCTGGAAAACCCCGCAGGCTGAAGGCGGCAAGTTTGTGCCTTATAGCCGCTGGACCCAGGATTACATTGCGATTATGGGTGGTCGCTAACACCAACTGATCGTTCCCACGCTCTGCGTGGGAATGCATCAACGGACGCTCCGCGTCCATTCGCGCAGAGCTGACGCAGAGCGTCATGGGCTGCATTCCCACGCGGAGCGTGGGAACGATCATCAATGAAGATTTCAGAAGTCCAGGCAAGGTCACTGTGATGATCCTCGCCTTTTCGGAGCAACGCACATGACGCTTGCAGTCCAGTTCACCAACGTTTCCCGGCAGTTCGGCGAGGTGAAGGCCGTTGACCGGGTTTCCATCGATATCCAGGACGGCGAGTTCTTTTCCATGCTGGGCCCCTCCGGCTCAGGCAAAACCACCTGCCTGCGCCTGATCGCCGGTTTCGAACAACCGAGCGCTGGCTCCATCCGTATTCACGGCGCCGAAGCTGCGGGGTTACCGCCGTATCAGCGTGACGTGAATACTGTGTTCCAGGACTACGCGTTGTTCCCGCACATGAACGTACTCGACAACGTCGCCTACGGTTTGAAAGTCAAAGGTGTCGGCAAGACCGAACGCCAAAAACGCGCCGAAGAAGCCCTCGATATGGTCGCCCTCGGCGGCTATGGCGAGCGCAAACCGGTGCAACTCTCTGGCGGCCAGCGCCAGCGTGTGGCCCTGGCCCGCGCGTTGGTCAATCGCCCGCGTGTGTTGTTGCTCGACGAACCCTTGGGTGCCCTCGATCTGAAGCTGCGCGAGCAAATGCAAGGCGAGCTGAAGAAGCTGCAACGCCAGCTCGGCATCACCTTCATCTTCGTTACCCACGACCAGACCGAAGCGCTGTCGATGTCCGACCGCGTGGCGGTGTTCAACAAGGGCCGCATCGAACAGGTCGACACACCGCGCAACCTGTACATGAAGCCGGCAACCACGTTCGTCGCAGAATTCGTTGGCACTTCCAATGTGATTCGCGGCGATCTGGCCCGGCAGTTGAGCGGCAATCCACAGCCGTTTTCGATCCGCCCGGAACACGTGCGTTTCGCCGAAGGCCCGTTGGCCAGCCATGAAATCGAAGTCAGTGGCCTGCTGCACGACATCCAGTACCAAGGCAGCGCCACCCGCTATGAACTGAAACTGGAAAACGGCCAGACGTTGAACATCAGCCAGGCCAACGTTCAGTGGCTGGATGTCAGCACGCAACACCAGACCGGGCAACGCATCAGCGCTCGTTGGGCGCGCGAGGCGATGATTCCGCTGCACGACAATATTGTGGGCGGGGTGTGAGATGAACAGCGTGGCCGCTCCTCAAACCCCTGCCAGCGGCTCGCCGTTGCGCCGGTTTTCGAACGTGCTGTACCGGCGGCCGAACCTGTATCTGTCGCTGCTGCTGGTGCCGCCGTTGTTGTGGTTCGGTGCGATCTATCTTGGTTCGCTGTTGACGTTGTTGTGGCAAGGCTTCTACACCTTCGATGACTTCACCATGACGGTCACGCCCGAGCTGACCCTGGCGAACTTCGCAGCGCTGTTCCAGCCGTCGAACTTCGACATCATCCTGCGCACCCTGAGCATGGCTGTCGTTGTGTCGATTGCCAGTGCAATCGTGGCGTTCCCGATCGCCTACTACATGGCGCGCTACACCAGCGGCAAGACCAAGGCGTTTTTCTACATCGCGGTGATGATGCCGATGTGGGCCAGTTACATCGTCAAGGCCTACGCCTGGACCTTGCTGCTGGCCAAGGGCGGCGTGGCCCAGTGGTTCGTTCAGCACCTGGGGCTGGAGCCGGTGCTGCAGTTCGTGCTCGGGATTCCGGGCGTCGGCGGCAGCACCTTGTCGACCTCGCATCTGGGGCGGTTCATGGTGTTCGTCTACATCTGGCTGCCGTTCATGATCCTGCCGATCCAGGCCTCACTGGAACGCCTGCCGCCGTCGCTTTTACAAGCTTCGGCCGACCTCGGTGCCAAACCGCGTCAGACCTTCATGCAAGTGATTCTGCCGCTGTCGATTCCGGGCATCGCCGCCGGTTCGATCTTCACCTTTTCCCTGACCCTGGGCGACTTCATCGTGCCGCAGCTGGTAGGCCCGCCGGGCTACTTCATCGGCAGCATGGTCTACGCCCAGCAAGGGGCGATCGGCAATATGCCGATGGCGGCGGCCTTCACGCTGGTGCCGATCGTGCTGATCGCCATTTACCTGTCCATCGTCAAACGTCTGGGGGCTTTCGATGCGCTCTGATACTTCATCTCAAGACCGGGCATCCCTGGGCCTGCGCATCGCTGCCTGGGGCGGGTTGGTGTTCTTGCACTTCCCGATCCTGATCATCTTCCTCTACGCCTTCAACACCGAAGACGCTGCGTTCAGCTTTCCGCCCAAGGGCTTCACCCTGAAGTGGATCGGCGTGGCGTTCTCCCGGCCCGACGTGCTGGAAGCGATCAAGCTGTCGTTACAAATCGCGGCCGTCGCCACATTGATTGCGCTGATCCTCGGCACCCTCGCGTCGGCGGCGTTGTACCGGCGGGACTTCTTCGGCAAGCAAGGCATCTCGCTGATGCTGATCCTGCCGATTGCCCTGCCCGGAATCATCACCGGGATCGCGCTGCTGGCGACCTTCAAGACCTTGGGGATCGAGCCGGGGATGTTCACCATCATCGTCGGCCACGCGACCTTCTGCGTGGTAATCGTCTATAACAACGTCATCGCCCGCTTGCGCCGCACGTCATACAGTTTGATTGAGGCCTCGATGGATCTCGGCGCCGACGGCTGGCAGACCTTCCGCTACATCGTCCTGCCGAACCTCGGCTCGGCGATGCTGGCCGGTGGCATGCTGGCGTTTGCGCTGTCGTTCGACGAAATCATCGTCACCACCTTCACCGCCGGCCATGAACGCACCTTGCCACTGTGGCTGCTCAACCAGCTCAGCCGCCCACGGGACGTGCCGGTCACCAACGTCGTCGCGATGCTGGTGATGATGGTGACCATGCTGCCGATCCTCGGCGCTTATTACCTGACCCGGGGCGGGGAAAGCGTTGCGGGCAGTGGCGGGAAATAACGGACAACGCATTTCCGGTGTGGGAACCAGATCCTGTAGGAGCGAGGCTTGCCCGCGAAGGCGGTGTGTCAGTCGACATTAATGTTGAATGTAAAATCGCCTTCGCGGGCAAGCCTCGCTCCTACGGGAGTTCGGTTCCGACAGAAATACAACAGCTTCGATGAGGACATAGCCATGCAAACCAAACTCTTGATCAACGGCCAACTCGTCAATGGCGACGGCCCTACCCAAGCCGTGTTCAATCCGGCTCTGGGCCGTGTGCTGGTAGAAATCAACGAAGCCAGCGAAGCCCAGGTCGACGCCGCCGTGCGGGCCGCCGACAACGCCTTCCAAGCCTGGTCGCAAACCACGCCGAAAGAACGCTCGTTGCTGCTGCTCAAACTCGCCGACATCATCGAAGCCCATGGCGAAGAGCTGGCCAAACTGGAGTCGGACAATTGCGGCAAACCCTACAGCGCCGCGCTGAACGACGAGATTCCGGCGATTGCCGACGTGTTCCGTTTCTTCGCCGGCGCCAACCGTTGCATGAGCGGCGCGCTGGGAGGGGAATACCTGCCCGGCCACACCTCAATGATCCGCCGCGACCCGGTGGGCGTGATTGCCTCCATCGCGCCGTGGAACTACCCGCTGATGATGCTCGCCTGGAAAATCGCCCCGGCCCTGGCCGCCGGTAATACCGTAGTGCTCAAACCGTCGGAGCAAACCCCGCTGACCGCCCTGCGCCTGGCAGAACTGGCGTTGGACATCTTCCCGGCGGGTGTCCTTAATCTGGTGTACGGCCGTGGTTCTGCGGTCGGTACTGCACTGGTCAATCACCCGAAAGTGCGCATGGTGTCGCTGACCGGCTCCATCGCCACTGGCTCGAACATCATTTCCAGCACCGCCGGCAACGTCAAACGCCTGCATATGGAACTGGGCGGCAAGGCGCCGGTGATCATCTTCGACGATGCGGACATCGACGCCGCCGTGGAAGGCATTCGCACCTTCGGTTTCTACAACGCTGGTCAGGATTGCACCGCCGCCTGCCGCATTTACGCGCAAGCAGGCATCTACGACCAGTTCGTCGAGAAGCTCGGTGCGGCCGTCAGCAGTATCAAGTACGGCTTGCAGGACGATCCCTCGACGGAGCTTGGCCCGTTGATCAGCGCACAACATCGCGACCGCGTGACCGCGTTGGTCGAACGTGCCATGGCGCAACCACACATCCGTTTGATCACTGGCGGCAAAGCGGTGGAAGGCAATGGCTTCTTCTTTGAGCCAACGGTGCTGGCCGACGTGCAACAGGACGACGAGATCGTGCGCCGCGAAGTGTTCGGGCCGGTAGTGTCGGTCACCAGGTTCACCGATGAAGCGCAGGCGCTGGCCTGGGCCAACGATTCAGACTACGGCCTGGCGTCATCGGTCTGGACCACGGACGTCGGCCGTGCCCATCGCCTGTCTGCACGCCTGCAGTACGGCTGCACCTGGGTGAACACCCACTTCATGCTGGTCAGCGAAATGCCGCATGGAGGTCAGAAACTGTCCGGTTACGGGAAGGACATGTCGATGTATGGGCTGGAGGACTACACCGTTGTGCGGCACGTGATGTTCAAGCATTGAAAGCTTCGCGGGCAAGTCGGATCGCCGCACCGCTCGCTCCTACAGGATTTGCGCAATCTCTGTGAGAGCGGGCTTGCTCGCGAATGGCGTCACCGCACAATAAAGGAAGACCCCGGCAACGCGCACCGCCAAGTCCCACACCAAAAGCCAAAAAAATTGAACCCATTTAACACCATCAATGCTGGCCACATCTCTTGGCAGGGTTGATGGTGCTAGATCGGCTGAGGCTTGGAGAGGATTTCGAATTCATCCATCAGCAGATGGATTTCGGTACTCGGATTGGGTTCGCCGCTGATGGCGACGTCTTCGAGAATCCTGGGTGCCAAAGCTCTGGCTTTCTGAAAAGGCTCACCCAATAGCTGAGCAAAATAGTTGATGCCTTTGCCCTTTTGGTACGTATCCATGTTCGGTTTTTCTCTGAGGCTCTTGGCTACCAAGTCGCCCGGAGAGTTTTTCCCAACAGCTCTAAATGGCTTTCGATTAAAACCGAAGTGCAAAAGAAGCCAAAACTCAAAACAGGGAAACGATGCTATGACTTTGATTTTCGGATGAGGTCTCGCCAGATCTATCGCTCTCTCAAAACATTGGTGCGTATCGCGATCCAATGCACAAAACACTTTGTCGAAACGTTTCTGACGGGCAATGGCTCTTTCTACTATTCCGCTCGGGTGCGTGACGCCGCAGTGGGCAATTTCTACCTGAGCTTTGGCGCGAAAATGCAACGCAGCCTCCTCCAGATACCGTTTTCCTGACTTGCTATCTTCACAGAGAACCAGCACTTGGGGCTGAGGCTTGAATCTTGATTTCTTCCGATCAAATGATTTTATCGAGTGCACCATTGGTCACCCCTGCCTAATCAGAGGCAAACCGCGGTAACGGCCTTCAAAGTAGCGTTTCTCAACATCCTCCCCCTCTCGTCCTTCAAAATCGTGAACGGAAAAAACACTGGTTGCACCATTGGCATCGCGCTCAGTGATCCAGAACTGATCACGCCGCAGAATTTTTGCATTCATCAGATGAGTGTCGTGTGTCGTAAAGATCAGCTGAGTATCCAATCCGCTATCGAGATGTTTCCCGATCAGATCAGCGACTATTTCTGGATGGAGGCTGCTGTCCAACTCATCGACAGACAGTATCCCGCTTCCATCTACGCGATTGATCATGAACCAGGGCAACCAAAAGCCAATCAGGTTTTTTGTGCCTCCGGACTCCTCTGAAAAATCAAACTCTGCTGTTCCCAAAAGACTTGTATGTGTCAGGGTCACTTTGTCTTTTTGCGCCGCTGCGAAGAATTCTTTAAGCGTGAGCTTCTTCTTGATCGGAACAGCATCTGCATCCTCGGTATTGAGTTGAATAGCAGACACCGGAATATCCACTGCCCTTAGGAACTCCTTCAAATCGACTGTGTAGTCCGAGGCAACCTGTAAAAACCTGATGGAGGCGGCAGACAGCCCCATCATATTGTTCTGCTCAATGACAAGAAGACCGGTTTGAAACCAGGTAAACGGCGCTCGCAACTGAGTCAACTCTTCGCTGCTGTTCGCAACGGCCTGCGAAATAAACAACACCTTAGGGCTCGTCAGGCGCCGCCAGGCATTGTGGACATCCTTCCCCCCCTCAAGACTTGAACCAAAAATATACTGCTCTCCCTCATCACCAAAACGACGTTCATACAGCAGTGTTTCTTTCCCTTTGGGATAGGAGACCAGTTGTTCCTTGATTATCCGTTGCGAAGTAATGCGCAGAACAAACCGATATCGGAGCCCGTTTTGAATGAAGTTGTATTCAAAAAAACTGGGTTCGTCCTTGAGCTGCGAGTCAAAACGAAACGGTGAAACCGGCAGCGGTTCATCATTTGAGGACGGGGTCGTTGCGAGCAAGCGCCCCATAATCCCCATCGCCTGGATAAGAGAAGATTTACCGGACGCGTTAGGCCCGTAAATCGCCGCTACCTTCAACAAGTCCGGTAGTTTTTCGCCACTTACGGAAGGTTTGAATACATTGCGCTTTTTACTCAGGCGTGGGGTCGCCACCATGGACAGAGTTTGCGTATCACGGAAGGAGCGATAATTGGAAACCGAAAATTCGATCAACATGTAGAAATCCTGCACTTAATTCCGGAAAGCAGAATAAATATAGGAAAAACCATTCATTTGGCGCTGTCTCTCTGCACCTCGTGCAAAAACAGGAAATTCCTACAGATGGAGCCTTCCGGCAAATACAACAATTCCTACAACAAGCATCGCCAGAGTAGACTTGGCGCCGCGTGCGCCTGAACGATAGGCTTATCCCGTCACTGCCAAATCAGCGACCCGGGGTCGAAGCCGGAACATCATCAACATGGCGCATCCGCGCCCCCATATGAACTGGGGCAATTTTTGCCTTTCAGTTTCGCTTTATGGTGGGCCGTGTGGCGCGGGCCTCTCGGCTTACATGTTGATCGAGAATGTTCCGACTTCGAACGCCGCGCGGTCCGCCACCCCAATCTGTCGAAGGATTAGTGGCGGCTTCCTTTTCAACATGGAGTCGAAAAATGCTTGAGCACACGCTAAATCCCTCTGAAATCCATCCCCATTACACTCCTACTGTCTTCACCCGCCACAATCGCTTCCTCCACGCCTTCATGCAGGACAACCAAGCCTGGTTCTGCGTCCAGGACCTCGGTCGTCTGATGGGTCGACCGATGGACCAACGGCTCACCCTGAAGCTCGATCCTGATCAACGCCAATATGTCTGGCTGCTGAAGAACGGTAAAACGACCGAATCACTGATGGTCAGCGAATCAGGGATGTATGCCCTGCTCGTTCACCATTTCGTCCCGGAAAACCGAAACCTGCGCCAGTGGCTGAGCAATGAGGTCATCCCAATGCTGCGTGATTCGAAAGCGACATCTGTGGATAACATTCCCAGCCTGAGTTCGTTGCAATGGGCTGGGGTTTCTGTGCCGCTGCTGCATTGGCAGCATCAGGCCTGGATCAAGTGGCGGGACATGCCTGACCTGATGCAAGCACAGCGGCCATTCACGATTTGTAGCCGTTGAACTGATGCACAAAGGGACGGACTTTTACAGTCCGCCCCTTTGGTTTTCCAACATCACTCAATCTCCTACCGTTAAAACCGCGAAACACTGCGCATCGCATCCACCAGATACCGCATCGCAATCCGGTCGCTCTCCGACAGCTCGCGATACCGCTCCACCAACTTCAACTCCTCCGAACTGAGCCGACGCCTTCGCCGACCGGTGGTCAGCCAGGGAAAGATTCCTAATATTTCAGTGATGCCTTGTACTTTCGACATGGACGATGTCCTTCTATACGTCAGAGAAAACTGCAAAACCGCATCGCCCTATCACTTTCAGCGGCCGTCTTGTACGCGCTGAACCCACCGGCCTGAAGGGCCGAAACCGGTCATGCCCATAGAATAGAAATTAAATCGGCGCTGAAAAGCGGTTTTTAGAGTAATTAGTCGAAAAAAGCAGATATGCCCTATAAATCAGAAAGCTCTGTGAGAAACGTTACCCGACATGTCTTGTTTCATTGCCGCGCTGTCGCGGTGCCATCAAACATTTTTGCTCTGCAACTGAACGGTTTAAGCTTATTGGCATCTGCTCTAAAGTCCGTTGCGTTTGGCCGAAGGCATGTCCGAACCGTTATTTCTGATCCAGCACGTGCCAGGAACGGCGCGGGATTGTTCACGACAGGTTGTACTTATGCACCGCAGGAATTTGCTCAAAGCCTCCATGGCCATCGCGGCTTACACTGGTCTCTCAGCCACCGGCCTATTGGCCGCACACGCCTGGGCTGGCAGCAGCACGGCTGATGGCGACGCTGTGGCGTTCGACTTCGAAGCGCTGAAGAGCCAGGCCAAACAGCTCGCCGGCAAGCCTTATCAGGACACCAAACAGGTGCTGCCGCCGACGCTGGCGACCATGACACCGCAGAACTTCAACGCGATCCGCTACGACGGCAATCACTCGCTGTGGAAGGACTTGAAAGGTCAACTGGACGTGCAGTTTTTCCACGTCGGCATGGGTTTCAAGCAACCGGTGCGCATGTACAGCGTCGATCCCAAGACTCGACTGGCGCGCGAGGTGCATTTCCGCCCGTCGCTGTTCAACTATGAAAAAACCACCGTTGACACTAAACAGCTCAAGGCCGATCTGGGTTTCTCCGGGTTCAAGCTGTTCAAGGCTCCGGAGCTGGATAAGCACGACGTGTTGTCGTTCCTCGGCGCCAGCTATTTCCGCGCGGTGGATGCCACCGGCCAGTACGGTTTGTCGGCCCGCGGCCTGGCGATCGATACGTACGCCAAGAAGCGTGAAGAGTTTCCGGACTTCACCAAGTTCTGGTTCGAGACACCAGACAAGGACAGCACCCGTTTCGTGGTTTACGCCCTGCTCGATTCGCCGAGCGCCACTGGCGCCTACCGTTTTGACATCGATTGCCAGGCCGAGCGTGTGGTGATGGAAGTCGACGCCCACGTCAATGCCCGCACCGCCATCGAGCAACTGGGCATCGCACCGATGACCAGCATGTTCAGCTGCGGCACTCACGAACGGCGCATGTGCGACACCATTCACCCGCAGATCCACGACTCTGATCGCCTGGCGATGTGGCGCGGTAACGGCGAATGGATCTGCCGCCCGCTGAACAACCCGGCCACCCTGCAATTCAATGCCTTTGCCGACACCGACCCGAAAGGTTTCGGCCTGGTGCAGACCGATCACGAGTTCGCCAATTATCAAGACACCGTCGACTGGTACAGCAAGCGCCCGAGTCTGTGGGTAGAACCTACAACCGCTTGGGGCGAAGGCTCTATCGATTTGCTGGAAATTCCTACAACCGGCGAAACCCTGGATAACATCGTTGCATTCTGGACGCCGAAAAAACCGGTCGCGGCCGGGGACTCCCTCAACTATGGCTACAAGCTCTATTGGAGCGCTCTGCCACCGGTGAGCACACCGCTGGCACGGGTCCACGCGACCCGTTCGGGCATGGGCGGTTTCATTGAAGGCTGGGCGCCGGGCGAGCATTACCCAGAGGTCTGGGCACGACGCTTTGCCGTGGACTTTACCGGCGGCGGTCTGGACCGCTTGCCCGAAGGCGTGGGGATCGAGCCGGTGGTGACCTGCTCGAATGGCCAAGTGAAGGACTTCAACGTGTTGGTGCTGGATGACATCAAGGGCTACCGCATTACCTTCGACTGGTACCCGACCAATGACAGCGTGGCTCCGGTGGAACTGCGGTTGTTCATTCGCACCAATGACCGGACGTTGAGTGAAACCTGGTTGTACCAGTATTTCCCGCCTGCACCGGATAAGCGTAAGTACACCTGAGAGTTAGCCGGGGTCTGAAATGGCCCCTTCGCGAGCAAGCCCGCTCCCACAATCGATTTGTGTCGTATACCGATTCTGCGAACGACGATGAACCACTGTGGGAGCGGGCTTGCCCGCGAAGACGGCCGAACAGCCAACCAATATCCCGACCCAGAAACCAAAAAGCCCCGGTCAACACGACCGGGGCTTTTTGTTTTTTACAGCCCCCCTTCAGTCACGCAAATCCGATTCATGAATCGGCTGGTCGCGATGGGTGGCCCGCTGGTATTGCGCCGGCCAGACAGCCTTGTGCCCGCCCAGATCATCATCGGCATGCAGCGGCCAATACGGATCACGCAACAACTCCCGGGCGAGGAAGATAATGTCGGCCTGACAGGTACGCAGAATGTGCTCGGCCTGGGCCGGTTCGGTGATCATTCCTACAGTGCCAGTGGCAATGCCTGACTCCTTGCGTACGCGCTCGGCGAAGCGGGTCTGATAACCCGGGCCTGTAGGAATCTCGGCGTTCACCGCCGTACCGCCCGATGAGACGTCGATCAGGTCCACGCCCAGATCTTTGAGGCGTCGCGCCAGCTCCACGGTTTCATCGGGGTTCCAGCCATCTTCCACCCAATCGGTGGCCGACACTCGCACAAACACCGGTAACTCCTCAGGCCACACCGCACGCACCGCTTCGGTGACTTGCAGCACCAGACGAATCCGATTCTCGAACGAACCGCCGTACTGATCGCGCCGCTGATTGCTCAAGGGCGAAAGAAATTGGTGCAACAAGTAACCGTGGGCGGCGTGTACTTCGACCACTTTGAAACCGGCGGTCAGCGCCCGTTTGGCCGAATCGACGAAGGCCTGAATGACGTCAGCGATCTCGCCCTCATCGAGTTGCTTGGGTGGTGTGTGCTGAGGGTCGAAAGCGATCGGCGAAGGGCCGACCGGAGTCCAGCCGCCGTCTTCCGGCTTGACGCTGCCATGCTTGCCGAGCCACGGCCGATGCGTACTGGCCTTGCGTCCGGCGTGCGCCAACTGGATGCCGGCAACGGCACCCTGGGCAGCGATAAAGCGCGTAATACGTTGCAAGGATTCGATCTGTTGATCATTCCAGAGACCGAGGTCCTGGGCGGTAATGCGCCCGTCAGCGGTGACCGCCGTGGCTTCGGTGAATACCAGACCAGCGCCGCCGATAGCACGGCTGCCGAGGTGGACCAGATGCCAGTCATTGGCCAGCCCATCGACGCTGGAGTATTGGCACATCGGTGACACCGCGATGCGGTTAAGCAGGGTCAATTGACGAAGGGTATAGGGTTCAAGCAGCAGACTCATGGGGCACCTCTCGAATCAGTGGGCAGGCTCCAGGGTTCTGTTTGAATAGTCGACGAGTGACAGGAAAAAGGGTGCAGCACCCGCCCCCGCGGGCAAAAAATTCGACAAGACGTCACAAGGATAATCAAGCAGTGCTTAGAGACTAGTCGACATCGGGGGATCAGGGAGGGTTTAGAGAGATTCGGTGTGAGGGAAATTGCTTTCGCGGGCAAGCCTCGCTCCTACAGATTTCGGTGATCTGTAGGAGCGAGGCTTGCCCGCGAAGGCCTTAACGCGGTTCGATGTGGGCAATCATCAGCTGCACGGTCTCGTTCCCACGGAACTCATTGAGGTCGAGTTTGTAGGCCAATTCCACCCATTTTATGGTCGGATTTGGCCAGATATCACGGTCGATACCGAAGGCGATTCCATCAAGCTTCACCGAACCGCATTCACTCTTCAGCACCACTTTGAGGTGTCGTTCACCGACGACGCGCTGCTCAACCAGTTGAAACACGCCATGGAACAGCGGCTCCGGAAAGTGTTGCCCCCAAGGCCCGGCGTGGCGCAGGGCGCGGGCCAGTTCCAGGTGAAACTCTTCGACCGCCAACGTACCGTCCGACAGCAGGCGCCCGGTCAGGTCTTCTTCGCGCAGTTGCCTACGCACTTCAGCGTCAAAGGCCTCGGCAAATAACGGAAAATTCGCTTCCGGCAACGTCAGGCCTGCCGCCATGGCGTGGCCGCCGTATTTGCTGATCAGGTTCGGATGTTGCGCCGCCACCACGCTCAAGGCGTCGCGAATATGAAAGCCCTGAACCGAACGCCCCGAGCCCTTGAGCAGGCCATTGCCGGCATCGGCAAAGGCAATGGTCGGACGGAAATAGCGCTCTTTCATACGAGAGGCGAGGATTCCGATGACGCCCTGGTGCCACTCGGGATCGAACAGGCACAGGCCGAACGGCATCGATTCCACCGGCAGATCCTTGAGCTGGGCCAGCGCCTCACGCTGCATGCCCTGCTCGATGGATTTGCGGTCCTGATTCATGCCGTCCAGTTGAGCGGCCATTTCACGGGCAGCACCCGCATCTTCGGTGAGCAGGCATTCGATGCCCAGGCTCATGTCGTCCAGACGCCCTGCCGCGTTCAGACGCGGGCCGAGGATGAAGCCCAGGTCAGTGGAGGTGATGCGCGAATGGTCACGCTTGGCCACTTCAAGGATCGCCTTGATTCCCGGCCGCGCACGCCCGGCGCGAATCCGCTCCAGCCCCTGATGCACCAGAATCCGGTTGTTGGCATCCAGCGGCACCACGTCGGCAACGCTGCCCAGTGCCACCAGGTCCAGCAGTTCGCCAATGTTCGGCTGCGGCGTGCTCTCGTACCAACCCAGGCTGCGCAAGCGCGCGCGCAGGGCCATCAGTACATAGAAGATCACCCCGACGCCGGCCAGGGCTTTGCTCGGAAACTCGCAACCCGGCTGATTCGGATTGACGATGGCATCGGCCAAGGGCAGTTCATCGCCGGGCAAGTGGTGATCGGTGACCAGCACCTTGAGCCCGGCCTTTTTCGCCGCTGCCACGCCTTCGACGCTGGAGATACCGTTGTCCACGGTGATCAGCAGCTGCGGCTCGCGGGTCAGCGCCACCTCGACGATTTCCGGCGTCAGGCCATAGCCATACTCGAACCGGTTCGGCACCAGATAGTCGACATGCGCCGCGCCCAACAGACGCAACCCCAGCATGCCCACGGTACTGGCCGTCGCACCGTCGGCGTCGAAGTCGCCGACGATCAGTATCCGCTGACGTTGCTCCAGGGCCGTCACCAGCAAATCCACCGCCGCCTCGATGCCTTTGAGCTGCTGATACGGAATCAGCCGCGCCAGGCTCTTGTCCAGTTCAGCCTCGGATTGCACGCCCCGCGCCGCGTAAAGGCGGGTCAGCAGCGGTGGAATATCACCGAGAAATGGCAGGGTGTCGGGCAACAGGCGAGGTTCGATGCGCATGGGGTGACAGGTGCTTCTCTTGAATACGTAGGATAAAACCGGGTAACGCGGTGAACGCGGCGAATAATCAGCCGCGTTCACCGCTCAGCCATTGCAACTGGACTTCGTGCTGACCACGGTCGTCGGTGACGAAAATCGTTCCTTCGCTGATCATCACATCCCACTTGATAACGCGCGGCATGTCCTTGGCCAGGGTTTCCAGCACGTCCTGAGGCACAGCGGCGATGTGAACGTTTTTCAGGTTTTTGATCGCCGGGATCACTTTGGTTTCCCAAACCCGCAGGCTGCCGTAAGCCAGCAGGCTGGTGCGCTCGGTGCGGCGCGAGCACCAGGTCAGGCGATCGGCGTCTGGCTGGCCGACTTCAATCCAGTGCAGGACACGATCATCCAGGCTCTTTTCCCACAGCGCTGGCTCATCCACGTCTGACAGACCGCGACCGAAGGACAACTGCTCGTTGTACCAGAAGGCGTAGGCCAGCAGCCGCACGGTCATGCGCTCTTCGGTTTCCGAAGGGTGACGGGCGATGGTCTGCTTCACGTTCTCGTAGACGCTGCGGTCGAGGTCGGTGAGGTTCAGTTCAAACTTGTAGGTCGTGGACGGCTGGGCCATGAACGGGCTTCTTGATACGAGGAAAGGCGGCAAGTCTAACCGATGCAACAGGCAATCAACGAATTGAAGGCATCAACTTTGGGCGATGGGCGTCGGCCTATGTTAAAACTCTGCATTCGCTCAGCCTTTGTCCTACAGGATTCAGTATGCCGTTCTCCAACAAACCGCTCTGCGGTCTGAAAGTCATCGAATTGGGTACGTTGATTGCCGGGCCGTTTGCCTCGCGTATTTGCGGCGAGTTCGGCGCCGAAGTGATCAAGATCGAGTCCCCGGACGGCGGTGATCCGTTGCGCAAATGGCGCAAGTTGTATGAAGGCACTTCGCTGTGGTGGTTCGTTCAGGCGCGTAACAAGAAGTCTTTGACCCTGAACCTGAAACACCCGGATGGCCTGGCGATTCTCAAACAGCTGCTTAGCGAAGCGGACATTTTGATCGAGAATTTTCGCCCCGGCGTGCTGGAAAAGCTCGGCCTGGGCTGGGACGTCTTGCACGCACTGAACCCGAAACTGGTGATGGTGCGGCTTTCGGGCTTTGGCCAGACCGGGCCGATGAAAGATCAGCCAGGCTTCGGCGCGGTCGGTGAGTCCATGGGCGGCCTGCGCTACATCACCGGGTTCGAGGACCGGCCGCCAGTGCGCACCGGGATTTCCATCGGCGATTCGATTGCCGCGCTCTGGGGCGTGATCGGCGCACTGATGGCCTTGCGGCATCGCGAGGTCAACGGCGGCTTGGGGCAAGTGGTGGACGTGGCGTTGTACGAAGCGATCTTCGCCATGATGGAAAGCATGGTCCCGGAGTTCGACGTGTTCGGCTTCATCCGCGAACGCACCGGCAACATCATGCCGGGCATCACGCCCTCCTCTATCCATACCAGCGCTGATGGCAAACACGTACAGATCGGCGCCAACGGCGATGCGATCTTCAAGCGTTTCATGCTGATCATCGGTCGCGAAGACCTGGCCAACGACCCTGTGCTGGCCAGCAACGACGGACGTGACAGCCGTCGCGACGAGATTTACGGGGTGATCGATCGCTGGGTCAACTCACTGCCGCTGGACGCGGTGATCGAGCAACTGAACCAGGCCGACGTTCCGGCCAGCCGGATCTTCAGTGCCGAAGACATGTTCAGTGATCCGCAGTACCTGGCCCGGGAAATGTTCCTGCAAGCCAAGCTGCCCGACGGCAAGGACTTCAAGATGCCCGGCATTGTGCCAAAACTCTCTGAGACACCCGGCAGCTCCGAATGGGTCGGGCCGCAGTTGGGTGAGCACAATGCGCAGGTGCTCCACGACCTTGGCTACGACTCGGCACAGATCACACGGTTGCGTGAAGACGGGGCCATCTAAGCTGAAGCGCCTGATTTCATCCGCAATCGATTACGCCGGCATCGGGCGTGTGCTAGTGCTGCTCGGGCTGTTGGCGGGACTGATATCCCCGGCCCTGGCGCAACCTAAGGAACATTTGTTCTGGCTGCTGCGCGACCTGCCGCCACTGACGGTCTTCGAAGGCCCGAAAAAAGGCCAAGGCGTTATCGATCAATTGATGCCGCTGTTGATCGCCGGGATGCCACAGTACGAACACACCCTGATGCGGGTCAATCGCGCCCGTGGCATGCAAATGCTCCATGAGAAATCTTTCACCTGCGACCCCTCGCTGATCTGGAGCGAGGAGCGCGAACACTGGATTGCGTTTTCCATACCGGTCTTCCGGGCAGTCAGCAATGGGCTGGTGATTCGACGTGAAGATCGGTCGGCACTGGAGCCTTTTCTCTTTGGCGATGAAGTCGATCTGGCAGCACTGTTGGCCAGCGGACGAGAGAAAGTCGGTGTAGTGGCCGAGCGCCGTTACGGTCAGTTCCTCGACACGTTGCTGCAACAAGCGCCGCCCGGCGTGCTGACGGCTCACTACGGCAACGACGCCCTCGGCAATCTGTTGCAGATGCAGCGCCTGGGTCGCTTGCAAGTGGTCTTGGGTTACTGGCCGGAAATCCGCTATCAGGCTCGTCAGGAACATATTGCCGATGATCAGTTAGAGTTTTATCCGGTCAAAGGCACGGGCAAATACTTGTCCGGGTACATCGGTTGCTCGAATACGCCCCAGGGGCGACAGGCAATCAGTGAAATCAATCAGCTATTGCGCGCCCTGCCCCGCGAGCGCCTGGACCCGCTGTACGCCGACTGGCTCGATCCGCAAAGACGCAAGGACTACCTAGAAGAAACCCGGGCCTTTTTCGAGCGTCAGGCCGCGCAGTGACAAATCGCAGGCAAAAAGAAACCCCGAGAAGTGGGGAGACGACTCGGGGTTAAACGTGGCCTACATAAAGACCAGTAGCAACAAGCTACAAGCACCGGAGCACAATGCTTGATCCTGCTGTTACATGGTCTGACTGACCTTGGCGCAGGAAGGTTCCCACAAAAAACAATTCAATTTCGGCTGGCCAGGATCTTGTCCTGAGCAGCATTGCGCAACGCCGCGATAACACAGGGCTCCAGACGTCCTTCAGCGATCAGCACGTCGCGGTGCAGCCCGTCGACGACATCCGTCAGCAGACGTTTATCGGTTAACTGGGCCTGATTGAACGCCCGTTCGACCACGATAGCGCCGCTCGTACTCTTCAGTGTCACCAGGCATTCGCCATGGGCACCCGATGGGGTCAACTTGACCAGATACGGGCTCAGAGCCTCACCGAGCAATAGACTGATACTTTCCATCGCGATCACCACTCAATAGTCCGAAAACAAAGTGCCTGGGGTTGTCCACAGTAAATGACCACAGGCCCGAGAAGAAAGTTCTGGATTCCAACGGCAGGCGCACCGGCGCCTCTGGTAACTAGAGCATGCACGGTCAAGATGACAGTAAAAAAACAGCTGATTCACGCTTAATGCCAGTCAGTTGAGCCATTTCAACCACGACGCATGCCTTGTAGCAGCTGCCGAAGGCTGCGTTCGGCTGTAGCAGCTGTCGAGCCTGCGAGGCTGCGTTCGGCTGCGAAGCAGTCGTAAAACCTGCTTGCAAGGTCTGGCTAAGGTACCGAGCCGCCTGGATTCACGACTGCTGCGCAGCCGAACGCAGCCTCGCAGGCTCGGCAGCTGCTACAGATCGCATTGCTATTCACACCTGGCGTGTACGCTTGCCGATATCGCTCCATCCGCCCAGCAATCCTCGCAATTGACCATTGGCACTGTAGAACGGCACCGTCCACTGGTAGATATCCCTGACGCCATCCTTGAACATCAACTGACGTTCACTGAAGCGAGTCTTGCGAGTACCGAGCTGAGCCATGAACTCGGTGTGCAGCTGCTCGGCGGTTTCTTTGGGCAAAACATCGACTTCGATCAGTTGTCGACCCTGTACCTGGTCGAAACGGGTCGACAAGTTCTCCTCATAACTTTTGTTGCACATGATCAAACGCCCCTCCAGATCACGCACGAACATCGGATCGGGCATGGCGTCTATCAACGCATGCTGAAATGCGAGCTGGTCATTAAGGTCTTTCTCGGCATCCCGACGTTGTTCGATCAGTGCGGCGAGCCGACGGTTCCACAGCAATGAAAGCAGGCCGAACAGGCTAACGATGAACAGGCTCCAGCAGCCCCACTGGGTTATCCGCTGCCAGGCCGAGGGCGCATGTACCGGTGCAATTCCATTCAGCCATTTCAGCCGTATGGCGCGTAGCTCTGCAGGCGGGAATGCTTCGAGCGCCTTGTTGAGGATGCTCAATAGGTGCGGCTGTCCTTTGCGGACCGCCAAGTGATCAGCCTCCCACTTGCCCTCCACCGCAGGCCCTACCTTGAGCCGGTCCGAGGGATAAAGCTGCGCTCCGATTTCATTTTCTATGGTGGCGTAGGCCTCGCCACTTTCCACCAGCGCCAAGGCTTCAGCGTAGGTTTTGACCAGGCGCAGCTCAATCGCCGGGTAATCACGACGAATCACACCCTCCAAGGCGTGCCGGGCCGGCAATACCAGGACTCTTCTGGAAAGTTGTTCCAGGGACTGTAACGCTGGTGTGTCGGCCAGTCCCACGAGTACCCAACCCGCCCCGCCGAATGCATGGCTGAAATCCAGGAACACCTTGCGCTCGTCATTTATTGCCAACGTCGTGCTCATGTCCGCCGCGCCGTTTTCCAGTTGTTCCAGCAGTTGATCGGTAGAAAACGACTCTTCATGGACGAACCGCAGCCCTGTCATGGCACTGATTCGGTCGAGCACATCGTTGTTCAAACCGCTCCAGTGACCATACTCATCCTTGAACAGGTACAGCGGGTACTGCGCCGACGCGACAACGACCTCGGGATGATCACGAACCCATTGCAGCTCCTGAGCATCCAGCTCAATGCGTGCGACGGCGGTTGACGCCCTGGAATCATGTGCCACCCATTGCGCTGCCTTTACCCACGGCCCGAAGCCCAGGGTGCCCAGCAAAAACATCCAGCACACGGCTGGTCTAAACCCTCTGAAAAACAGCATTGCCACTTCCTTGGTAATCGTCTCGCCCGTCCTTCATGGGCGGCTCTTCTTTTACGAAACCCGGCAAGTGTGGCATGCAGAAATGAGAAAGCCCGTCAGGAGACGGGCTTCAAAATGTGACAGCTTTTACCGGTTACAGCGGCTTGCCGCGGTTGCCATGCTGACTGACAAAGGCCTGTACGGCTTTCAGGTCGTTCGGCAACACGGTGCAACGCTCATCTCGCTCAAACAAATCAGAAAGATGTGCAGGTAGTTCGAGTGCTTTTCCTACACCGGCTTTTTCCACTGCGTCCGGGAATTTGACCGGATGGGCTGTACCGAGGATCACCATCGGGATATCCAGGCTGCGACGGCATTCGCGCGCGGCCTTCACGCCGATGGCAGTGTGCGGGTCCAACAGCTCGCCGGTTTGCTCAAAGACTTCGGCAATGGTTTCGCACGTTTGGGCGTCGTCCACGGCCAGCGAATCGAACAGTTTGCGTGCCTCGGTCCAGCGCTCCTCTTCGACGCTGAAACCGCCGCCCTGCTTGAAGGTGTCCATCAAGCCGGCAATTGCCGCGCCGTTGCGACCGTGCAGGTCGAACAGCAGGCGTTCGAAGTTCGACGAGACCATGATGTCCATGGACGGCGACAGCGTGGCGTGCAGGGTTTCCTTGACGTACTGATTGCCGCTCATGAAGCGGTGCAGGATGTCGTTGCGGTTGGTGGCGACGATCAACTGGTTGATTGGCAGGCCCATGTTGCGCGCCAGGTAACCGGCGAAGATATCGCCGAAGTTGCCGGTTGGTACCGAGAACGACACCGAACGCGCCGGGCCACCCAGCTGCAGGGCTGCGTGGAAGTAGTAAACGATCTGGGCCATGATCCGCGCCCAGTTGATCGAGTTCACCGCCACCAGGCGCGTGCCCTTGAGGAAGCTCTGGTCGGCGAAGCTGGCCTTGACCATTTCCTGGCAGTCATCGAAGTTGCCTTCGATGGCGATGTTATGAATGTTTTCGCCGAAGATGGTGGTCATCTGGCGACGCTGCACTTCGGACACACGGTTGTGCGGGTGCAGGATGAAGATGTCGACGTTTTCGCAGTGCTTGCAGCCTTCGATGGCGGCCGAACCGGTGTCACCGGAGGTAGCGCCAACAATCACCACGCGTTCGCCGCGCTTTTCCAGCACGTAGTCGAGCAGACGACCGAGCAGTTGCAGGGCGAAGTCCTTGAATGCCAGGGTCGGGCCGTGGAACAGCTCCAGCACCCATTCGTTGCCATTGAGCTGACGCAACGGGGCCACGGCGTTGTGGGAAAACACGCCGTAGGTTTCTTCAAGAATCTTTTTGAAATCGGCATCGGGAATGCTGCCGGTCACGAACGGACGCATCACCCGGAAGGCCAGCTCGTGATACGGCAGGCCGGCCCAGGAAGCGATCTCTTCCTGGGTGAAACGTGGCAGGTTTTCCGGCACATACAGGCCGCCGTCCGTGGCCAAACCTGCCAGCAGGACGTCTTCAAAATTCAGGGCCGGTGCCTGGCCGCGGGTACTGATATAACGCATGACTGGCTCCAATAGACAGTGTTCGCAATGCCGGGCCCGCGTGCGGGCCCGGTGAACGATAACGGCTTAGTTCAGGTGCTCGACGCGGATTCGTACGACCGGGCCGACCACGCCTTCCAAGGCCTCCAGGGCGGTGATCGCGTCGTTCATGTGCTGTTCCAGCACACGGTGCGTCAGCAGGATCATTGGCACCAGACCGTCATGCTCTTCGACTTCTTTCTGCATGATCGATTCGATGTTGATGCCGCGCTCCGACAGGATGCTCGCCACCTGAGCCAATACGCCCGGATGGTCCTTGGCCTGAATGCGCAGGTAGTAAGCGCTTTCACAGGATTCGATCGGCAGGATCGGATGGGCCGACAGCGAATCCGGCTGGAAAGCCAGGTGTGGCACGCGGTTTTCCGGATCGGAGGTCATGGCGCGAACCACATCCACCAGGTCAGCGATCACCGACGAAGCCGTCGGCTCCATGCCGGCGCCGGCGCCGTAGAACAAGGTCGAACCGGCAGCATCGCCGTTGACCATCACTGCGTTCATCACGCCGTTGACGTTGGCGAGCAAACGATCGGCCGGGATCAGCGTCGGGTGCACACGCAACTCGATACCGGCCGCGGTGCTGCGCGCCACGCCCAGGTGCTTGATGCGATAGCCCAGCGCTTCGGCGTAGTTCACGTCAGCGGTGGTCAGCTTGGTGATGCCTTCGGTGTAAGCCTTGTCGAATTGCAGCGGGATACCGAATGCAATGGACGCCAGGATCGTCAGCTTGTGGGCTGCATCGATGCCTTCGACGTCGAAGGTCGGATCGGCTTCGGCGTAACCCAGGGCTTGCGCCTCGGCGAGTACGTCTTCGAAGGTGCGACCCTTTTCACGCATTTCGGTGAGAATGAAGTTGCCAGTGCCGTTGATGATCCCGGCCACCCAGTTGATGCGGTTGGCGGACAAACCTTCGCGGATCGCTTTGATCACGGGAATGCCGCCGGCCACGGCCGCTTCGAACGCCACGATGACGCCCTTCTCGCGAGCCTTGGCAAAAATTTCATTACCGTGAACGGCGATCAGTGCCTTGTTCGCGGTGACCACATGCTTGCCATTCTCGATGGCCTTGAGTACCAGCTCGCGGGCAACGGTGTAGCCGCCCATCAGCTCTATAACGATGTCGATCTCAGGGTTCGTGGCCACTTCGAACACATCGTTGGTAATCGCAATACCGGTCGTCTGGAACTGAGGCTTTGGCGTGCGCATGGCAATTTGTGCCACTTCGATTCCACGCCCGGCACGACGAGCAATTTCCTCGGCGTTGCGCTGAAGTACGTTGAAGGTACCGCCACCGACGGTCCCTAACCCACAGATGCCTACTTTGACCGGTTTCACTGTGAACTCCCCATAAAACGGCCGACTCAAGGCCGGCCGTGAAAACAACCGCATACTCGCGGCTCTCTATTAATGGCTCGACAATATTGCCGCCGAACCATGATCGTCAAAGGCTGACCATGACGATGCGAAATTATTTCGCGCCCAATGCCAGTTTGGCGACTTGTGGCGCAGGCTGGTAGCCCGGAATGACCTGTCCGTCGGCCAAAACGATGGCCGGTGTACCGTTCACGCCGATCGACTGACCGAGGGCGAACTGTTTGGCTACCGGGTTCTCGCACTTGGCGGCCTTGATTTCCTTGCCATCGACCATTTTGTCCATGGCCGCTTTCTTGTCCTTGGAGCACCACACGGCTTGCAGTTGCTCGTCACCCGCCGAGCCCAGGCCCTGGCGCGGGAACGCAACATAACGCACTTCGATACCCAGCTTGTTCAGCGCCGGCACTTCGGCGTGCAGCTTGTGGCAATACGGGCATGTGGTGTCGGTGAACACGGTGATGTGTGATTTGGTTTCGCCGATGGCCGGGTAAACCACGGTTTCAGCCACTGGAATGTTATTGATCAGTTTGGAAATGCCCAGGCGCTCGGTCTTCTCGGTCAGGTTGACCGGTTTGCCGTCCTTGAGCTGGAACAGGTAACCCTGAACGACGTATTGGCCATCGGCGCTGGCATAGAGCACACGGCTGCCCTTGAGTTTGACTTCATACAGGCCTGGCAACGGGCTGGCGGTGATGCTTTCGACCGGCACGTCGAGCTCGAGGGTTTGCAGGCTTTTACGAATGGCTTTGTCGGCCGTGTCATCGGCGACGGCAAAGGTGCTGACCAACGCAATGGCTGCGGCGGCGAAAATCTGGGTCAGACGCATGAGAACTCCTGAAGGCGGACAAATGGGACGATCAGAACACCCGTGCCGAAACACCGGGTCATAACCGCCCATCGTGCAAACCGGCAAAGCCTACCACATAAGGCCCCTGTGGCGAGGGGGCTTGCCCCCGTTGGGTTGCGAAGCAGCCCCTCTGTGGCGATCTCTTTCCGATATATGGACCGAGGCGCAAGGATTGACGACTGCTGCGCAGCCGAACGGGGCGGTGCGGCGCTCCGACAAGCCCCCTCGCCACAGGGCGGCATTTCCATTTCAGGAGCTGCGTTAGCCACGTGGGTGATGTTTGGCGTGCAGGTCCTGCAAGCGTGCGCGGGCGACGTGAGTATAGATCTGGGTCGTCGACAGATCGCTGTGGCCGAGCAACATTTGCACCACGCGCAAATCGGCGCCGTGATTGAGCAAGTGTGTGGCGAAGGCATGGCGCAGGGTATGTGGAGACAACGACTTGCCGATCCCGGCGACCTTGGCCTGGTGTTTGATGCGATGCCAGAAGGTCTGGCGGGTCATCTGCTCGCCGCGCAGGCTGGGGAACAGCACATCGCTGGGACGCCCGCCCAGCAACTCGCCACGGGCATCGCGCATGTACCGCTCGACCCAGACAATCGCCTCCTCGCCCATCGGCACCAGTCGTTCCTTGCTGCCCTTGCCCATCACCCGCAGCACGCCTTGGCGCAGGTTGACCTGTTCCAGCGTCAGGCTGATCAGCTCCGTGACCCGCAAGCCACAGGCGTAAAGCACTTCCAGCATGGCGCGGTCTCGCTGACCGATGGCTTCGCTCAGGTCTGGCGCGGCCAGCAGCGACTCCACATCGGCTTCCGACAAGGACTTAGGCAACGGCCTGCCTAGCTGGGGCATATCGACACGCAATGTCGGATCGACCGCGATCAGCTTTTCCCGCAATAAATAGCGATAGAAGCCACGCACACCGGAAAGAAACCGCGCCGTGGAACGGGGTTTGTAGTTTTGCTCCAGGCGCCAGGCCAGGTGATCGAGGATCAACTCGCGACCGGCGTTGATCAACTCCAGGCCCTTTTCCTGCAACCAACCGTTGAACAAGGCCAGGTCGCTGCGATAGGCATCGCGGGTATTATCGGAAAGGCCTTTTTCCAGCCACAGGGCGTCAAGGAACTGGTCTATCAGGGGATGATCAATGGCAGGCATGGGGTCTCGGACAGGCAGGCGTAAGGCCGCGAAAAATGAGGAGTCTTTCATAGCACGTTGGCGGCGAACATAAAATTCAGGCACAAAAAAAGCATCCCTCTCGAGATGCTTCTTTTTGCTTGAGGCGCTCAGCTTATTGTTGAGCCGGTTCGTTCTGCCCCAGGATCAACTTGCCTTCCTTGTCGACCGGAATCTGGTTGCCCGGATCGCGATCCATCCGCACTTTGCCTTCCTTGCCATCCAGCGAATAACGAACGTCGTAGCCTACAACCTTGTCGCTGATGTCATTCACGGTATTACAGCGGGTTTGAGTGGTGGTGTAGGTATCACGCTCCTGCATGCCTTCCTGCACCTTGTTACCCGCATAACCACCGCCGACCGCACCGGCCACTGTGGCGATTTTCTTGCCTGTACCGCCGCCGATCTGGTTGCCCAACAGGCCACCCGCCAGCGCGCCGACCACCGTACCGGCGATCTGGTGTTGATCTTTCACCGGCGCTTGCCGGGTAACCGTAACGTCCTTGCACACTTCACGTGGAGTCTTGATTTGTGTCTTGACCGGTTCAACGGCCAACACTTGCGCATACTCAGGGCCGCTTTTAACCAGGTTGTAGGTGGCAACAGCACCCCCGGCAGTGACACCGACAGCACCCAATACCGCACCAACCAGCAACGACTTGTTCACATGAACCTCCTGACCATCACAGACGGGACAAACCCGCGCTTCTCCCAGCCTTGGAGCATAAAAAAAGGCGCGAGTTCAATACTCGCGCCTTCTCGGGCTACAGCTGGAAAAGCGATAACCGTTATGGGCGGTCGTCGACTTCCGTCTCGGCCACCGCAGCAGGAATCAGGTCCTCGCTGCTCAGGTTCAGCCAGATCAGCACCACGTTCGCGATGTAGATCGACGAGTAAGTACCCGCCAGAACACCGATGAACAGGGCGATGGAGAAGCCGAACAGGTTGTCGCCACCGAAGAACAACAAGGCCGCGATCGCCAGCAATGTGGAGATCGACGTTGCCATGGTCCGCAGCAGGGTTTGCGTGGTCGAGATGTTGATGTTCTCGATCAGGCTGGCCTTGCGCAGTACCCGGAAGTTCTCACGAACCCGGTCGAATACCACGATGGTGTCGTTGAGCGAGTAGCCGATGATCGCCAGCACCGCCGCCAGTACCGTCAGGTCGAAGGTGATCTGGAAGAACGACAGGATACCGATGGTCACGATCACGTCGTGGATCAGCGAAACGATCGCACCTACCGCAAACTTCCACTGAAAGCGGAAAGCCAGGTAGATCAAAATGCCGCCCAGCGCCATCAGCATGCCGAGGCCGCCCTGATCGCGCAGTTCTTCACCGACCTGAGGGCCGACGAACTCGACACGCTTGACCTGGGCCGGGTTGTCGCCGCCGACTTTTTGCAGCGCTTCAGCCACCTGGTGACCCAGTTGCGGGTCTTCGCCAGGCATGCGCACCAGAAGATCGGTAGTAGCACCGAAGTTCTGCACGATGGCTTCGTGATAACCCGCTGTCGCCAGTTGCTCACGCACCTTGGTGACATCGGCCGGACGCTCGTAGGTCAGCTCGATGAGCGTACCGCCGGTGAAGTCCAGGCCCCAGTTCATGCCCTTGGTGGCGACACTGAACAATGCCAGTGCGGTAAGGAACAATGTGACGCCGAACGCAACGTTGCGAACGCCCATGAAGTTGATTGTACGTAACATGGCAGCCCCTTAAATCCACAACTTCTTGAAGTCACGACCGCCGAAGATCAGATTGACCATCGCGCGGGTCACCATGATGGCCGTGAACATCGAGGTAAAGATCCCGAGGGACATGGTCACTGCGAAACCCTTGACCGGGCCGGTGCCCATGGCGAAGAGAATCCCGCCGACCAACAAGGTTGTCAGGTTGGCGTCGAGAATCGCGGTGAATGCCCGGCCGAAGCCTTCGTTGATTGCCCGCTGCACGGTCATGCCGGCCGCGATCTCTTCACGTATCCGCGAGAAGATCAGTACGTTGGCGTCGACCGCCATACCCATGGTCAATACGATACCGGCGATACCCGGCAGGGTCAGCGTTGCGCCCAGCAACGACATCAAGGCCAGCAACATCACCATGTTCACCGTCAGCGCGACGGTGGCGATGAGACCGAAGAAGCGGTAGATGGCCATGATGAACAGCGAGACAAACAGCATGCCCCACAGCGATGCATCGATACCTTTGGTGATGTTGTCAGCACCCAGGCTTGGGCCGATGGTGCGCTCTTCAGCGAAGTACATCGGTGCCGCCAGACCACCGGCACGCAGCAGCAGCGCCAATTCGGACGATTCGCCCTGGCCGTTCAGGCCAGTGATGCGGAACTGGGCACCCAGCGGCGACTGGATGGTCGCCAGGCTGATGATCTTCTTCTCTTCTTTAAACGTCTGAACCGGTACGTCTTTCTCGACGCCGTTGACCACTTGCTTGGTGTAAGTGGTGACCGGACGTTGTTCGATGAAGATCACCGCCATGCTGCGGCCGACGTTGCTGCGAGTCGCACGACTCATCAGCTCGCCGCCGTGGCCATCCAGACGGATGTTCACTTCTGGCGTGCCGTGCTCGCCGAAGCCAGCCTTGGCGTCTGTCACCTGGTCACCGGTGATGATCAGACCACGCTCGATCAGCGCCGGAGGACGCTTGCCTTCACGGAACTCGAATTCCTCGGAAGTAGCTTTCGAAGCACCAGGCTCAGCCGCCAGACGGAACTCAAGGTTGGCCGTCTTGCCGAGGATGCGCTTGGCTTCTGCAGTGTCTTGCACGCCCGGCAGCTCAACCACGATGCGGTTGGCGCCTTGGCGCTGAACGATAGGTTCGGCAACCCCCAGCTCGTTGACGCGGTTACGTACCGTGGTCAAGTTCTGCTTGATGGAGTATTCGCGGATTTCCGCCAGCTTGGCCGGGGTCATCGCCAGACGCAGTACCGGTTGGCCATTGAGGTCGGCCGGAACAATGTCGAAATCGTTGAAGTTCTTGCGAATCAGCGCACGCGCTTCTTCACGGGCTGCTTCATCAGTGAAGCCCAGCTGAATGGCACCACCCAGTTGCGGCAGGCTGCGATAGCGCAGACGCTCTTTACGCAACAGGCTCTTGACGTCGCCTTCGTAGACTTTCAGGCGTGCATCGAGGGCTTTGTCCATGTCCACTTCCAGCAGGAAGTGCACGCCACCGGACAAGTCCAGACCCAGCTTCATCGGGTGCGCGCCAAGGCTGCGCAGCCATTGCGGGGTGGTTTGTGCCAGGTTCAGTGCAACGACGTAGTCATCACCCAATGCCTTGCGTACGACGTCTTTGGCTGGCAGCTGATCTTCAGCCTTGGTCAGACGGATCAGACCGCCCTTGCCGCCCGCAGCCAGGGTGGCCGCCTTGACGTTGATCCCGGAGTCCTTGAGCGCGCTGCTCACACGATCCAGATCAGCCTGAGTAACCTGCAGTGCAGTGCTTGCACCGCTGACCTGAATGGCCGGGTCATCAGGGTATAGATTGGGAGCGGAATAAATCAGACCGACCGCCAGCACCGCCAGGATCAGAATGTATTTCCACAGAGGGTATTTGTTCAGCATCACGCCGCCCGCTTATGACGCGGGGCGCCTTGCGCGCCCCGTCGATTGAGTAGAAGTTGAAACTTAGATCGCTTTGAGCGTGCCTTTTGGCAGCGTGGCGGCGATGGCGCCTTTCTGGAATTTCATTTCGACGGTATCGGAGACTTCCAGAACAACGAAGTCGTCGGATACTTTGGTGATCTTGCCGGCGATACCACCGGTGGTCACGACTTCGTCACCTTTTTGCAGGCTGCCCAGCAGGTTTTTCTGCTCTTTGGCGCGTTTGGCCTGTGGACGCCAGATCATCAGGTAGAAGATGACCAGGAAACCGACCAGGAAAATCCACTCAAAGCCGCCGCCCATTGGGCCTGCCGCAGGTGCAGCAGCGTCAGCCATGGCATTAGAGATAAAAAAGCTCATTTAGCACTCCAGTTGCAAATGTTGAATCTTGGGGTCAGAAAACTCAGTCCAAAGGCGGAACAGGTAACCCGCGTTTGGCGTAGAAGGCATCGACAAAGGCGGCCAATGTACCCTGTTGAATAGCCTCGCGCAAACCAGCCATAAGCACCTGGTAATGGCGCAAATTGTGGATGGTATTCAACATGCTACCCAGCATTTCGCCGCATTTGTCCAGATGGTGCAGATAAGCACGGGAGAAGTTCTGGCAGGTATAGCAATCGCAGGTCGGATCCAGCGGCGAATCATCATGGCGATGGAACGCGTTACGGATCTTCAGCACGCCTGTATCAATGAACAGATGCCCATTGCGGGCATTACGGGTTGGCATCACGCAATCGAACATGTCCACACCGCGGCGCACACCCTCAACCAGATCTTCCGGTTTGCCAACGCCCATAAGGTAACGAGGTTTGTCAGCCGGCATCTGGCCCGGCAGATAATCCAGCACCTTGATCATCTCGTGCTTGGGCTCGCCCACCGACAGACCGCCAATGGCCAGGCCATCGAAGCCGATCTTGTCGAGGCCTTCCAGGGAGCGCATGCGCAAATCCTGGTGCATACCGCCCTGAACGATGCCGAACAGCGCTGCGGTGTTGTCGCCATGGGCTTCTTTCGAACGCTTGGCCCAGCGCAACGACAGCTCCATCGAGACGCGAGCGACGTCTTCATCGGCCGGGTACGGAGTGCATTCGTCGAAGATCATCACGATGTCCGAGCCCAGATCACGCTGGACCTGCATCGACTCTTCCGGGCCCATGAACACTTTGGCGCCGTCGACCGGAGAAGCGAAGGTCACGCCCTCCTCCTTGATCTTGCGCATCGCGCCCAGGCTGAACACCTGAAAACCGCCGGAGTCTGTAAGAATCGGGCCTTTCCACTGCATGAAATCGTGCAGGTCGCCGTGCTTCTTGATCACTTCGGTGCCAGGACGCAGCCACAAGTGGAAGGTGTTACCCAGAATGATTTCCGCGCCAGTGGCGACGATATCCCGCGGCAACATGCCCTTGACCGTACCGTACGTGCCCACCGGCATGAAGGCCGGGGTCTCGACAGTACCGCGCGGGAAGGTCAAACGACCGCGACGAGCCTTGCCGTCAGTAGCAAGTAACTCAAACGACATACGACTTTGGCGACTCATTCTGTTTCCTCAGGGCCACGTGGTGCAGGGTTACGGGTGATAAACATCGCATCACCGTAGCTGAAAAAGCGGTATTCGTTGTCGACGGCGGCTTTATAGGCGGCCATGGTCTCGGGATAACCGGCGAACGCCGAGACCAGCATCAACAACGTGGATTCGGGCAAATGAAAGTTGGTGACCAGGGCATCGACCACATGAAACGGCCGGCCCGGGTAGATAAAAATGTCGGTGTCGCCACTGAACGGCTTGAGCACGCCATCGCGCGCGGCACTTTCCAGAGAACGCACGCTAGTGGTCCCCACAGCCACCACGCGACCACCGCGAGCGCGGCAGGCCGCAACAGCATCGACCACGTCCTGGCCGACTTCCAGCCATTCACTGTGCATGTGGTGATCTTCAATCTTCTCCACGCGCACCGGCTGAAAGGTGCCGGCGCCGACGTGCAAAGTCACGAACGCAGTCTCAATGCCCTTGGCGGCAATCGCCTCCATCAGCGGCTGGTCGAAATGCAGCCCCGCCGTCGGCGCCGCCACCGCGCCCAGGCGCTCGGCGTACACCGTCTGATAACGCTCGCGGTCCGAGCCTTCATCCGGGCGGTCTATATAAGGAGGCAACGGCATATGCCCGACGCGGTCGAGCAGCGGCAACACCTCTTCGGCAAACCCCAGTTCGAACAACGCATCATGACGCGCCAGCATCTCGGCTTCGCCACCGCCATCAATCAGGATCTTCGAACCCGGCTTCGGCGATTTGCTGGAACGCACATGGGCCAGCACGCGATGACTGTCGAGCACCCGCTCCACCAGGATTTCCAGCTTGCCGCCGGAAGCCTTCTGGCCAAACAGCCGCGCCGGAATCACCCGGGTATTGTTGAACACCATCAAATCGCCCGGGCGCAAATGCTCAAGCAAATCAGTGAATTGACGGTGTGCCAGGGCGCCGCTGACCCCATCAAGGGTCAACAGGCGACTACCGCGACGCTCAGCCAAAGGATGGCGAGCAATCAGCGAATCAGGGAGCTCAAAAGTAAAGTCAGCAACGCGCATGATGGGGTTCGTCTAGCAGGGCCGGGAAGTCTAGCGGAAATATCAAAAATTCTCCATGTACCTGATTGACCAACGGTTATCTCATCTCTATACTTCGCCGCCATTGAGCCCTGATGGCGGAATTGGTAGACGCGGCGGATTCAAAATCCGTTTTCGAAAGGAGTGGGAGTTCGAGTCTCCCTCGGGGCACCAAAATTAAGAAAGGTCTTGCTTTGCAAGGCCTTTTTTTTCGCCTATAGAAAAGTGACCTCGCCCGCCACCCCGTAGGAGCTGCCGAAGGCTGCGATCTTTTGATCTTGCTTTTCAACGCCACAACCCGAAACCGCTCGGCTAACGAATCAAGGATTCACACCTATGGAATTGCCACTGGAAACAGTCGCCCTTTTCGCCCTCAAGCTGGCTTATGAGAGGGAAGGGGAAAGCCCGATTCTGCGGGATGATCCGATCATGAGTGATTATGAGCGGGAGGTGTTTGGCTTGCTGGTGCGCCGGGGTGATGTCGAGGGTATTCAGTTTAGAGTGGCGCATTGTGTAGGTTTGGCGCTGGACGCTATAGGCGGGGCTGATACGCCGCTGGGGCGAGAGCTGCAACGGTTGTCAGCTGATTTCAGCAGTGCGCGGACAATGGAGCAGCTTAATGCGCCGCTCATTCCGCTTAAGGATTACTTGAAAGACATTCAGTGAGTGAGCGGACCAGGGCAAGTTTAGTAACCCTTTACACCGACTAGTAGTGGCTGGGGTCTTGGCTGATATGGAAATATATCTGCCCACTTTTCAATTGCGTCAGCAGACAGCAACGAAAGACTTTTTCGGCATCACAAGGACGTATCAATGCGGCAAATCGCCCTCAGCAACAAGCCACTCAGAGGCATTCCCCGACGCCTTCGCGCCCTGGAACGCTGGGCCTCCAGTTTTCGCGACGAGTTTCACCCGCGATCCATGCACATGGAGTGCTACACACATTGGAAGATCCCGGTACACGCGGCCTTGGTTCAAGGCCCTCAAGCCAGGGTCGAAGTTCAGGCCTTCTGCATTCAGCAACTGCTCGAAGCCGCTAACCACCTGTCCAACGCTGCTGACCACTCACAGGGTTACTATCGCGTCGCTTGCCTACTGGTGTGGCCATGGGTTCATCAAAGCGAGGTCACCGTCTTCTATGACCGGGACTATTATCTGGGGTTTCTCGGTGAAACTAACGCTCTCATGCCAGAGCGGATCAGTCATGCTCTTGCGTTGCACAAGCCAGTGAATTTCATCGAACACGGACATGACGTAACTCAACCTGACGATGAGGTCGCAGTGCAGTGGTGGTGCATCGGGGAACCCGCCTGACAGGAGACAGATTTATTTCCAATTTCCACTCACTCTGCTAAACATTTCAAGCCCACACGATTTGAGCAAGTAATTTACTTTAAGCAGGCAACACAAACCTTGCCTCAAGCCTATGCAACAACTCAAACGTATTCAAAAAAGGAACATTCAGTTCCTTACAAATATTGGGAATGATGAATTTTCGTTTAGCATCGAGATTTAGCACTTCATGAGTAACGACTGTAGCCCCTGCAGTCATCGCTTTTGCAATTAACCAAGGGTCAGCACCCGCTAAAAACTCTTCCATAGCGCCTGTTTTCATCTTAGGAGCTTGATCTGCCACAAGCCCTGTAATACGCGCGAATGCCAGTTGCGTCTCCCGATCGGTGGTAGAGTGGAAGAAATCGGAATTTCCCTTTGCCCAACCCGCCAAATCGTCATTCCCTTTTGTTAGCTCATCCATTACAGGTGCAATACTGGCTAAAGCCAATACTTTATTTTTAAGTAATAACCATTGCCAAAATCCAGGACAGATAGCCATCCCGTAGTAACGGTTTTTTGCTTCGATCAGCGTGTTAGCGTCGAGTAAATGATTCATTCCGTAATCTTGTTGGCGAGAGTCCTTAATTTAGCAGGTTGCACGCCGAGCAAATTTCCCGCCTCGCGTAGCAGCATCCGGCCACTCATTGCTTCAGTCAGCACTGCCTTGCTTAGGCGGGGGCTGTTTTTCGCGGTGGCGTTACGGTAATAGTCACCCGCTCCACCTTTGTCATTCTGGAAAGCCTTTAGGATCATTCGGTAGTAAGCGCTGTAATGCGCTTGGCTTACATAACCCAGATCCAATGCGCGGCGACCGATAGCTAATTTACTAATGTGAAACCGAGTGGCAAGCGGAGCTAAATTGTCTTCCCAGTTAACATCTACGTTCCACAGGGCGCGGAACTGGGCTTCGGGAGCCAGAAATTCACCTGCAACTGCATTGCAGAATCGTTCCTCGTCTCGACCATTAGCGGTGTTTCCGTCAGACACTCCACTGCTACCAATCCAGATATGGGCCAGCTCGTGAAGTAAGGTAAACAGCCGGGCGGTGGGTGCGTCGGAACTGTTAATGAATACAACGGGGGCGTAGGAATTACTGATGGCAAAACCCCGAAACTCGCTAACTTCAAGTTTGCGATGGGTATTTCCTAGCGCAATGCCACTGCGCATTACCAAAATGCCAGCCGCTTCTGCAGCCTCGATCAAGGCACGGCTGTATTTGTCGTAATCCAATCGAGCAATGTCAGGGTTCACGCCGAGGATCCGGCGAATATCGTCCACCACCTCTGCGACTCGAGATCGGCTGTTGAAGCGACCGACAAATTCCAGCGGCTGATGCTCCTGGTGTTGCAGATACTCCAGGTACCAGTCCTGCTTTCGTATGGAATCCCTGACGGTGTCCAACAGTTCCAGACTGGGACGTTGAGGAGCTATCCCTCCGACAGTCCGCAGATCAGGTAAAGGCAGTTGTTCGACAGGCGGCTGCTGAAGAAACAGGAAACCGAAAGGGACGTGAGCGAGACTCGCCCACTTTTGAGCCTGAAGGAATGTTGGCTTGGTCTCGCCTGCCTCCCATTCCTCTACTCGATCAGGTTTCACTGGAAGCTTTTTAGCAACCTGCTCAGTAGAGAGACCTGCCCGCTCACGAGACCAGGTGAGCAGGCTTGGATTGACTAAGGCGGCTTGGCTCATAGGGTCGCAGGCAAATCAGATGGGGCCGGCAAACGTTCGAGGGCATGCTTCGCAGATGCATTCGACTGACGCTGGTTCCGGTTATCTGGCATTGCCTTTCTCCTTGGCTGTTTAAGGTCGGGTTGCAGCGACTACAGATTAGTCGAGAAGCGGAGCTACCGACGGTAAGAGCGCGGGATTATGAGGTAAATTCGCAACGACCCGAAGCGCAAATATGTAACCCGTAGACAGATGGCATTGACCTGTTTCAATGCGTTTCTGGACACACGTGCGGCCGGCCGCGATGCCCTTATTACCCGGGCTTGTTAGGTGATCCACCAGATAATTACCCAGCTATTTCGAGGGTTGCAGGAACGAGGCCTGCGCGATACCCTCCCACAGTCGCTGCCAATTCAGCGACCGGGTGTGGAAACCCGTGTAATTCAAGGCGCAACAGCGCCCCCATCACGTCTGCCGGCGCTTTTTTTGTGCCTGCGGCGTGAGTTATGGCGGCTGTGCGTGGGACGTCTTCGGGCGTGCCGGTTTCCTTGATTCCCGGTTTTCCACCCTGCGCACAGCTGTCACCCATTCGTGTGGAAACGAACGTGGCAGCTCCTCATATCAAGGAGTCTGATAATGCGCAGCATCAATCCGTACAAAATTTGGCTTTTCCCTCTACGCAATTCCCAATCGCGTAATACCCCACCGTCCACCCTCACCCACCGCCTCTCCCTCATCGGAGGTGGCAAATGACCGATCAACCAGAACTCAAAACCATCGGACTAACACCTGCCATTTACTGCTCCGATCAACCGCTGTTCCACGTCACTAGCGGCGTTCCCCTCGGTGATGCGTTAGCCATGGCTTCCGATTTTCTGTTTCTCGCCAAGAAGCTGACCGAAGATGCCGCCTACGCCAGAGACACTGACCGCCATGCCTGGGCTGCGCATTATTTGACGGCAATGAGTAAGGCGGTGGTTGATGATTCGGTGAAAGTGCTTAGGCGGGATGGTTCTGATGCCAGTCGGTAAGGAATGAGGTCTGTGGGAGCGAAATGCTTGCGATGACGACAGTGCATTCAGCATTGATGTTGGCTGACCTGGCGCTTTCGCGGGCAAGCCCGCTCCCACAGGGATTGCACTTGACTGACAGGTATTTGTAGCCCCGAGACTGTCGGGGCTTTCGATCACTCAGTTCACAGCAAATACTGAAATACTTCATAGCGCATTTCCCCCTACACCGCTGCTGCCCCTACTCCCCCCGATCTGTCGCCCGCACCGCAATCTCAATCGCCCGAATACTGATCGCCGCAAATATCGCCGTCATCAGCACCCCGTTGAATCCCAGCAAAATCGCCAATATCCGCGAGACAGCCAGTTTGGGGACGAGTTCTCCATAACCGATGGTCAGGCCGGTCACGAACGCGAAGTAGATACCGTCAAATGGATCCCATCCTTCCAGAAAGCTGATGATCAGGCCGAACAACACAATCAAAAACAGCAGGATGGAAAAAATTGGCCAGACAACGTGAAAGTAGAACCTGACTGCTTTGTAGAACTCGCGACGGACGTGCGATGCATGAGTGGTGTTCATGTCATGGACCTCTTGGGGTTAGCCTGACCGGCGATTGAATGTACGGCGTTTCAACATCCTTTCAGCTTGGCACAAGCGGGCACGATGCCTCGCTCATCGCACTCAAGGATTATCCGAAAGATATTCAGTGAGTGAACGCCTCGGGCTGCGCTCTTCTAGACTTAACGGGTAGTCGTAGACAGAATCGAACACGTCGCTTTGGTGCAGATGAATCAAAGGCAGCATGGCAAGCTGCCTGTTATGCCCTGAAGAGGTGCGGCAAAGACCGCACCGGGCCCAACAAGATGCCCGCTCAGGGTGCCCTGGCCAACGGCCTGAAAATGCCACGATACCGTGACGTGGTGTGACTGCCGCAGCCGACACTTTCGGACAACTGACAACCGCCTGGTTTGTCCGTGATCGTGAGGAATGCTGTATGCCTGATGAGATGTTGCACCTGCCTATGGTCAACAGCCTGCTGGAGCGCCACAAACGCTCCCCCGGCGCACTGTTGCCCATCCTTCATGAGATTCAGGAGGGCATCGGTTACATCCCCGATGCCGCCATCCCCGAGATTGCCCACGCCCTCAACCTGAGTCAGGCCGAGGTTCGCGGGGTGATCAGCTTCTACCATGACTTCCGCACCGCGCCGCCGACCCGGCATATCCTGCGTCTGTGCCGGGCCGAGTCCTGTCAGAGTCGCGGTGCCGAGCAGCTCGCGGCGCAATTGCGCGAACGCCTGCAACTGGACGACCACGGCAGCAGCGCCGACGGCAGCATCAGTTTGCGTCCGGTGTATTGCCTCGGCGCTTGCGCCTGCTCGCCCGCCCTGGAACTGGATGGCCGGGTACATGCGCGGCTTAGTGCCGAGCGTCTGGATGCACTGCTCGATAGTTGCAGGGAGGACGCATGATGCCGGCTTTCTATCTGCCCCGTGATTCGCTGGCCCGTGCCGTGGGTACCGAAGAGGTTGCGGTAGCCCTTATCACCCACGCCCGGGGACGCTTTGTTCCCCAGGAATTGCAACGTACCAGTTCGCGCGGTTTGTATTGGCTGGAACCGCTGTTGGAGGTGGACAGCCCGCAAGGCCGTATCGGCTTTGGCCCGCTGACTGCCGCCGATGTGCCGTCCGTGCTCGATGCGTTGCAAGGCGAGCCGTCCGCGCATCCACTGGCCTTGGGCCTGGTGGAAGAATTGCCGTATCTCAAGACACAACAACGCTTGCTGTTTGCCCGCGCCGGCATCACCCGGCCGCTGTACCTGGACGATTACCTGGATCATGGCGGTTTCGAGGGTTTGAAAAGAGCTGTCACCCTCGGTGGCGAACAGACCGCGACTGAGGTGTTCGATTCAGGCCTGCGTGGCCGTGGCGGCGCAGCCTTCCCCGCGGGGATCAAATGGCGCACGGTGCGCGCCACCCAGGCTGCGCAGAAATACATTGTGTGCAACGCCGACGAAGGCGACTCCGGCACCTTCGCCGACCGCATGTTGATGGAAGGCGACCCCTTCCTGTTGATCGAAGGCATGGCCATTGCCGGCATCACCGTCGGCGCCACTTACGGCTACATCTATGTGCGCTCGGAATATCCGGATGCCGTGGCCACATTGCGTGCAGCGCTGAACATCGCCCGATCTGCCGGTTACCTGGGCGCCAATGTCGGCGGCAGCGGCCAGGCCTTCGATATGGAAGTGCGCGTCGGTGCCGGCGCTTACATCTGCGGAGAAGAAACCGCGCTGCTGGATTCTCTGGAAGGCAAGCGCGGGATCGTTCGCGCCAAGCCACCGATCCCCGCCTTGCAAGGTCTGTTCGGCCTGCCGACTCTTGTGCACAACGTGCTGACCCTGGCCTCGGTGCCGCTGATTCTGGCCAAGGGCGCGCAGTTCTATCGCGATTACGGCATGGGCCGCTCCTTGGGCACCATGCCCTTTCAGTTGGCGGGCAACGTTCGTCACGGCGGCCTGGTGGAACGGGCCTTTGGCCTGACCCTGCGGGAACTGGTGGAAGACTACGGCGGTGGCACCGCCAGTGGCCGGCCGCTGAAAGCCGCCCAGGTGGGCGGCCCGCTCGGCGCCTGGGTGCCACCGTCGCACTTCGACACGCCCCTGGATTACGAAGCCTTCGCCGCCATCGGCGCGATGCTCGGTCACGGTGGCGTGGTGGTGGCTGACGACAACCTGGACATGGCCCACATGGCGCGCTTCGCCATGCAGTTCTGTGCCGAGGAATCCTGTGGCAAATGTACCCCCTGCCGCATCGGCTCGACCCGGGGCGTGGAGGTAATCGACCGCTTGCTGGCCGCGCCTGACCAGAACAGTCGTGATGAGCAGGTGATCATCCTCAAGGACCTGTGCGACACCCTGCAATACGGTTCGCTGTGCGCGTTGGGCGGCATGACCTCCTATCCGGTCGTCAGCGCCCTCAAGTACTTCCCCGCCGACTTCGGTCTGCAGTCCTCGGAGGCCGACCAATGATCACTCTCTTCGATCCGAAAACCGATATCGACCTGGGTACCCCTGCCCGCGACAGCCAGGTGCAAGTCACCCTCAACATCGACGGCCGCAGCATCAGCGTGCCCGAAGGCACCTCGGTGATGCGCGCCGCCGCGCTGCTGGGCACCACCATTCCCAAACTGTGCGCCACCGACAGTCTGGAGGCCTTCGGCTCCTGCCGCATGTGCCTGGTGGAGATCGACGGCATGCGCGGTTATCCGGCATCCTGCACCACGCCGGTCAGCGAAGGCATGAGCGTGCATACCCAGACGCCGAAGCTCGCCACCCTGCGCCGCAACGTCATGGAGCTGTACATCTCCGACCACCCGCTGGACTGCCTGACTTGCTCGGCCAACGGTAACTGCGAGCTGCAAACCGTCGCCGGTCAGGTCGGCCTGCGGGAAGTGCGTTACGGCTATGAAGGCGACAACCATCTGGCGGATGTGAAGGACACCTCCAACCCCTACTTCGATTACGACCCGAGCAAGTGCATCGTCTGCAACCGCTGCGTGCGCGCCTGCGAAGAAACCCAGGGCACCTTTGCCCTGACCATTACCGGGCGCGGTTTCGAGTCCCGGGTCGCAGCCGCCGGGGGCGAGAACTTCCTCGACTCGGAGTGCGTGTCCTGCGGTGCTTGTGTGCAAGCCTGCCCAACCGCGACGCTGATGGAAAAAAGCGTGGTCGAACTGGGTCAGCCCGAACGCAGCGTGATCACCACTTGTGCCTATTGCGGTGTGGGCTGTTCGTTCCGCGCCGAGATGAAAGGCGACCAGTTGGTGCGTATGGTTCCAGACAAGAATGGCCAGGCCAACCACGGCCACTCCTGCGTCAAAGGGCGCTTCGCCTGGGGCTACGCCACTCACCCGGATCGCATCACCAAGCCGATGATCCGCAAGCACATCAACGACCCTTGGCAGGAAGTCAGCTGGGATGAAGCGGTGACCTACGCCGCCAGCGAATTCCGCCGGCTGCAGCAAAAATACGGCCGTGACTCCATTGGCGGCATCACCTCCAGCCGCTGCACCAATGAAGAAACCTACCTGGTGCAAAAACTGATACGCGCCGCCTTCGGCAACAACAACGTCGACACCTGTGCGCGGGTCTGCCACTCGCCGACCGGCTATGGCCTGAAACAAACCCTGGGCGAGTCCGCTGGTACCCAGAGTTTCGACTCGGTGATGCAGGCCGACGTGATTCTGGTGATGGGCGCCAACCCCAGCGACGCCCACCCGGTGTTCGCCTCCCAGCTCAAGCGTCGCCTGCGTGAAGGTGCGCGGCTGATCGTCATCGACCCACGACGCATTGATCTGGTGGACTCGGTGCATGCCCGCGCCGAACTGCACCTGGCCCTGCGTCCTGGCACCAACGTCGCGATGCTCAATGCCCTGGCCCACGTCATCGTCACCGAAGGCCTGCTCAATCAAACCTTTATCGACGCCCGTTGCGAGGGCAGCGATTTCGCCCGCTGGAGCGAGTTCGTCAGCCGCGCGGAAAACTCGCCGGAAGTCCTCGGCGCCATCTGCGGCGTAGACCCTGCCGACATCCGCGCCGCCGCCCGTCTGTATGCCACCGGCGGCAACGCGGCGATCTACTACGGCCTGGGCGTCACCGAGCACAGCCAGGGCAGCACCGCGGTCATGGGCATCGCCAATCTGGCCATGGCCACCGGCAACATCGGCCGCGAAGGTGTGGGCGTGAACCCGCTGCGTGGGCAGAACAACGTTCAGGGCTCCTGCGACATGGGCTCCTTCCCCCACGAGCTGCCTGGCTACCGCCACATCTCCAACGAAGTGGTTCGGGCGCAGTTCGAACAGGCGTGGAACGTCACTCTGCAACCCGACCCGGGCCTGCGCATTCCCAACATGTTCGAGGCAGCCTTGGGCGGCAGCTTTAAGGGCCTGTATTGCCAGGGCGAAGACATCGCCCAGAGCGATCCGAATACCCAGCACGTCACCGCGGCGCTGTCGGCCATGGAGTGCGTGGTGGTGCAAGACATTTTCCTCAACGAAACCGCCAAGTTCGCCCACGTGTTCCTGCCGGGCAGCTCGTTCCTGGAAAAAGACGGCACCTTCACCAACGCCGAGCGACGCATCTCCCGGGTGCGCAAAGTCATGGAGCCTCTAGGCGGCAAGGCCGACTGGGAAGGCACGGTGGCCTTGGCCAACGCGCTGGGCTACCCGATGAACTACCAGCATCCATCAGAAATCATGGATGAAATCGCCAGCCTGACGCCGACCTTCACCAACGTCAGCTACACCGAACTGGATCGCCACGGCAGCCTGCAATGGCCGTGCAACGCCGCGGCACCGGACGGCACGCCGACCATGCACATCGAGGAGTTCGTGCGCGGCAAGGGCCGCTTCATGCTCACCGGTTACGTGCCCACCGAGGAAAAGGTCAACAGCCGCTATCCCCTGCTGCTGACCACCGGGCGCATCCTCAGCCAGTACAACGTCGGCGCCCAGACCCGGCGTACCGACAACGTCGCCTGGCACCACGAAGACCGCCTGGAAATCCACCCGACCGACGCCGAGAGCCGTGGCATCAACGAAGACGACTGGGTCGGTATTGGCAGTCGCGCCGGACAGACCGTACTGCGTGCGCGGATCACCGAACGGGTAGCCCCTGGCGTGGTGTACACCACCTTCCACTTCCCTGAGTCGGGGGCCAACGTCATTACCACCGACAACTCCGACTGGGCCACTAACTGTCCGGAGTACAAGGTCACCGCCGTGGAAGTCAGCCGCGTCTATCACCCTTCCGAATGGCAAAAACGCTATCAGGCGTTCAGCGACGAACAACAACGTCTGCTCGACGAACGCCGCCAGGCGCGTGGCGCTAAAGCGGAGGTACGCCGATGAGTACCGATAACCTGATCAAAATGGCCAACCAGATCGCCCAGTACTTCGCTAGCGAACCGGACCAGAAACAGGCCGTGCTCGGCGTGCGTAATCACCTGCAGATGTACTGGACGCCTGGCATGCGCAAGGAGCTGCTGGCCTGGCAGACGGCGCATCAAGGGGCAGACTTGCACCCACTGGCGCAGGCGGCGGTCAGTGGGGCGGGCTGGGAGGCTTAGGTACGCTTGATCCGAATCAGCCCCGAGCTTTCGGGGCTTTCCATCTTTCCAAACTAGAACTCGACCCGTTGGTAGGCGCCTTCAGCGCCCACATTGTGACCAAAACCGCATGATTCACCGGCCGTACGCGTTACCGTGAGCAGGTCTTTTTTAATGTCGAAGTCGTATTCACAGTCACCATCATCTCCACTCATGGCGTAATGAGCCTTGCCGTTATCAAACGCTAATACCGTTGAAAACTCACCGAGATTGGGACCGTAATACATCGCCATCAGGCCTGCGTAATAACCCTCGAAATCAACTTGGTATTTCATGCCTTGTGGCTTGATCGTCATGGAATTCCATAACGAAGCCCCGGCATATTGCCAATACTGCCCTTGCGGCTTGCTTGACTGTTTCTCCAGGGCGTTCTTGATATCGCCGCTGATTTTCCCGAGGTTGAACATCGATTTTTTGTCGTTGGGCAGAATACTCAACCACGCCCGGGCCTTCAGGTAATTGCCTTCGTGGACGTAGGTCAGTGCCACGTTGTTGTAGGCCAACGCGACTTTTTCTTCGTCCAGCTGACAACTCTCAGACCAACCGGCTTGCTGCTCATATTGTTCCCGAGCCTTGGCATATTGCTTGAGCTTGTAATACTTCCCACCCTCGGCGGAATACTCGCTGACTTTAAGGCAGTTGGCGGTGGCCTCCTCCTCAGTAATGTCTGCGTGAGCAAAAAACGGGGTGATGAGCAGCAGGAGGATCGCTTCAATCTGTATGAAGCGGCGCCATTTAATGTCCATATTATTTCTCTGTTTGAATGTCGACCCGTTGTTCTGATCGCAGCAATAAACGGGAGTTTCTGCTGGCCTGGCCGCTGAGCGGCCAGGCCCTGTTATCAGTGCCGCGAATCTATCCGCGCCACAAGATTTTCCCTGTGCACCTTGATTTCCCCCGTCACATCCGGCCCCTCATAAACCATTGAGGTTTCATAGTTGGCCCAGCGGTCACGTCTCGCACTGAACCAGTTAAATGATCCCATACACAGCAACTCATCGTCGGCCATGACGATTTTGCTATGTACCCGGGCCACCACATGGGAGTCGATGCGCTGGCCTCGCAGGGCCTCAATGGCGTGCTTGAGTTCATCTCTTTTCGCTTGAATGTCAGGCGATTTTTCTGAAATGTTGAAATCCCTGTCGGTATAAACCCGCACTTTGACGCCTCGCTCAACCGCCGCACTCATTGCCTCCCATGCGCCGATTTCGTGGATCCGCTTCAATATAATCCATGGCGAAACGATGTGTACTTCACGCATTGCGGTGGCCAAGGTTTTCAACAAGAAGTCGTCGTGAGCATCCGCGTTTATCAGATGGCTAAGTGTTGACCGGGGAGACTCCAGGTCTTTGCGCGGGAGGTATTCGAAAGCCAGCTCACTCGCAGGATCGCGTAGCAGGTAGTCAGCCAGCAGAACACGAGGTTTACCTTTGGGCACCATGCCGAACAGGTCCATGTCGCCAAAAACCAGGAAGCTATCCTTGGCCCGGGAGACCGCTACGTTGAGCATGCTCGGTCGACGATCGATGAAGCCACCATCGGCGTGCTTGGAATACACCGCAGAAAAGATCACCACCGGCCGCGCCGCCCCCTGAAAGGAGTGAACGGTGCCGATGGTCAGCTCGCCTTCGCCTTTGCCAGTCTGGATGCCCAGTGCGGCGCATGCTTCGGCAATCGCTTGGGATTGCGCGCCGAAGGGCGTGATCACACCCACGATCTTCCACAACTCCAGCCCGTAACTTGCCTCCAGTTTCTCGCGGTGGGCAGCGATCCACGCCGCGATCGTTTCGGCCTCAAGACGGTTCATGCGGCTACGGCCGTTCTGCTGTCGGCAGATACCATCGACGTGAAGATAACCCAAGCCTGGCAACAGGCCGCCTTGAGGTTTAGTGCCTCGTTTGGGCACCAGTTTGCCTTGGTAACACAGGGTGTTGCAGTAATCGACGATCGAGTCATAACAACGACGATGTTCGTACAAGAACATGCCCCGGTCCATGTCGGTGTCGTACCAGTAGCGGCTGGCATTCTGAGCGATTTGCATCACGCTGCCCGAGGCTGCACTCACACCCGTGGCGCAAAGTTTTGCATACGCTTCATCGACACCGACACGTGGCAGCAGATCGGCCCCCAACAGATTGCCGATGTCCACCGAATCCGGGATCGACCAAATCGGTTCGATTTGCAACGTGTCCCCGATGACCAGGGCTTTCTTGCCCAGAGCAAAGGAAGCACCTGCGACTTCGGGCAAAACCTGGCCGGCTTCGTCGACGATCAATAGATCGATGAGGTTGTACATGTAGTCTTCAATCAGACCCTGGCCGTTGTGCTTGCTGCCCTTCATATGGGCGGGCAGCATGAAGAAAGTCGACACGACGCAGGGTGTCAGTTTCATCCAGCGATACCATTTTTTTTCCAGGGCTTTTCGGCCGTTCTTGCTTTGGTCCTTGAGGATTTGTGGCAACGTTTGCTCGACTTCAAGCAACCAGCGCCCTTCCCAGTAGTGCGTGCTCAACAGGAAGATCGGGAAGCGAATCCGAGTGTCGGCCAACGGATCGCAATCGTTCAGGGTCATGTCATCGGTCACAACATCGGGAGCCAGCTCCAGCGACGACAGTGCTGATCGCCAACTCGCCAGGCGCTGCTTTAACGCCAACTGCAACTCTTGTGCGGCGTTGATTTTCGCCTCAAGTGCGCTGATCTCGGCGCTTGTCGTGGCACGCCAGGCGGCCAGTGTTTCGCTGATTGCCAACACATTGTCCAGCGCGAGTAACTGGGCCAGTTGAGCCTCGTTCAGCAACGGCTCCGATGCCTGCAAAGCGTCGTGGCTCTGTTCGAGATGCAGCCGTGCACGAAGCAAGCGCTTTTGTTGAACAGGTGCAAACCAGGCGAAGATCACGTACCACAGTGATTCGTCGGCCAGGTACTTGCGGAACGAATTCTCCAGCGCTTTTTGTTGGGTGCTTTTGGCCTTGAGATTCTGCACGTCTTGCTGCGCAGCCGTGATACCGGCCTCAGGATCATCGCCCCACACCGCCACAAGTGCCTGGCGTGCGGTCGCCAGGGCTTGCCATGAGCGTTCGATGTTGTGCAATTCATTGGAACGAGCTTGCAGCGCGTGGTGCAACTGTCCAACAACCCCTTCCACCGTGGGCGACGGCAAGGAGGGGAAAGCCGTTGATGCTTTGCTCAACCACTCGTCTTTGGCCTGTTCCAGGTAACTGGCAGACTCGGTATCGGCAAAGAAGCTTTGGCACTGATATTTGCTCGACGTTACCGGGTCTGTGAATTTGCTCGGGAAATAAGCCCCAAAGCTTTTGATGTCCGGCAACCAGCGGCCGGCAAATGGCCCGCTGCCAGAGGCGAAATCGGTGGCGAAGGCATCGAGAATATTGGTCACAGCCTGGTTATTGGTAGAGCTGGCGACAATCACCGGAGGCTCTGCTCCAGCCAACGCAGCCTTGGCCCACAACGACGCCACAACCGATAGCAGCAAGGTGGTCTTGCCCGTACCGGGCGGTCCGTTCACCCCTAGAATGTCTCCGTCATTGGAGGCCAGGAAATGTGCCAGGGCGTCACGTTGCTCACTGGCCAAAGCATACTCATCGCTGGCATGGCCCAGACGCGTGGTGAAACCGGCATTTGGCGGCAAGCAGGGTTCAGGATCGAGCGATACCTGACTGGCGTAGCGTTCAAAGAGTGCGCTTTGAGGGGCCGTGTCACGCAGGTGGTCATACAAACGCACAATGTGCTGACTGGCGCCGGATACCTTTTCTTCTTTGAACAGACACCATTCATTCGATCGTTCGTAGCCGTTATCGCCTTGCAGCCAACCTGAACTGACTTCGTCGACAAAACGCTGACAAAAACCCAGATACGTTGCCCACCGTTCGGCATATTCGTCGGTCGCGGCGGCCTGGCCTTCTTCGGGGGGCTCGAATGCTGGCAGCGTGTTGACCGCCAAAAACCGATCGACGTCCGCGACATCGCCCAACGCGAAACAGCCTGACTCCAGAGGCTCCAGGATATCTCGCGGAATAACAGTGTTTTTAGTCGGAAAAAGTTGCCCGTGACGATTGATCTGCACATGCCCAAGCAGTGGCGTCACCAGCGCATGCATCCCGTTACGGGGTTTTCCGTGCTCCAGTCGTGCCTTGAATACCCAGGGCCGAATGGTGACTTCAAGCGTCTGGCATTGCTGGGGCTCGTCCTTGAATAACGCTTCGACGGTCTCGCTTCCCAAATAACCGGCGTGCAAGGCTTCGAGCGGGAGGAGAACATGGCCTGCCAGGTCATCGAGTTTCAGACCGCCGCTGCCATTCTCGGCATCGACGAGGGAGTTGCGCCAATACTTGGCGAATTTAAGAGAGTTTTCGTTCATCGTCCTGATTCAGTCGTGTCGTACACCTGATGCCACTTTGTATGGCCAGGCATTAGCGGAAACGGGCCCATGGTTCTTTCGCGAGCCTATTGGCTGGGGGGATCCATAATGCGGAGGCAGGTTCAGCCCCCGCTCAATCAGACCTTGGCAACAACTATCGCGGCGTTTCAACAGACGCGATCAGACTGCCGTCATCAATGAGCAACGCCTGATTGGTTAACGCACTATCGTTGAGCAAACGCAGGGCTTTTTTCTCCCGCAACTTGGCGACCAGGCTTTCGCGATGGGTCATGGTGTGATTGATGAACGTCGTACGAGAGAGGATCAAACGGACAGGCGTTGGCAGCATTTCATAAGCTTTTTCGACCAACATGATGAAGACCTCATCATCCTTGAGCTTTTCTTCCGTAACAGTCAGCAGGCCATTGACCAAAACGTTTTCGACCTTGCCCCAGTTATTTTCCAAAAACTCCGAGGCTTTCGATGTGCCTACCGAAAAATTGCCGGACACACTGTCTTTGGCTGCCATGGCCTTGTCGGCGATCCCGCCTGACAGAGCTCGCGCTTTATCCGTAAGAGACTTGAACATCTTCTACTCCATGAGATGTGGATCCATTTATGGGTCAGAACCTTAGCAGACGAAAAAGTGATGGCATAGCGCCTTCACTCACGAAGTGACCGAAGCCGATTGGGATGACCTGTGCCCTACCCCACCTGCACCGGCAACACCACCAACGCTTCCAACCCGCCCTTCGCCCGATTAAGCAGCCGTAATTCTCCGCCATGCTCCAGCACAATTGCCCGCGCCGCCGACAACCCTAAACCAACCCCACCGGTACTCTTGTTCCGCGAACCCTCCAGACGAAAAAACGGTGTAAACACCTGTTCAAGACTGAACTCAGGAATACCCGGCCCACGATCCAGTATTTTGATCCGCACCAGGCCGTCACCGGGGATCAGTTCAACCGCCGGGTCACTCCCGTACTTGATCGCGTTATCAAGCAGATTGGTCATCACCCGCTTAAGCCCCAACGGGCGCCCGAAATACACCCACCGCAGCGGCCCGCTGAACGTAATGTCGACTCCCTGATCCCGATAATCATCAAGCAACGTTTGCAGCAGTTCCGCCAGATCAAACTGGGTCGCCGGTTCAAGCCGCGCATCATCACGAAAGAACTCCAGCGCCGAATTGATCATTGCCTGCATTTCATCCACGTCACGAAACAGCCGTTGCTGTTGCTCGCTGTCTTCGATGAATTCGCCACGCAAGCGCATCCGCGTCAGGGGCGCGCGCAGGTCATGGGAGATGGCGGCGAGCATTTGCGTTCGGTCGCGGATGAAGTGCTGTAACTGGGCTTGCATGGCATTGAACGCGAGAATGGCCTGGCGGATTTCGTGGGGGCCGAGCGGTTCGATCGGCGGTGCGCGGAAGTCCACGCCGAAGCGCCGGGCGCCTTCGGCGAAGCGCTGCAAAGGTGTGGCGAGGCGTCGGGTGGCGATCAGCGCGACCAATGCGGTGGAAATCAGCACCAGCAGGATGACGATCAGGTAGCGTGGCGCTTCGTCGAGCCCCCAACTGCGCGAGGGCGCGGAGAACATCAGCCATGATGAATCCGATAGCTCGATCAACAGCGCGTAATGCGCGTCCTCCGTATGCTCCGTCCAGTCGGCCGGTTCATAGGCTTCGATGCGCCGGTCAGGGGCTCTGAGCATCGGCTGCAGGATGGTCGACCCAATGTCAGACTTCGGATCGTCCACTGTCGGCAGATTGAGATCGTGCCGATCAGGGTGCCACGTGACAGTGAAGCCGTTCTCGTTGGCGGCTTGTGCCAATGGGTTGCGCAGTGGTGCCGGGGCGGCCTCGATGATGCGGGCGATGGCGGCGGCTTTTTCCAGCAAGCCGATTTCGGTCAGTGGCGGGCGCGCCCATACGCCGGCCAATTGGATAAACAGCCCGTTGAGCGCCAGTGAAATGAGCATGGCCAGGATGATCGTCAACGCGATCCAGCGCGCAACCGTATCTTGCGGCCAGTCTCGGGCGCGAATCCGCTTCAACCAGCTCATCGCCGCGTCACGCTGGGCGTGAACAGGTAACCGCCATTGCGCACGGTGCGAATCATCGCCGGCCGCTTGGTGTCGGACTCGAGTTTGCGCCGCAGACGACTGACCTGAACGTCGATGCTGCGATCGAACGCGTCATGGCAATGCCCGCGCGCCAGGTCCAGCAATTGCTCGCGAGTAAGAATGCGCTGCGGGTGTTCGACGAAGACCAGCAGCAGGTCAAACTCACCGGCCGACAGCGGGATCATCACGTTGTCCGGCGAGCGAAGTTCACGACGGGTGACGTCCAGATGCCAGTCGGCAAAATCAATCAGTGGCCGTGGCCGCTCTTGCGGAACCGGACGACGCTCGTCCACGCGACGCAGCACAGCACGCACTCGGGCCAGCAGTTCACGGGCGTCGAAGGGTTTGGTCAGATAATCATCGGCACCCAGTTCCAGGCCGACCACCCGGTCACTGAGTTCACCCATGGCCGTTAGCATGATCACCGGTATTGCGTGTCGAATCCGCAGTTGCTGACACAGGATCAGCCCGCTGTCTCCGGGCAACATCACGTCCAGAATGATCAGGTCCGGCGCCTGGCGCTCTATGGCCGCCCACAGCGACGCACCGTCTGTGGCGACCTCGACGCTGTAGCCGTGTTGCACGAAGAATTTTTTCAGTAGATCAAGGACTTCAAGGTCGTCGTCGACAATTAAAAGGCTGTTCACCGAAGGTCACTTAAGGGGCGAATGGAACCGCCATCTAAAACCATTCATGGCCGCGCGTCATATATTTCAACTCTGCAATAAAGCGTCAGCACCGCAATAAACCAGACATCTTGGCGCAAGGATTGGAGCTCAGCATCACGGCAAATTCCTCCTGAGACTTGCGCCCATGTTGCCTTTCAAGTGTGCTCCCTGGTTGACCCGCAACACCTCAATTGCCGTGTTGGCCGCAGGACTGACGGGTTGCAGCAGCCAGCCGCAGCCCAACACCGACGTGGCCTGCGCCGATATCGCCTATTCGGTGTACGACCCGGCAGAACCGTTCAATCGGGGCGTCTTCACGTTTAACCGGGTGGTTGATGATTACGCCCTGGCGCCGGTCGCGCGCGGCTACCGCTACACGCCGGACCTTTTCCAGACCGGTGTGCATAACTTTGTGGCGAACTTCGGTGAGCCGAAGGTCTTCATCAATGACCTGCTGCAAGGCAACCCGATGCGCTCGGTCAATACCCTGGGGCGTTTCGCGCTCAACACCACGGTAGGGGTGGTGGGCTTGATCGATGTCTCCAGCATGGCCGGTATCCCGCGCCACGACTCGGACTTCGGTCAGACCTTCGGCGTGTGGGGCATCGGCAACGGTCCGATCGTCGAGCTGCCATTGCTCGGGACCTCCAACAGTCGCGACGCCGCCGGCCGCGTGCTCGGCTTTGTGGTCGATCCGTTCGGCAGCAATAGCGATACCGTGGAGACACTCTCCACTATCAGCACTGTCGGTGGCATCGTCGATGGTCGGGCAGAAGCCTTACCACTGACCGACAGCCTGCAAAAATTGCCGGACTACTACAGCGCGTTGCGTAATGTGGTGGCCGAGCATCGTGCTGCTTACGTGGCCGATGGCAAACATGGCTCGCCAGAGAACACCACCTCTCAATGCACAGGAGCACCGGCTGATGGGTTCTGAGAGCAATAGGCTGGTTCTGCAGCAACGGGTGACGCGGGACGACCCGGCCAATCTGCACTGTCGCGAAATTACCCTGCGTTTGTCAGCGGACTGTCGCCAACTGGTGCTCAGCCGATACACCGAACACTACGGGCCGGCACTAGTGCGCTGGATAGAGCGTAGCCATACAGTGTCGGTTACCGAAGTGGTTCGTTGGCTCGTGGCCAATGGTGAGGCACAGATCATGAGAGCGGACAGCCAGTCGCAGCCTTGATTTCAGGGTGATGATGCGGAGGATGGAGGCCTTCCGGTCGTCATCCCGCCGCTTATGTCAGGCCAAGTGCAACGCAAACCTCTTCACCATAATCGGTGGTTCCACAGTGTCCGCACATCCCACCTTGCATGGAGATATCTACGATTTTTTACTCATCATTCCGATCTGATGAATCTGCGAGATGAGTCAGGCGTACACTGACCGCATACGGTCAGTCTCGACGATTAATTCTTTGAGAACACCCTATAGCCATGAAGACACAGTCTGGCCGGTACCCACTGATGCGGTATCAGTAGCCCGATTTCGCTGGCCCGCTGTATCGACAATCGCTTCAGCATATCTTCCAGATAGGCATACGGATCGTGTCCGTTTATGCGCGCAGGCAGGATCAAACTCATGATCGCTGCCGCCCGTTTGCCGCTGCGTAGCGACCCTGCGAAGAGCCAGTTCTTGCGTCCAAGAGCCCACGGCCGGATCTGGTTCTCTATCCAATTATTGTCAATCGTGACAACCCCATCATCGAGGTAGCGCAGGGCTGTTCGGCGAGCATGCTCTTGTTGGTCGCGTGCAGCTCGAAGAACTTACGCCGCGCATGGGCCATGCAGCCGATCTCGGTGACGCCGAGTTCGCCGGAACGAGCATCTGCACGGGTGTTTCATCGGCATGGATAACCTGCTGCCCGAGCACTACGTCACGCAGCGCATCGACCAGAGGCTGCACCTGCAGGCCGGTAACGCCAATCCATTGAGCCAAGGTTGAACGTGGAATGACCAAGCCGACACGACCGAAAATCGATTCCTGACGATAAAGAGGCAGATGGTCAGCAAATTTCGCGATCATGACGTGAGCTAGTAGTCCGGCTGTAGGGATGCCCTTATCGATGACCTGCGCCGGAACGGGTACCTGTTGATCACGGTAAAGCGGTATCCCACAATCGCCCTTATCGGCCAGCCTCGGAAGGTGTGTTCGCCGCCCCCCTTACAATCAACATCGATAAACACTAACGGAACAGCATCGCAATCAGACAGGAGCGGCCCGATAATGCTGTACGAACTTTCCTGCGGGCAAAACAAAACCCCTACCTGCATACGCAGATAGGGGTTTCGGAATTTAATCTTGACGATGACCTACTCTCACATGGGGAAACCCCACACTACCATCGGCGATGCATCGTTTCACTGCTGAGTTCGGG